>JBEAXT010000209.1:0-14197 GCA_041159695.1 Pseudomonadota bacterium
CTACTGCTGCCACTCGCTTCGCACACGCGATGCGGCCGACGTCTCGCACGTCCTGTCGGTCGGGATCGACCTCGCTCCCGCGCTCGATGCTCAAGGCTTCGACTCTCGCCGGATCATCGACCTGATCGATGCGCAGTGCGGTCGCGGTAGCGGAATCAGTCGCGTCCCCGACGAAGCGGCAGAAGCGATCCGCACGGTGAGTCATGTATTGAACATCGCCTGGGTGGCTCGCTCGCTCGAATCACCGGCGAGCATCATTTGCCCACGCAGTCGATCCTGTCCGCGAAACACGCCCTGCGGCCACGCCTGACCCGAACGGGCGTTTACTCGCCGCGTCTCGGCGCGCGCAGCTGCTCGGCGAGCATCAGCGATAACTCGAGCGCCTGTTCGTAATTGAGTCGCGGGTCTACGCTCGACTTGTACGCACGCTGCAAATCGACGTCAGCAAGGCCGCGAGCACCACCCGTGCACTCGGTCACGTCTTCACCCGTGAGTTCGACGTGGACGCCGCCGAGATGCGAACCGAGCGCATGGTGTATGCCGCTCGCAAGTTCGAGCTCGCGGAGAATATTTTCGAAACGACGGGTCTTGAGCCCGCTCTGACTGGTCTCGGTATTGCCGTGCATGGGATCGCAAATCCAGAGCACAGAATGCCCCGTCGCGCGTACGGCCTGTATCGCCTTCGGCAAAGCGCTCTCGACATCCTTGGCGCCATACCGATGAATGAGCGCGAGCTTGCCAGGAATATTTTGAGGATTGAGCGTCGTGACGAGCCGCTGCAACCAGGCCGCATCCATCGCCGCCCCGATTTTGACGCCCACAGGGTTGGCGATCCCGCGGCAATACTCGACGTGTGCGCCGTCGATCTGCGCGGTTCGCATACCGATCCACGGCATGTGCGTAGACAGGTTGTACCAGCGACTCTGCCGCGGGATGAAGCGAGTCTGAGCTTGCTCGTAATGCAGCACCAAGGCCTCGTGACTCGCGTAAAACTCGGCACGTAGCGCCTGATGGACCTCTTTGGCGCTGATGGTTTCGAAAAACTCGAGTCCGTCGGCCACCGACGCGACGATGCGCTCGTACTTCGCCTTGAAGGGCGAATGACCGACGAAACCGAGATCCCAGTACTCCGGGTGATGAAGGTCTGCGAAGCCGCCATCGATCAGCGCACGCACGAAATTGATGGTGAGCGCTGCCCGCTCGTAACCCCGCAACAAAAGCTGAGGATCGGGTTCGCGCGCTTCTGGGGTGAACTCGGACCGATTGACGATGTCTCCGCGATAGGACGGCAGCGTCACACCATCGCGGGTTTCCGTGTCTGCCGAGCGCGGCTTGGCATACTGCCCACCCATCCGGCCGACGCGAATCACGGGTTTTTTGAGACCGTGCGTCAGCACGAGACTCATTTGCAGCAAAATTTTCAGTCGCTTGGTGATCGTGCTCGACTCGCAATCGTCGAAGCTCTCAGCACAGTCCCCACCTTGCAACAGGAAACGCTCACCCCGCTGGGCTGCCGAGAGCTCCTCACGAAGACGCTCGACCTCCCAGGAGACGACGATCGGCGGCAACCTCGACAGTTTGGCCACCGCATCGGCGAGCGCCGACGGATCGCCGTAGGCCGGCTGCTGCTGCGCAGGCCGGGTCTGCCAGCTCGTCGGGTTCCAGGCTTGATGATCGGGCGTTTTCATGTTCAGGCATTCTAGCGCGGGCGCCTCAGAAAGCCCTAAAAAACGGGGATTTCAGGAAATCGGTGATCGCTCCGTGGCCTTGGCCTGCTGCCAAAGCCGCTCCCATTCGTCGGCATCGAGCTCGAGCAGCGACTTGCCCGCGGCCGCCGCGAGCTGCTCCATGCAGGCAAACCGACGCTCAAATTTTCGGTTGGTTCCTCGCAGCGCAGCCTCGGGGTCGAGCTGCAGATGACGCGCCCAGTTGGCAATGACGAATAGCAAGTCGCCCAACTCATCGTGTTGTCTTAACGAACTCTCCCGATTGGCGAGCGTTGCCTCGAACTCACCGAGCTCTTCGTCAAGCTTCTTTCGCATACCCGAAGCATCGGGCCAGTCGAAATGAACTCGCGCGGCACGCTTGCCTAGTTTGACCGCGCGTGTCAGCGCAGGCAGCGCGAGCGCGACACCTTCGAGCACGCCTTTTTGACCGGCGTCTTTCCGCTCCGCTTCTTTGAATGACTCCCATGCGCGGGTCTGATCCTCGGCGCTAATTTGATTCGGTTGTGCGAAAACGTGAGGATGTCGCCGAGTCAGTTTTTCGGAAATTCCTTGAGCGACGTCGTCAAAATTAAAGAGCTCCTGTTCCTCGGCGATGCGGGCGAGAAAAACGACTTGGAAGAGCAAATCGCCGAGCTCGTCGCGAATACGCTCTGCGTTTTGACTATTGATCGCTTCCGTCAATTCGTACGCCTCTTCGAGCGTATGCGGAACGATACTTTCAAAAGTTTGCTCGCGATCCCAAGCACAGCCCGACTTCGGGTCGCGAAGCGCTCGCATGATGTCGAGCAGACGATGGATGGGTTCTTTCATAGTGCCGAGAACTCAACCCGGCTCGCCGCGAAGCGTGCGATACAACGTCATCAACATCCCGGCCGTCGCGCCCCAGATCGTGTGCGGACCATAGGGGAAGTCAATGAAATGCACCGCCTCTCCCTCAAAGTGCCGCACGGTCGGCACATGGTTACGCTCATCGAGTACCACGGATAGCGGCATTTCGAAGACCTCGACCACCTCGGTGGGATCAGGCGCTACCGTGAAGCCAGGATCGACGAAGCCGACCACGGGGGTCACGCGGTAACCGGTGATCACGAGGTGATCGGGAAGATAACCGGCCACCTCGATTCGATCGGCACTCAATCCGATTTCCTCTTCCGTTTCCCGCAGCGCCGCGCAGAGGGGATCGGTATCGATCGACTCGATGCGTCCACCCGGGAAACTGATTTGCCCGGCGTGATGCTTGAGCGCTGAGGATCGAACGGTCAGGAGAATGCCGAGATCGTCCCCGCGATCGACGAGGGGCACTAAGACGGCTGCCGGCGTCGGGTGCTCCGGGAAGAATTTGCGCAGACGGCGCTTTCGGGCCTCGGACACCTCCCCCAGGCGCCAGTCGTTCGCGGGGGCATGACACGGGCTCGACAGCAAACGCGAGCGCAGGGTCGACTTGAGGTCGGTCGAAGGCGGCAAAACGGGGGCGGTGTCGGGCATGGGGTATGATTCGCATCCTAGCATTTTCAGCGTACCGAGCTCCGCATGGCTCTCGACCCTCTCGATGCCCTGTCCCCGATCGACGGCCGCTACTTCCGCAGCGCCGAGCCGCTTCGAGCCCACCTCTCCGAGGCCGCCCTGATCCGAGAGCGTATCCGCATCGAAGCGGAATGGTTGCTCGCGCTTCACCGCGAAAAACCGGTAGGCCTCGCGGCTGTGACCGAGCTATCGGAAGACGTACTCGCCGTTGCTCGCAATCTCGCCCTCAACCCGCCGGTCGATGCGGCGCTCGAGGTCAAAAAGATCGAGCAACGAACGAATCATGACGTGAAAGCCGTCGAGTACTACGTTCGAGACCAACTTACCTCTGCCGGCGCGACCTCGGCTGCGCTCGAGCTCGTTCACTTCGGCTGTACATCCGAGGACATCAATAACCTCGCCTACGCGCGCATGCTGGGGGCTGCACGCGGTGCGTTGCTCACCGAGATCGCAACGATCCGCACGACATTGCGCGCGCTCGCTTCGCAGCATGCAGAGCTGCCCATGCTGTCACGAACTCACGGACAAACGGCGAGCCCAACGACGCTAGGCAAAGAATTAGCCAATGTGATCGCGCGTCTCGACCGCTCGGAACAGCGATGGCGAAATGTTCGCCTTCTCGGTAAATGGAACGGCGCCGTTGGTAACTTCAATGCGCACGTGGCTGCGCTTCCAAACGCGGACTGGCCGTCAATCTCCGACCGCTTCATCCGATCGCTCGGGCTTGAGGTCAACGCACTCACTACGCAGATCGAACCGCATGACTGGATCGCCGAGTATTGCGATGCCGTGGCCGCGCTCAACGTCATCGTGATCGACCTCTGTCGAGACGTCTGGGGATACATCAGTCTCGGCTATCTCAAACAGCGCGCCGTGGCGGGCGAGGTCGGTTCCTCGACCATGCCGCACAAAGTAAATCCCATCGACTTTGAAAACGCCGAGGGCAATCTCGGCCTCGCAAACGCGCTGCTCCGTCATTTCGCCGAGAAGCTGCCGATCTCCCGTTGGCAGCGCGACCTCACCGACTCCACTGTTTTGAGAAATCTGGGCGTGGCGCTCGGGCATGTTTTGGTCGCGTGGAAATCGCTGCAGCGCGGTCTCGGCAAGATCGATGCCGACCCCGCGCGTATCGGTGCCGATCTCGAGCAGGCGTGGGAAGTTCTCGGCGAGGCGGTCCAGACGGCACTGCGAGCCGCCGGCGTCCCGAACGGCTACGAACTTCTCAAAGATTTTACGCGCGGCCGAAAAATCGACCGGCAAGCCTACCAAGAGTTTGTCGCCAAGCTCCCGCTTCCCGCTGCCGAGCGGACGCGCCTTGCCGAGTTGCGCCCCGAGAATTACCTCGGCGTGGCCGCGAAGCTCGCGAAGACGTGATCGTCGTCGGGCTTTCGGGGGGTGTCGACTCCGCAGTCGCCGCCCTGCTGTTGCGTCAGCAAGGCCTCGAGATCGAGGGCCTCTTCATGGCGAACTGGGAAGAGGACGACGCGTATTGCACCGTCTCGGCGGATTACCAGGACGCGCTCGCCGTATGCCGTGAACTCGGAATCCCTCTGCATCGCGTCGATTTCGCAGCAGAATATCGGCAACGAGTTTTCGACTATTTTTTGACGGAGTACCGCGCCGGCCGAACGCCCAACCCCGATGTGCTCTGTAATCGCGAGATCAAATTCGGGGTCTGCCTTAAACACGTTCGTCGCCTCGGCGGCAATCGATTCGCAACCGGACACTACGCCCGACGACTCGAGGGCTCCGGGGGCGTCGAGCTGCACAAAGCCGCAGACGCCAACAAAGATCAGTCGTACTTTCTGCACTCCCTCGAACGGGTGCAGCTCGAGGCTGCGTTGTTTCCGTTGGGCGATTTACCGAAGACCGACGTTCGCGCCCGCGCTCGCGCAGCGGGTTTGCCCGTCCACGACAAGCCCGACAGCACCGGAATCTGTTTCATTGGAGAGCGACCCTTCCGCGAGTTCCTGAATCAGTACATCGCCAAAAAACCGGGACCCATCGAGACGCCGGAAGGTGAACGATTGGGAACCCATCAGGGCCTCGCGTTTTACACGCTCGGTCAGCGCGGCGGACTCGAGATCGGCGGTCAATCCGGACACGATGAGGCGCCGTGGTATGTCGCGCGCAAGAACTCGATCCGTAACGCGCTCATCGTGGTGCAGGGGCACGATCACCCGCTGCTACTCTCTCGCACCGTAACGACCGGAGCCGCCCACTGGCTCATCGACCCACCCATGGAGCCCTTCGAGGCCGCCGTGAAATTGAGATATCGACAGACCGACCAGCCATGCAAAGTGCTGCCGCTCGTCGATGGTCGGCTGCAAATCAGGTGCCACGAGCTGCAGCGCGCGGTCACGCCGGGGCAATTTGCGGTGCTCTATGCCGGGTCACGCTGCCTGGGCGGCGCTGTCATCGAGTCGACAGGCCCGTAAACCAACGGGACCGCTAGCACGGCGCGCCCGACATCGCGAGACGCTATAATTCGCGCTCGTTTTTTCCCGTCTCGTGACGGTCTCGATTGGGGGTTTTCATGACCGACAGCTACAAGAGTCGAACCACACTCAAAGTGGGTCCGCAGTCCTATGACATTTGGAGTCTGGGCGCGTTACCGCAAGACAAAGTGTCTCGACTCCCCTACTCGCTCAAAATTTTGCTCGAGAACCTCCTGCGTTTCGAAGACGGCGTCAATGTAACGCGTCGGGACATCGACGCTCTCCTCAACTGGGATCCCAAGGCGACACCCGACCACGAAATTTCCTTCACACCTGCAAGAGTGATCATGCAGGACTTTACGGGCGTACCCTGCGTGGTCGATCTCGCGGCCATGCGTGAGGCTATTCAGAAACTTGGCGGTGATCCGCAGCGCGTCAATCCGCTCGCGCCTGCAGAGCTGGTCATCGATCACTCTGTTCAAGTGGATTACTACGGCACCGACGACGCGCTCGCCAAAAATACTAAAATCGAATTTGAGCGAAATGGCGAGCGGTACTCGTTCCTGCGATGGGGGCAAACCGCGTTCCGTAACTTCAAGGTGGTACCGCCGAATACGGGTATCGTTCACCAGGTCAACCTCGAATACCTCGGTCGCGTCGTGTTCGAAAACACCGATGGCGCCCGACCGCAGGCGTATCCCGACACCTTGGTCGGTACCGACTCGCACACCACGATGATCAACGGTCTGGGCGTACTCGGTTGGGGCGTCGGCGGCATCGAGGCTGAAGCCGCCATGCTTGGCCAGCCCGTAACGATGCTCATTCCGCAAGTGGTGGGGTTCAAGCTCACGGGCCAACTGCAACCCGGCGCGACGGCGACCGATCTCGTGCTCACCGTCACCGAAATGCTGCGTAAGAAGGGCGTCGTCGAAAAGTTCGTCGAATATTTTGGCGACGGACTCGCCAACCTGCCGCTCGCCGACCGCGCCACCATTGCCAATATGGCGCCGGAGTACGGCAGCACCTGCGGCATCTTCCCGATCGACGAAGAGACGCTCCGCTATCTCGAGCTCTCGGGGCGGCCCAAGTCGCAGATCGATCTCGTCGAGGCCTACGCCAAGACCCAAGGGATGTGGCGTTACAACGGCGCTCCCCAGGCTCAATACACCGATGTGTTGGAGCTCGACCTCAGCACCGTCGAGCCATCGCTCGCGGGGCCGAAACGTCCTCAAGATCGAGTTCCCGTTCGCACCCTGAAACAGGTGTACCGAAAGACGCATACACAAATGTCTGAAGAGCGTGCCAAGAAGAACCCTGCTGCGACGGGCGTTGGCACGGTCAGCAACGGTACCTCTTATGACGTCAAGGACGGCGCCGTACTCATCGCGGCGATCACGAGCTGCACCAACACGTCGAACCCGTCCGTGATGCTCGGTGCCGCATTGCTCGCGCGCAACGCCGCCCGACGCGGCCTAAAAGCAAAGCCCTGGGTGAAGACCAGCCTCTCACCCGGCTCGAAGGTCGTCACCGACTATCTCACCAAGGCTCAGCTCCTCGATGATTATGCCGCCGTGGGCTTCCACGTGACGGGATATGGCTGCATGACTTGCATCGGCAACTCGGGCCCTTTGAAGCCTGAGATTTCCGCTGCCGTCAAATCGGGCGATGTCATCGCCACCTCGGTGCTCTCGGGAAATCGAAATTTCGAAGGGCGCGTTCATCCGGAAGTGAAAATGAACTTCCTCGCCTCGCCACCGCTCGTCGTCGCCTATGCGCTCGCCGGTACGACGGACATCGATCTCAACTCCGAGCCACTCGGCACAGGCTCCGACGGTCAGACGGTCTACCTCAAAGATATTTGGCCGAGCCCGAAGGAAGTCGCCGAGACGGTACGCGCCTCCATCGACTCGGACATGTTCCGCGGCAGCTATGGCGATGTCTTCGCCGGCGATGCGAACTGGCAGTCGATCAAGGTGCCAGCGGGAAATCTGTACGCCTGGGATGACAAATCGACCTATGTGCGCAATCCGCCCTACTTCGACGGAATGAGCATGCAGCCCACGGCCGTGAAGCCCATTCAGGGTGCTCGCGCGCTGGCACTGTTGGGCGACTCGGTTACGACGGATCATATTTCCCCCGCAGGCGACATCGCCAAGGGCAGCCCCGCGGCCAAGTATCTCGAGTCGCATGGCGTCCAAAAGGCCGACTTCAATTCCTATGGCGCGCGTCGAGGCAACCACGAAGTCATGATGCGCGGAACCTTCGCCAACATCCGCCTGCGAAACCTGCTGGTTCCCGGCACCGAAGGCGGCGTCACCTTGCATATTCCATCCGGCGAGCAGATGTCGATCTATGACGCTTCAATGAAGTATCAGTCGACCGGTACGCCGCTGGTCGTACTCGCGGGTAAGGAATACGGCACAGGCTCTTCGCGCGATTGGGCGGCGAAGGGCACCATGCTCCTTGGCGTCAAGGCGGTCATCGCGGAGAGTTTTGAGCGTATCCATCGCTCCAACCTGATCGGCATGGGCGTATTGCCGTGCCAGTTCACGAACGGGCAAAACGCTCAGAGCCTCGGACTCACCGGTCTTGAGACCTTCGATTTCGGCGATCTGCAAAATGCCGAGGCACGTAGCGTGACGGTGACCGCCACCCCGAAAGACGGCGGTAAGCCGATCGTCTTCGAGGTGCGGGTACGTATCGACACGCCGAAAGAGCGTGACTACTACCGACACGGCGGAATCCTTCAATACGTCCTTCGTCAACTCGCGCAGAGCGCCGGCAGGTAAGGCTCAGAGGCTCGCGTGGACGATCTCGAATATCCACGCGAGCCTGCCCCTCGCCTCGTTTTCTTCGATCTCGACGGAACGATTTCGCGTCGCGATACGCTCTTCGGATACGTCGCCGGTTTCGTTCGGCGGCATCCTGCACGGCTACTCGGCTACCTCAGGGTCATACCGGCCTTGGTCGAGTTCGCCGTCGCGCGCAAAGATCGAGGTCATCTCAAAGGCGCCCTATTGCACGCCGTCATGGGTGGAGCTTCGCGCGCGGACATCAACGCCTGGACCGCCGACTATGTCCCGAGACTCATTTCCCGCGGCGTGTTTCCGGATGCGCTCGCGGCGATCCGTAAACATCGCGATGCCGGCGACCATCTCGTCTTGATGACGGCGACCGTCGATCTTTATGTCCCGGAGCTCGCGCAGGCGCTGGGGTTCGATGACTACCTTTGCAGCCAGGTTGCCTGGAGCGATGACCGACTCGAGGGCTGGCTGACGACGCCCAACATGCGCGATGAGGAAAAAGCGGCAGCTTTGCGACGTATGGCGGCGCGATTCCCCGGGCGTCGACTCGTCGGCTACGGCAATTCGGCACCCGACCTGCCTCACCTGCGACTCGTCGATCAGGCCGTCATCATCAACGCGAACAAATCTTTGCGTAAAGCGGCTTCTGGAATTCCGGTAGATTTCCGGTACTGGGTTTAACTCGGCACCCTTCAAGGAACGACCATGGGCACCTATCGCGATCCCTCAATCCTTCCGTCAGAGATTCCCCCGGAATCAGAATATTTTGACCGTCGACGCGTGTTAGCTGCGCTCGCGGCCTCAGCAGCGATGATCGGGGGCGGAATCGAGGCCGACGCCCAAAACACCAAACCCGGCGCATCGGGCTTGCCGTCACCGAAGTATGCGCGTAACCCGAGGTTCTCCACCACCGAGCCGCCCAACACCTGGGACGAGATCACGACGTACAACAATTTTTATGAGTTCGGTTTCGAGAAAGAGGATCCTTACCAGCGCGCACAAAACTTTCGAAGCCGCCCTTGGAGTGTCGAGATCGATGGCGAAGCCGAGCTCCGCGGACGTTTTACGCTCGAAGATATTCTGAAACCCCATGCACTCGAAGAGCGCATCTACCGCTTCCGATGTGTCGAAGCGTGGTCACGAATCGTACCCTGGATGGGTTTTCCGTTGTCGGACCTCATTCGACGCTTCAAGCCCACCTCGCGCGCCAAGTTCGTTGAATTCACCACGCTCCTTGATCCGCGGCAGATGCCCGGGCAGCGCACGAACGTCCTCGATTGGCCCTATCGCGAAGGCCTGCGCATCGATGAAGCCATGAATCCGCTGACACTACTGGTCGTCGGGCTCTACGGAAAATGGCTTCCTAATCAAAGCGGAGCACCGCTGCGATTGATCGTCCCCTGGAAGTACGGCTTCAAGAGCATCAAGTCGATCGTGCGCATTCGATTCACGGAGAGACAACCCGCGACGAGCTGGAACCTCTCGGCCCCCGACGAGTACGGTTTCTTTGCGAACGTCAATCCCTCCGTGGATCACCCCCGATGGAGCCAGGCCAAGGAGCGACGAATCGGTGGGAATTTTTTGGCCTCGCGCATCGACACGTTGCCATTCAATGGTTATGCGAACGAAGTCGCCTCTCTTTACCGCGGCATGGATTTGCGCCGCTTCTACTGATCCATGCGCCGATCCCAACCCCCTGCGTGGCGCCCCAGCGAGCGTTGGCTAAGGTCCCTCACCTTTGTCGGCGCATCGGTTCCCCTCATGCTGCTGATCGCGGGAGTCCTCGGCATCGCCGGACAAACACTGGGACCCAATCCCATCCGCGAGATGCTGCACATGACGGGAAAAACGTCACTCAACCTGCTGATGATCACGCTGATGGTATCGCCCCTACGGGAGACGACCGGATGGATCGCGTTACTCGGGATACGCCGAATGCTCGGATTATTTTCGTTCGCGTACGCCTTGATGCATTTTTTGATTTACGCCGTGCTCGAGCTCGACCTCGACTTCAGCGACCTCACACGAGAAATCGCGCGGCGGCCTTTTATTATCGTCGGCAGCCTCGCTCTGCTGGCATTGATCCCGCTTGCGATCACATCAACTAACCGGATGATGCGCAAACTCGGGCGTCGTTGGCAGACACTGCATCAACTCATCTACCCGGTCACGATCCTCGCCGTTTGGCACTACTACTGGCAGGTCAAAGCGGACATTCGCGAACCCCTGATCTATGCGGCCGCGCTCGGCGCGCTGCTCGGTTATCGGATCTGGCGAAAACGCCGTCGGACCGTTGGTTGACGAGCGCTCAGCCGAACACCCACGTGGGCACACGCTTCCAACCCTCGCTAAGCGCGCGATCGAGATGCTTCCATCCCGGGCAATGTTCGCCAACGGTCTTCCAGTAGGCGGCGGAATGGTTCATGTGGCGGGTATGAACGAGTTCGTGTACGAGCAGGTAGTCGAGCACGGCGGGCGGCTGGAACACGGCGCACACATTGAGACTGATCACGCCACGACTCGAGCACGAACCCCAGCGAGTGCGCTGCCGCCGCAGCTGCAGACTGCGATAATGAAACCCGGTCTTGACAGCCTTCTCACGCAACCGCATCTCGAGCGCCGTCCGTGCATGGTTGACCAGCCAAATCAAGAGTGCTCGTCGTGCGGCAGCGGGCGTCGCACTGTCCCAGGCGCCGCGTAGCGACAGCACACCTGCGCGAGGGTCGACCCGTAATCGTCCGCGGCCGCCTGCCAGATGCACCCGATAGACCTCTCCTAGGGCGGTAAGCGAGATCTGCTGCGGCGGGAACGGATCCGGTGTGACGCGCTCCGGACGCGAGGCCAGTTTTTGATGCACCCACGGGCGATGGCGCATGACGAAGTTCTCGACCGCCGCCATCGTGACGCCTCGCGGCACGACGACTTCGACCCGCCCATCGAGATGGACCCGCAACGCCAGCCGACGCGCCCGCGCGCTGCGACGCAGGTGGAGTATCGGGTCGGAGGGGTCGTCGGACTCCACCCCTAAAGGCAGCGCGATCTGGTCGGGCACGTGCAAATGATGCCATGCCGATGGGGCGCCGGTTGGAGTACGATTCGCGCCCCATGGCGAGATACTTCAAGAGCGACAATACGGCCCCCGCCGCACCGGAAATCCTCGATGCGATCGCGGCTGCCAATCGTGGATATGCGCGCGGCTACGGCGATGACGATTGGTCCGCCCGTCTCGATGCGCGCTTTTCAGAACTTTTCGAAAAACGCGTTCGGGTGTTTCCCGTCGCGACGGGTACGGCAGCCAACACGCTCGCGCTCGCGACCTTTGTCCCCCCTTACGGCGCGATTCTGACGCACGAGGAAGGGCATATCGTCCGCGACGAGTGCGGCGCGCCGGAGTTCATGACGGGCGGTGCCCGACTGATCTTGATGGGTGGTGATGGCGCCAAAGTCACCCCGGAAACCATCGAGCGTACGCTCGCCGCGAATCCCGTGAGCGTACACACCGTGCAGCCGCGGGCCTTGTCGATCACGCAGGCGACCGAACTGGGGCGGGTCTACTCCGCGGATGAAGTGCGCGCGCTCTCTGCAACCGCCCACGCCCGCGGGCTCATCGTTCACATGGACGGCGCCCGCTTTGCCAACGCGGTCGCGTCCCTCGGCTGCACGCCCGCGGAGATCACCTGGCGAGCGGGTGTCGATGTGCTGTCTTTCGGCGCCACCAAAAACGGCGCGCTGACTGCAGAGGCTGTCGTATTCTTTGATCCCGACCGGGTGGCCGATTTCGAGTTTCGTCGCAAACGCGCCGGCCACCTGCTCTCCAAGATGCGATTCGTCTCGGCGCAACTTCTCGCGTACCTCGAAAACGGCTTGTGGCTCAAACTGGCGTCTCGAGCCAACGCACTCGCGAAACGCGTGGGTGACGCGGCGGGTATGGCGTTGATACAACCGGTAGACGCCAACGAGATCTTTGTGCGTATCGGTGACCGCGGCGCTCAAAGTCTGCGCGACCAAGGCTTCGAATTCTATGATTGGGGTGCGGAGGGCTCGGGCGAAGCGCGGCTCGTGGTCTCGTGGGATCAGCCCGAAGAGGACGTCGTCGCTCTGTGCGCCGCACTCACCACGCTGCATCACCGAGGCCAAGCGCGGTGAGCGTCGAGCTGATCGACATCGGCATCAACCTGACCCACGACAGCTACGATCACGATCGAGAGCAAGTGTTAAGACGCGCCATCGAGGTCGGCGTCGTTCAATTCGTGGTCACGGGCGCCTCGCTCGAAGGCAGTCAGGCAGCACTCGCCCTCTCGCGCGCCGCACCGCGAATGCTGCGTGCCACGGCAGGTTGTCACCCGCATCACGCGGCCGATCTCGATGACGTCGCATTCGAGGGTTTATCGGCGCTTGCCGCCGACCCCCTCGTGGTGGCCGTCGGCGAAACGGGCCTCGACTACCACCGCAACTTTTCAGCGCCGCGGGAGCAACGCCTCGCCTTCGAGCGACAGGTGCAACTGGCCATCGGACTACAAAAGCCTCTCTTTCTGCACGAGCGGGATGCGCATGCCGATTTCATCGCCATCTTGCGAGCGCATCAAAAAGATTTACCCCCCGCCGTACTACATTGCTTCACGGGCTCGGGGGAGGCGCTCGAGGCCTGCCTCGACTTCGGACTCCATATCGGCATCACCGGATGGATCTGCGATGAGCGACGGGGCCTGCATCTGCGTGAACTCGTAGGCCAGATTCCCGCGGGTCGATTGATGGTCGAGACGGACGGCCCCTATCTTCTGCCGAGGGACCTCACACCCAAGCCCGAGTCGCGTCGCAACGAGCCGCAATATCTTCCACATATTGCGGCGGTCATCGCCGCCGCACGCGGCGAAACGCTCGCAGAGCTGGCCGCGCACACCACGGCGACTGCAAGACGATTCTTTGGATTACCGCCCGTCTGACGGTGACGTCAACCGCGCGTGCTGAATTCGCTCGGTGAGAGCGTCGCTCGAAGCTTCTGCCAGTCTTGCATCCAAGTCGCGACGATTTGCTCGGCCTGCCCTCGATCGCCTAGGGGAAACTCCGACTCCAGCGAGTCTTCCCGTATCGTCATTCGAGGCAATCCTTTGGGGAACGACGATCCCGTACCGAACATCACCCGCCCCTCGATGGGCAGATCTTCGACCAGTGCTTTGAGCGCAGCGATTCGGTCGTACAGGGGTCCTTGAGGATTGGCGAACGTATGGCGACGACCGGCCTGCATCACTGTCCATTCGACCATCGGATCTGAGCCGAACACGTTGCCCACCACCTCGCGCACGTCGAGCAGCAGCACTCCCCGAACGGTCAGCAACACGTAATCGATGTGCAACGTGCCGCCGCTGCCATCCGGCACGGCGACATCGCGGAGGTGATCGACGGAGACCGCTTCGATTCGACGCTTGCGCCGCAAACGCTCCCGGCGACGGACATACCAACGCCAACCCAGCGTCACGACGATACCAATGAGTACCCCCAATAAAATCGCAGCGCCGAGGAGCACCCACTGTTCGGGACGAAGCGTCATCATCTGCTTATTGTAGAGCCTCTCTCAGCGCATCGAGAGAGGCATCAATTTCACCGAACCTCGAGGGGCGCTCGAATAGACGGGCGAGCGTCGCAGGGATCGGTACAACAGTCTCGATCAGAGGCTCGACGATCTCCGGAAACTTCGCCGGCGAGG
>JBEAXT010000159.1:0-8616 GCA_041159695.1 Pseudomonadota bacterium
TTTCACCCTGAACGATAAGCCACGGGCATGTCGGGGGCCCGAGATCGGCAAAGTCCCAGCGACCGACGGGCGGCGCTACCGTCACGAGCAGCGATGGTTGTAGTGCAGACTGCGCTCGAAGCGCGATCCACGCGCCGAAGGAAAATCCGGAGAGCCAAAACGGCAACCCAGGCCATCGCTCACGGGCCCAATTCGCGAGACCGATGACGTCGTCCGTCTCCCCGATACCGCCGTCGTGAACGCCTTCCGATAGCCCAACCCCCCGGAAGTTGAACCGGATCGCAACCGCGCCCGACGACACAAACGAACGCGCCACGGTATGAATGACTTTGTTGGTCATCGTGCCGCCGAAAAGCGGATGCGGGTGACAACACAGCGCCACCGCGCTGGGTTTCACCTGCGGTGCCTCGACGAGAGTCTCGATCTGCCCTGCTCCGCCGGGCAGAAGAAGTCGCTCAGGGCTGACGGTAGACAACGCCGTCCTTCATCACGAAGTGCACACGCTGCATCGCCGAAATATCAGCGATCGGATCGCCCGGCACAGCGACGAGGTCGGCGATCTTGCCCACGACGACACTACCGAGCCGATCATCGATTTCTAAAAACTTTGCCGTAACCGACGTCGCGGACTGAATAGCCGCCATCGCCGGCATCCCCGCTTCGACCATAAGGACGAATTCCCGCGCATTGTCCCCATGAGCGGAGACACCCGTATCCGTGCCAAAGAGAATTTTGACACCGCTCTTGTACGCCTTCGCAAAAGTCCCCTGGATCTGCGGCCCCACGAGCGCGGCTTTAGGTCGAACGACCGAGGGAAAGTAACCGTCTTCTTTCGAGCGATCGTACACCCATCGCCCGGCGGTTATCGTGGGCACGTACCACGTGCCGCGCTCTTTCATGAGCGCCATCGTTTCATCGTCCATGAATGTGCCGTGCTCGATCGTATCGACACCCGCGCGTACCGCTCGCTTCATACCCTCCGCGCCATGCGCATGCGCCGCCACCTTGAAGCCGTAGTCGCGCGCAGTCACGACGATCGCGCGAATCTCTTCCTCCGTGAATTGCGGATTCAAACCATTTTTGGCGATTGAGAGTACGCCACCCGTCGCCGTGATCTTGATGAGATCCGAGCCCTCTTTGTACCGCTGGCGCACAGCTTCAGCGGCCTGCTCAGTACCGTTGATCACGCCTTGCACTGGACCGACATCATTGCCGTTGAGAAACGACGCCCAACCGTTGGTGGGATCCGCATGACCGCCCGTCGTGGCAATCGATTTTCCGGCAGCGAAAACACGCGGGCCGGCGACCTTACCGCTGTTAATAGCGTTACGAAGAGACACGCTCGCACGAAAACTATCGCCGAGATCCCGAACCGTAGTGAAGCCCGCCATCAGCGTCCGCTCGGCATACACCACGCTGTCGATGGCAACGTCCGGCGCGTCTTTCTTGAAGCGGTCGAGCTCGCTGTTTCGACTGTGTTCGCTAGTGAGATGGACGTGCATGTCCATGAGACCCGGCATCACCGTGGATTTGCGCAAGTCGATGACGGTGTCGCCACGCGCCGCCTTGCGATAACCCGCTTCGATCGCGATGATGCGGCCGTTTTCGATGACGATCGTCCGATCCGTCATTGCCTCAGAACTGATGCCGTCGATGACGCGACCCGCATGGATGAGCGTGGCCGCATTGATCGTCGAGGCGAGCATAGTCGCGGCAACCGCGACAACAAAAAACACCGGTTTAAGCTTTGACATGAGCGGACTCCAAAAAATGATCAGCGAATCGCCATCAGTTCGACATCGAACACGAGCGTTGCCCCGCCGGGGATCACTCCTCCTGCGCCCCGCGATCCGTATCCCAACTCCGCAGGAATGATCAATCGACGCTTACCGCCGACCTTCATGCCAGCAACTCCGAGATCCCACCCGCGAATGACCTGACCTCCCCCCACCGTGAATGCAAAGGTGTCGCCGTGGTCCCTGGAGCTATCAAACTTTTTTCCCTTGCCCTCGGGCTTGCTTGGATCGTGCAACCAACCCGTGTAGTGAACGACGGCTGTTTGGCCGTTCGTCACTTCTTCACCGGCACCGGCCTCGAGATCTTCTTTGACGAGCTCTGACATTGCGGCCTCCTGAGCCGTAGTGTTGTCGCGATCAGACGCGAACAAGAGAGGGAAAAATGCTACCGCCATAAAGATGCCGGCAACGGAGACGATTAGAGTCCATATCAATACTCTCATGGGGTGTGGGCTCCAGGGTCTTTCTCAGACTCGAAAGCGAGCGAGACGGAGTTGATGCAATAACGAAGCCCCGTCGGCTTCGGTCCATCCGGAAATAAGTGGCCAAGGTGTGCGTCGCAGTTCGCACAGACGATTTCGATTCGAACCATCCCGTGACTGGTATCGCGATGCTCGCGAACGCGATCTTGAGCGAGCGGCACCCAAAAGCTCGGCCAGCCGGACCCCGAGTCGTATTTGGTATCGGAGTGGAACAACTCGACACCACAGCAGGCGCAGGCGTAGACGCCCCGGTCTTTGTTGTAGGTGTACGCGCCCGTGAAGGCGCGCTCGGTGCCCTTGTTACGCGTCACCTCATAGGCGAGAGGCGAGAGTCGGGCGCGAAGTTCGGCATCCGTCGGAACAGGCTTGTTCATGGGGAGATTATGACATGCCGCCCGACTCCGGCACCGGGGTCAGGTGACTGTCATCAGCTGTCCCAGCAATTTGTTGAGCCGGCGGACAAACTCTCCAGGATTCGCGATGGCTCCAGATTCGGCCAGCTTGGCCTGGTCGTAAACGAGCAACGAAAGCTCTGCAAAGTCGTCCTCAGCACGCGTGGTATCGAGTCTGCGAATCAGCGGGTGTCCTACATTCACCTCGAGCACCGGCTTGGTCTCCGGAATGCTTTGTCCCGAGGCTGCCAAGATCCGTCGCATCTGCGCCCCCACATCGCTCTCGGACAGAACGAGACACGCAGGAGTGTCGGCAAGGCGTGAGCTGACCTTCACCTCCGAAACTCGCTCACCGAGGGCATCTTTGATTCGCTTCAGCAGTTTTTTGTTTTCCTTGACCGCTTCGTCGATCGCCGCCTTCGATGCTGCATCTTCGAGATCCCCAAGTTCGAGATCTCCTCGCGCAACGTCTTTGAATCGCTTGCCCTCGAATTCGCGAACGTATCCCATCATCCACTCGTCGACTCGGTCAGCCAGCAACAGCACTTCGATACCTTTCGCTCTCAGCTGCTCGAGGTAAGGGCTGCCTCGCGCCGCAGTGATCGAATCGGCGATCAGGTAGTAAATACGCTCTTGGCCGCTCTTCATTCGCGCCACGTAATCTGCCAACGTGGTTTTCGGCTCCTCGCCTTCGTCGTTCGTGCTCGCAAATCGCAATAGCGGCAAGATCTTCTCGCGATTCGACGGATCTTCGCCCGTTCCTTCCTTGAGCACCGGGCCGAATTCCTTCCAGAACGAAGCGTACTTCTCGGGCTCTTCTTTGGCGAGACGCGCAAGCAAATCGAGTGCGCGCTTCGTGAGCGCGGATCGCATCGCCTCGACCTCGCTATCTTGCTGCAACAATTCGCGAGACACGTTTAGGGGAAGATCGTTCGAGTCGATAACACCGCGGATGAACCGCAGATACATGGGTAAAAACTGCTCGGCGTCGTCCATGATGAAGACGCGACGAACATAGAGTTTCAGTCCACGTGAGGCATCTCGCTGATAAAGATCGAACGGAGCGCGGCTCGGCAGGTATAACAACGAGGTGTACTCGCGCTTGCCTTCGACTTTGTTGTGGCTCCAGGCCAGCGGCTCAGCAAAGTCATGTGCGATGTGCTGATAAAACTCTTTGTATTCTTCGTCCTTGATATCGCTTCGCGGGCGGGTCCACAGGGCCTGAGCCTGATTGGCGGCCTCCCAATCGAGACTCGCCTCACCCTCTTTGCGCATCAGAACGGGGAAGGCGATGTGGTCTGAATACTTTCGGACAAGCGAACGTAAACGCCAGCCGTCCGCAAACTCTTTCGCGTCCTCTTTAAGATGCAGCACCACCAAGGTTCCGCGCTCGTCGCGAGTCGTAGGCTCGATCGTGAATTCGCCGTCAGCCTTCGATGCCCATCGAATCGCTGCGGACTCGGGCTCTCCTGCCTTCCGCGAGAACACCTCGACTTCTTCGGCAACGATGAACGCCGAATAAAACCCGACACCGAACTGACCAATCAACTGGGAATCTTTTTGCTGGTCGCCGGTCAGTCGCTTGAAAAAATCGGCCGTGCCCGATTTGGCGATCGTTCCGAGATGAGCGATCGCCTCTTCACGATTCATGCCGATACCGTTATCGCGAATCGACAGCGTTTTCTTCGTCGCGTCGTAGTCCACCCAAATCTTGAGCTCGGAGTCGCCCGCCATGAGTTCAGGCTGGGCCAACGAAGAGAATCGAAGCTTATCGTTGGCATCTGACGCATTCGAGATCAGCTCTCGCAAGAAGATCTCGCGGTGGCTGTATAGCGAATGAATCATCAGGCGAAGGAGTTCCTTCACCTCGGCTTGGAAGCCATGCTTCTCGGCATGCTCGGACATCGCACCTCTCCTTGAGAGTCCTACCGGGGTCGTTGGAGGGGAGATTTGGGGCGCCCCTCGCCCGATTTCAAGGGCGGACGATACGGTAGCAGGGTACGTAGGCCGTACCCGGTAGCTTCATTCGCTGCTGCGCGACGAAGCTCGCGAGCAACTCGTCAAGCAAGGCCATGATGTGCGGGTCACCCGAAAGCTCGAACGGGCCATGGCGTTCGATCGCCCGAATCCCCTGCTCTTTAACGTTGCCACTCACGATCCCGGAAAACGCCCTCCGGAGATTGGCGGCGAGCTCATGCGCCGGCTGATCACGATTCAAACGTAGCGTGCGCATCGAGGCATGCGTCACTTCGAAAGGCTGCTGAAACTCTGGGTCGATACGCAGCAACCAATTGAAGTTGAAGGAATCGCCGTTCTTCTTGCGGAAATCGCGTACCTCATCCGCACCCCGATCGAGGATGCGGGCCACCTCCGCCTGATCGTCGATGACGATCTTCAGCTTCGAAAGCGCGGCATCGCCGATAGTTCCCGCAAGAAAGTCGCGGATTCTCTCGAAATACGCTGCACTACTGCGCGGTCCGGTGAGTACGACCGGGAAAGGCTGATTGGCATTAGCCGGATCGAGCAGTATCCCAATCAAATAAAAAATCTCTTCGGCTGTACCTGCCCCACCCGGAAACACCACGAGACCATGCGCGACGCGAACGAAGGCTTCGAGCCGCTTCTCGATGTCGGGCATGATCACGAGATTATTGACGATAGGATTGGGCGGCTCGGCAGCAATGATTCCGGGCTCTGTCAGTCCGACGTATCGACCCGCGCTAATGCGCTGCTTTGAATGACCGATCGTGGCGCCCTTCATGGGCCCTTTCATGGCGCCGGGCCCGCATCCCGTGCACACGTCGAGCCCACGCAAACCGAGCTCGTAGCCCACCCGCTTGGTGTACTCGTACTCCTCGCGGTTGATCGAGTGTCCGCCCCAACAGACCACGAGATTCGGTCTGATCTTGTGATCGAGTAATCGTGCGTTTCGCAAGATGTGGAACACTGCGTTGGTGATCGACTGGGGACGATTGAGATCGAAGCGTCCGCTATCGACGATTTCGTTCGCGGTGTAGACAATGTCCCTCAACACCGCGAACAACAACTCCTTCGTACCGCGGATCATCTGTCCATCGACAAACGCTTTCGCCGGTGCGTTCTTGATTTCGAGCTTTACTCCCCATGCGTGGCGCAGGATACGGATATCGAAATCTTTGTAACGCTCGAAGATTTCTCGCGCATCATCGGTATCGCTACCGGCGTTGAGAACCGCTAGAGCACATTGTCGAAATAGCGGATAAAGACCGCCTTGCCCCGTCGAGAGAAGTTTCTCGATTTCCTCTTGCGAGAGACTCTCTAGCGCACCTCGCGGTGCAACGCGGGCATCGACAACTTCGGGAATGACGATACTGGTTTCCAAGACAATCTCCGAATCAGGGCCGGATGTCGATCGGAGTGCCGTCGGCGACGAGCATCCAGACTTCCATCATGTCGGCATTGCTGAGCGCAATACAGCCGTCCGTCCAGTCCTCACGAGCATAGTGCTCGGGCGTCCAACGCGGCTCGTTGGGCAACCCGTGGATCATGATCAAACCACCGGGCGGCACACCCGCTTTACGCGCTCGAGCACGGTCGCGCTCGTTGGGATAGGACACACGGATCGACAGAAAAAAGTCGCTTCGGGGATTACGCGAGTCGAGCAGATAACGGCCTTCCGGCGTTCGAAAATCTCCCTCGCGCTGTTTGTGGCCCTCGGGCCGCAGCCCGAGCGACACCCGGTACGAGCGCAGCAAAGTGGAGCCTCGCCAGAGTTCGAGACGACGAGCAGACTTATGCACGACGACCTCGGTCGCCGTGGGTACTTGCTGAATCGTGCTCCTCGCCGCCGGCGCGCAGAGAACGAAAGAGAGCGTGAGGAAGATGGCAAGACGCCACATGCCCCCATTATAGGTCGGCGGATCGAGGGCGCCCTACAGGCTGGAGTCTGCAGCGGCCGGAGGGGTTTGAACCGCGAGCTCGGCCAAGGTCGATGGACGACCCCCGGGTAGTTGGAGCACCCTGCCGCGCCGCAATTTGGCTGCCGGATCAAGTCCGTTGAGCTCGGCGAGCCGACGAACATTCATGCCGTATCGACGGGCGATTTGGTGGAGGGTCTCGCCGCGCCCTACTTTGTGCGCCTGCGGACCGATCTGTGCCACGTAAATCTGATCCGCCCCAACCCGTGCTACGAATTCTTCTGAAGATACGGCGCGCTCGGCCGGTAGTCGTAGACGGTATCCGCGAGGAACGAGACGCGCACCCGACCAAACGGCCGGTCGTAGGGCGGGATTCAGCTCGCGCAATTGCCCCATCGGCACATCCAGTGCTTTCTCCAGACGCGCGATATCGGTATATCCCGGCATCAAGACTTCGTGAAATCGCAACTCCGGAGCGCGCGTCACACCAGGGAAATAGCGCTGCGGATCTTGGTCGATAGTGAGCGCTGCCAAAAAGGACGGGTAAAAATTTCGGGATGCGAATCCGAACGAACGGCTACGGTAGTTACGGGCAATCACGGCGAAATCGTCCGTGCCCATCACCTGTCGCGCCCGACGCATGCCACCGGGACCATGGTTGTACGCGGTGATCGCCAAGGGCCAGCTACCGAGAAGACGATAGTTACTAAGTAGCAATCGAGCGGCAGCCTCTGTGGAACGGAACGGATCGAGGCGCTCATCGACGATGTCATCGACCCGCATGTAGAGACGCCCGGTCGAACGCATGAATTGCCATAGCCCCGAGGCGCCTACTTTCGAATAGGCGGTTGGGGTGAATGACGACTCGACATGCGGCAGCGCCGCGAGCTCCGGGGGCAGCCCCAAAGAATTGAAGGTCCGTGCGATGTGGGACTCCCAGGTTCCGGACCGTACGATTCCGGCACGAAATCGGTCAGCCTGTCCGAGCTGGAATCGAACTTCCGCGCGAGCCTCTCGTAGCCGGGCTGGGGTCGCATCTTTTCCCCACAACTGCAGCACCCGACGCGCATCGCCCGAGACGGAGTCCACTGAGCCCCCTTCGAGCGCATGCACGGCTGCATCAAGTGCGGCGATCCAACGATCTCTCGATCGTTTAATGAGTTCGCGGCGCTGCGATGAGCCCGGAGGCCCTGCGAGCGTGAGGTCTAGGGCTTCATAAACGACGCCGAGATGACGCTCGTCGTGCATGAATCCCTGCAGTGTGGTGACTTCGCTATAAACCCGAACCCAGAAATCGACGTCTCGCTGAAGCTCGGGAGGTCGCGGAATCTCGCGGGAGACTGGCTCGGCAGCCAGGCTTCGCTCCGGCGGAATGATCGACGAGTCGCCCGACCCGCGCGCGGGCGACACCAAGACCGTAAGAGTGAGGAGAGTGGCTAGAGCGAGTGCCAGGCGCCGCAAGGCGTCACCCGCACTTCGAGTCGCCGCAATTGAGGCACGTCATGCAGCCGTCCATCATGACGACCGCCGCCGTGCTGCATTTCGAGCACAGCTGAGCACCCTCAGGGAAGTGCGATTTCGCAAAGGCATCCGTTTGCTTCGCACGCGCCTCGAATTCGGCTCTTTTCTCTTCTACCAATTTCTTTTGATGCTCGTCGAGCTCCTGGCGACCCAGCAGACCGATGGTCTGCAGGTGCTTCTCGATGACATGACCGAGCTCGGCGATGATCGAAGGCATGAACTTTCCACCGGGCTGCCAATAACCGCCGCGAGGATCGAAAACGGCCTTCAGCTCCTCAACGAGGAACGTGACGTCACCGCCCTTTCGAAACACCGCCGAGATGATGCGCGTCAGCGCGACGATCCATTGGTAGTGATCGAGGTTTTTCGAGTTGATGAACACCTCGAACGGCCGTCGCTGTTCGTGCTCGGTGCCTTCGTTGAGGATGATGTCGTTGATCGTGACGTACATCGCGTGGTCGGAGACCGGCGTTTTGATCTTGTACGTGGAGCCGATCAACACCTCGGGACGTTGCACTTCTTCGGTGAG
>JBEAXT010000221.1:0-4117 GCA_041159695.1 Pseudomonadota bacterium
CGAAGCCGCAAAAAAGCGCGGCATTCTACTTAAATACCCTTGGTTCTCAACCCTGCCGCTGCTTGTGCCGCGGATCTTTGCAGATCACGTAGACGACGCCACGTCGCCGCACGATCTTGCAGTCCTTACAAATCTTTTTTACTGACGGACGAACTTTCATGAGTCTTACCCTTTAGTTCACTGCGGCGCGCCGCCGCGTCCATAGCCCATCAGATTGGCCTGCTTCAGCAGACCCGGATACTGATGGGACATCAAATGCGCCTGCAGCTGCGCCATGAAATCCATGGCCACCACCACGACGATGAGCAACGAAGTGCCGCCGAATACGAACGGCACGCCACCCTCGGAGATCATGAGTTCCGGAATCAGACAGACGCCGGCCACATAAATCGCGCCCCAGAGCGTGAGTCGCGTGAGCACCTTGTCGATGTACTCGCCGGTCTGCTGGCCCGGACGAATACCGGGAATGAATGCACCCGACTTCTTCAAGTTTTCGGAGGTCTCGCGCGCATTGAACACGAGCGCTGTGTAGAAGAAGCAGAAGAAGATGATCAAGGCAGCGTAGAGCACCAGATGCAGCGGCTGGCCGTAACCGAGTGCTGCGGCAACGTTTTGCAGGATCTCGGCCGCACGGCCTTCGCCCGTACCGAAGAACTGCGCGATCGTCGCCGGGAAGAGCAACAGGCTCGAGGCGAAGATCGGCGGGATCACGCCCGACATGTTGAGCTTAAACGGCAGGTGGCTCGTCTGCCCTGCAAGCACACGACGACCGACTTGGCGCTTCGCGTAATGAACGGCGATGCGACGCTGCGCGCGCTCGACGTACACGCATAGCGCCGTCACGCCGAGTACGAGGACGATCAGGACGAGTGCGAACAGTCCCGACATTTCGCCGGTGTTCACCGACTCAACCGTACGACCCACCGCGCTCGGAAGGCCCGCGATGATGCCGGCGAGGATGATCATGGAAATACCGTTACCGATGCCGCGCTCGGTGACCTGCTCGCCAAGCCACATCAGGAACATCGTGCCCGTGGTCATCGTGACGGTGGCGATGAACAGGAAGGACCAACCGCCCGTAATCACCATGCCCCCGTTCTGCAATGCCACCGCCGCACCGAGCGACTGGAACACGGCCAGAACGACGGTGAAGTAGCGCGTGATCTGCGTGATCTTGCGCCGCCCGGACTCGCCTTCCTTGCGGTACTCCTCCCAGGGCGGATAAATCATTGACGCCATCTGCACGATGATCGAGGCCGAGATGTACGGCATCACGCCCATCGCGAAGATGGAGAGGCGCTCCATGGCGCCACCCGAGAACATGTTGACGATACCGAGGATCGTGCCCTGGTTCTCTTCAAAGAAACGAGCCACCTCGGCCGGGTTGATACCCGGAACCGGGATGAAGGTGCCGATTCGGTAAACGATCAGGGCGCCGAGCAAGAACAACAGGCGCGCGCGTACCTCGCCGAAACGCGTTGCGTTCGCGAGAGTTGCTGCCGGATTGCCTACGCCTGATGCCACTTAATTCGAAGTCCTGTGCTGCTTTCCGTTACATCGCTCGAGACTTACGCCTCGATGCGACCGCCGGCTGCCTCGATGGCGGCCTTGGCACCCTTGGTCGCGCCCACGCCCTTCAGCGTGACCGCCTTCTTGATCTCGCCCGACAACACGACTTTCGCCACCTCGGTGTGCATCGGAACGACGTTCGCCGCCTTCAGCGCTGCGAGATCGATCACCGCTGCACTGACCTTGACGAGTTCATCGAGACGAACCTCGGCACGCGTCGCCTTCATCGCCGAGCGGAAGCCGACCTTGGGCAAGCGACGCTGCAGCGGCATCTGACCGCCTTCGAAGCCGACCTTGTGGTAACCGCCCTTGCGCGCGCGCTGACCCTTCACGCCTCGACCGCAGGTCTTGCCCTGCCCGGCCGACGCGCCGCGACCGACGCGCAGGCGCTTACGCTTGGAACCCGCGGCGGGTTTGATGGTGTTGATACGCATCTCGTTACTCTCCTTGGACCGCGAGCAGATGACGCGCGGTGCGGATCAGGCCACGAATCTCCGGCGTGTCCGCGACGGTGACCGTCTGATGCCGCTTGCGCAGACCGAGTCCGCGGACCGACTGCGCGATGTTCGCGAGCTGGCCGTGGACGCTCTTCTTTAGAGTGACTTTCAGCTGCTTGGTCGCCATGACTGTTAACCCATGATCTCTTCGAGGGACTTGCCGCGCTTAGCAGCGATGTCTTCGGGCGAACGCACCGAAGCCAGCGCCTTGACCGTCGCGCGAACGACGTTGATCGCGTTGCGCGAACCGTAGCTCTTGGCGAGCACGTTACGCACACCGGCACACTCGAGCACGGCGCGCATGCCGCCGCCCGCAATGACGCCCGTACCGTCCGAAGCCGGCTGCATCAATACGCGAGTGGCGCCGTGGCTGCCCTTGACCGCGTAGTGCAGCGTCTCGTTGCGCAGCGAAACATTGACCATGTTCTTACGCGCAGCGGCCATCGCCTTAGAAATAGCGACCGGCACTTCGCGTGCCTTGCCGAAACCGAAACCGACGCGGCCAGCACCATCGCCGACAACGGTGAGTGCGGTGAAGCCGAACTGGCGTCCGCCCTTGACCGTCTTGGAGGTGCGATTAACGGCGACGAGCTTCTCGAGATACTCGTCCGTGGCCTGGGATTTTTCGACACGTGCCATAGGGGATGTCCTGCCTTAAAACTCTAGGCCCGCTTCACGCGCGGCCTCGGCCAGCGCCTTCACGCGACCGTGGTACATGAAACCTGCTCGATCGAACGCGACGCGCGAGATGCCCGCGGCCTTCGCTCGCTCGGCGATCGCTCGGCCGACGGCCTTTGCCGCATCGACGTTGCCCGTGCCCGTGAGGCCGTTCGCGACGGCGTCCTGCACGGTCGACGCTGCGACCAGCACCTTGGCTCCGCTCGCATCGAACACCTGCGCGTAAATGTGCCGCGGCGTGCGATGAATGGTGAGACGTGGCTGACCCAGCTCGCGAATCTTCGCTCGGGTTCGCACGGCACGGCGCTGACGCCGCTCTTTTTTGGTGATCTGCATTGCTCGATCCTCGTTCCGCGCGCTTACTTCTTCTTGCCTTCCTTGAGCGAGATCTGCTCGCCTGCGTAACGAACACCCTTGCCCTTGTAGGGCTCAGGCGGACGCAGGTTGCGGATCTCGGAGGCCAACTGGCCAACGCGCTGCTTGTCAGTACCTTTGATGACGATCTCGGTCTGGCTCGGCGCTTCGACGGTGATGCCCTCGGGCATGTCCACGACGACCGGGTGCGAGAAGCCGAGGGTCAGGTTGAGGGCCTTGCCCTGCACCGCCGCACGGTAACCCACGCCGACGAGCTCGAGCTTGCGCTCGTAGCCCTTCGATACACCGACCACCGAATTCGCGAGGTGTGCGCGCGTGGCGCCCGCCTGCATACGGTTGCTCGCGTCGTACTTCACCTCGAGGCTCTTGTCCGCTTGGACGACCGTGACACCGCCAGACAGCGGTACCGACAAGGTGCCCTTCGCGCCCTTCAGCGTGACCACTTCGGCAGAGATCGTCGCGGTGACGCCCTGCGGCAGCTCGACGGGTTGTTTTGCTACACGACTCATGTTCGATTCCTCAGGCGACGATGCACAGCACTTCGCCACCCTGACCGATGGCGCGAGCCTGCTTGTCCGTCATGACACCTTTCGGGGTCGAGACGATCACGGTGCCCATACCACCCAACACCTTCGGCAGCTCGTCCTTGCCGCGGTAGATCCGCAGGCCGGGACGCGAGACGCGCTCGAGGCGATCGATGACGGGGCGCCCGTCGAAATATTTGAGCGCGATGGTGATCGTGCTCTTGCCGCCGTCCGAGGCGATGCGGAAATCCGCAACGTAACCCTCGTCCTTCAGCACCTTGAGAACCGCCTGCTTCAGACGCGACGAGCCGACGCTCACTTCGCTCTTACGAGCGAGCTGCGCGTTACGGATGCGGGTCAGCAGATCGGCAATGGGATCGGTCATGCTCATATGGCGCGCGCTCCTACCAGCTCGCCTTCGAAACGCCGGGCAGTTCGCCACGGCTTACGGTTTCGCGGATCTTCACCCGCGAA
>JBEAXT010000098.1:0-5426 GCA_041159695.1 Pseudomonadota bacterium
CTAAAGGGCCCACGAAGACTACGTGGTTGATAGGCTGGGTGTGTAAGGCCAGTAATGGCTTCAGCTAACCAGTACTAATTGCCCGTGAGGCTTGACCATATAACCTCAAGCAGTTTGCTTGCAGGATTGATCGCGATGGAGTTGATTCCATCACTCATGTGAACGCGACTGCGTCACGTCAAAAAACACCCGGATTTAAGAATTCCCTGATGGCAATAGCGAGCGGGAACCACCCGATCCCATTTCGAACTCGGAAGTGAAAACGCTCTGCGCCGATGGTAGTTTCGCCTGTTGCGACGCTAGAGTAGGTCACCGTCAGGGTCCTTATCAGAGAAGACCCCGTGAGCCGCAAGGTTCACGGGGTTTTTCTTTGGTATCTTTGGGCTCTATGAAACGCCGGCTATTCCTATCCGCTGCAGGTGCGAGCCTCGCAGTAACCGCGCTCGATGGCCTTGCGATCGAGAAATCCAAACGCCCGCTTCGTCTGCTCATTTTGGGCGGGACGCGCTTCATCGGTTTGCACATGACCGAGCTCGCGCTCGCTCGTGGGCACACGCTGACGTTTTTCAACCGCGGCCGAACCAACACCGATCGCTTTCCCGAAGTCGAACGTCTGCGGGGAAACCGCAACGGCGATCTCAAATCGCTCGAGGGTCGGGAGTGGGACGCGGTCATCGATAATTCCGGTTATGTGCCGCGACACGTTCGTGAAGCGGCGCAGTTGCTCGAGCCGCGGGTGGGGCGGTACGTTTTCGTCTCCACCGTGTCTGTCTATGAAGGTTTTGCGCGGGGGAACGACGAGAACTCACCACTTGGAAAGCTCGATGACGAATCGGTCGAAACGGTGGATGGCGCCACCTATGGTCCGCTCAAGGCGCTCTGTGAGAAAGCCGCACTGTCCGTATTCGGACCCGAGCGTACTTCCATCGTGAGACCGGGGCTCATCGTCGGCCCCGACGACAACACCGATCGATTCACCTACTGGCCGGCGCGTGCGGCGATCGGCGGTCGGATGATCGCGCCGAATGATCCTCGCGATCCGATTCAGGTGATTGACGCGCGTGATCTTGCAGCCTTTACCTTGCGCCTCATCGAAAACGGAACTGGCGGCACGTTCAATGCGTTATCGCCTCCGGGTCGTTTCACGATCGGCGATGTCGTCAATGAATCGATCTTGGCTGCGAATGAATTGGTGAAACCTTCGGTAGCGCCTGAGGCGGAGTGGGTCGATAACAAGACTCTAGAGGAGCAAAAAATTATTCCTTGGGCTGACATGCCCGCTTGGGCCCCGTCCGAGGGAGACAACGCAGGGTTTGCGGCCACCTCGGCTGATCGCGCGCTCAAGGCCGGGCTGTCGATACGCCCCATGCGCGAGACGGTCCGTGACACACTCCGTTGGCATCTTGCCCGGCCAGAGGCGGAACGTACAAAACTCAAGGCGGGTCTTTCGCCCGAGCGAGAGACCGCCGCGCTGATGGCGATCTCGCAGGGCAGATCGAAGCAGGGATGATTTTTGAGAGATCTCCGAGATGAAGATTCTTCGAAAGATACCAGTCTTTTTTTTGTTGTCGGTTATGTCGAGTGTTGTATGGGCTGCGCCGGTCCCCGAATCGGAGCGCATGCCTGTCGACCTTCGGCGAACGACCCTCGTGGTACGCGATATCGACAAGTCGCTTCCTCTCTACCGCGATGCGCTCGGACTCAAAGTGGTCTATGACCAAGTCATCGGCGGAACGACTCGCCTCGTATTGCTTCGTGCCAACGACGATTTCATTGGCGTTCTTGGGTTGATGCAGAGGCTCAACCAGAAAGATCCAGTACCCGCTCCTGAGTTTCGTCGAGCTCAGGCGGGCGATCCGATACTGGTCTTCAATCTTCAGGATCTCGAGAGTCGCTTCGAACGGATTCGATCGACGCCTCACGTGACGATTGCGGAAGCACCGCGCCGAATCGACTACCCCGCCGCGGGTGGCGGCGTGATTCCCGTGATGTTTAGCGCCGTGTGGGATGCCGACGGTAATTTCATTGAGATGAACCGGATTATGGGAACGCCTGCAGGCGTTGCGCGCTAACTCAGAACCGAATTCCGATTTTTGTGGAGGCGCCGAGGTTATCTCCGGTTTTTTCCACCTCCAGCGCGATGCTGCCCAAGAAGATGCTGAAGTTTAAGCCTGCAAATACCCGAACCATGTCAGGCGATTCCTCTGACAGTCGAACCAGCCCCTGCAGCGCGGAGTTCGACGGCGTGACGTCGCCCCATACTTTGCCGATGCCTGCATAGGGTGTGAGGTTCAGCAACCCCTTGCTGACCGTGAGTTCGAGGCTTCGGGTGTCGAGATCGAGTTGCTCCACACCAGTGAGCTTCGTCGCGGCGGCACGTACGGCGATCGCCGGTAATGCGGCATTACCTTCAACGAGCGCGTATTTGACTTCTGCACCAAAGAATTGAACGCCGGTCCCGGGCACCGTGGCGTAAAAACCGCCGACGTCGAAATCGAAGGGAAGGCCTTTTTGCAAAGAGATCCGCGGTACCGCGAGATAGCTCTTTTCTGAGCCGAGCGCAATGCCCCAAGGCAGATCGCTGTCGGTTTCGATCACCGTGAGACCTACGCCGAGGTCGAAGCCGGTGATACCGAGTGGCTCGGCTGGCGTGATGGATTTATAGCTAAGTGCCGAGACGAGATCGCGTGCGAAAGGCTTGAACTGTGCCTGGGACAGTCGGTCGATCCCATCGATATCCGCTCGTGTCTCGGTCCCAGCGCTGGCGAGCGCGATACCCACCAAGACTGTCGCGAGCAATCTAAACCGGAAACGGACGTAGGCTTTGATCATGGGATACTCCATGTCGCTTGTGTGCCGGAAGCGTCGGGCGACGTCGCGGTACTTTAACCCGTAAACGCGGGAGCGTTATGACTCGGATTAGGGGTTCAATCAGTGGATTGAACCGCCCCCAGTCCTGACCTAACCTTGTACTTATGCAGAGGTTTGGTTTATTCACGCTGTTTATCGGTTTATCGGCGGCGGCGTGGTGTCTGTTCGTCCCATTATTCGTTTTGTTCTTTTCTTGGACTGAATATACGTCCGGGATCAACTGGATATACCTCCCGCACGGGCTACGGATGATGTTAGTTCTGATGTTCGGTCTGCCGGGAGCTATCGGATTTTCCATTGGCGCACATATTTTGAGGTGGTCCGAACTCGATGGGGTCACACCCAACCCCTTGGTGGATCTTCCTCTCGCTTTCGTCCCGGGGGTTGCCGCGTATTGCGCCGCGTTGATGACCTTACGAACTTGGCCGGGCCGAGGTCTTTTGCCGCGGATCGGCGAGGGCATCCCGGCGATCGATGGTCGTCAACTCTTGTTGCTCGCCTTTGCCTCGGCAGTCCTCAATTCCGCCGGGCACATCTTCATTCGGGCGGTTTTCGGAGACGAGAAGTGGCGTCTTGACGATGACTTCATCATGATGCTCATCGGTGATTTTTTAGGTGCGCTGCTTCTGCTGTACGGTCTGAAGAAAATTATCGTATTCTTGGAGAATAAACATAGGCGCACTCGAGTCCCATAACTATGCCAAAGCCGAAAAAAGAATTGGTTGAGCTATATCTGCGCTTCAGATGGATGCTCGAGGGGCTCAAAGATCTTCCTTCGGTGGATTTGCTCTCCACCCCCAACACCGAGGCGCTGCTTGCCGAGATCGCGCAAGCCTGGAAGCGCGGTGAGCCCTACCCGATGTACAAGTTGCTCATTCGTCGCGACCTCGGGCACATCAATACCGTCCGAAAGCGTATCCACGAGTTGAGGAATGCAGGCTTCGTCGACTTCGAGGCCGTCGAGGATGATGCGCGGATTAAATTGGTGGTACCCACCGAAAAGGCGCTGCGGTATTTCGAGGCCTACGCATCCGTTCTTCGCGAGGTGGGGAAATAGCGCGACCCATTGAATGTATTTTTAAAATAGATATATTCCCTGGAGCAAAAAAATTTTGTTCCGGGTGCGATGAAGTATCTCAATCTAATCCCTGCGCTCGTTATCGTTGCGCGTCATCATGGCGAGTCGATCTCCAGTCTCATCGATATTCTTCGGACTGAGGGCATTGGAGGTTATCGGGCCTGCCGTAAGCTGATCTACCGCTTAGAGAAGCTCGGGTTGCTGACGATCGGTGTGGGCTTACGGGAAGACCGGCGCGAAAAATCGGTAGCGCTGACCGATCAGTCCAGAGAAATCCTCCGAAATCTTAGGGACTCTTTGCGCGAGTTCAATTAACGTATCTCGATGTATAAAGTTCTCGTCGCTGCGGGTTTGCTGTTGGGTGCGACCGGAGCCAGCGCGGAGTCACTCCTCGAGCGTGAGTTCAATACGCTGTTGTCGTGGGTGGTGGGGGAATTCGATAACCAACAGCAGGTCTCTCGGGGCGAAAACGCGCTGCTCGAGTCCCCGCCCGATGCTGCACAGGCGCCTGATCTTCTTTTCCCGATTTTTGCCCGCGTCGAGGCGCCAGCGCTGGGCCGGCACGTGATCTATTTGCAATGGCCTCTCGGCAGTCCCGAGGGTCGTTTGCAACGACAGCGGATCTGGACCTTTGAGCTCGATCCCGAGCGAAATGCTGTTTTGATGGATTTTTTCACGCTACGGGAGCCGGATCGGTGGAAAGATGCCCACCGCGAGCCTCAGATGGCGCTTCGCGGCATTACACGCGAGGATCTCGTCACCTATCCGGAGTCTTGTCGTCTGCCGTTTCGACGTCGCGCCGATGTATTCATCGGCGAAATTCCACGTGGTCAATGCCGAATCATTTCGCAGCAGTCTCGAACCGACATGATGATCAATGCCAGGATCGTGATTGCGAGTGATCAGATTTGGTATCAGGAATCGGGAGTGCGCCAGGACGGTAGCGTGGTATTCAAAGTTCCCGTCGCCGGTAGTTATCAGTTCAAACGGCGATGACCAAGCGATTGAAATGGATCGGGGCATCGGCGCTCGCGCTGATCGGGGCGGTCGCAGCGATGGAGTTTTACTGCCGAACCCCGCTGACCTTCACGCTGCCCCGACTATCTTTGCCCGACGAGTCTTCGATGACGCTAGTGTTTCACGGCAGCGTCGATGCCGACAATCCGCAGTTCCCAAGGCTCATTGTTGCACTTCAGCGCGAGGGGAAGGTTGCGACCTTCGTGCGCTGGGACCCATGGTCCGATACCCGTCTTCGCGCGGCCGCGAGTGCCGAGGTAGCGGGGCGTCAGGTGGCGGACCAGATCGCCGACAGGTTGGCGACAAATCCGCGACCGCTCGACTTGGAGCTTATCGCCCACAGTTCCGGTGCCTACGTCCTGGACGCCCTTTGCGAGCGGTTGCGCGAGCGGGCGAGGGTGCCTATAAAAATCCGGATGGTGTTCGTCGACCCGTTCCAGATTTACGGTTTCGTCGATTG
>JBEAXT010000125.1:0-3408 GCA_041159695.1 Pseudomonadota bacterium
CTGATGTCCAGGCATCGACCCGAAATGCAGTTCGCGCACGGGTAACCGCGTCAGTCGCTCGTTACCGAGGACGCCCACGTACACCTCCCGTCCCGCGATGTACTCCTCGACGAGCGCATCCGTGCCGACTTGGTCATGAATGAACGCTACGCGCTCCTTGAGATGCGCAGCGTCTTCGACGACTGACGCCTGAGCGATACCGAGAGACGCGTCTTCCGTTGCGGATTTGACAAACAATGGGTAACGCATTTTGTTGGGTGGGCGAAACTTGATGCCCTTGCGCAGCAGCACGAATTGGGGCGTCGGAATTCGATGGTAGGCCAGCAGTTGTTTCGTGAGCGGCTTGTCTCGCGAAAGCAGCAAGCCGCGCGGGTTACACCCCGTATAGGGTTGCTGCATTAACTCGAGAAAGGCCACGACATGCTGATCGTAGGTGACAATGCCGTTAAATTCTTCGAGCAGATTGAAAACGATGTCGGGTTTCCAATCGGCGATCGCGGCTCGCAAGTCGGTCAGACTGTCGAGCACACCTAATACCCTGACTTCGTGCCCGGCCTGTCGAAGCGTTCGAATGACGTCGTACTCCGTACGCCACTCCGACATCTGATCTTCGGTCAAGCCCGATACGTCGTCGGGCGGAACCAAGGTCTCGTGTACGACCACCAGAACTTTGAGCTGCTTCATAACGTGAACCGCATCGTCTCCCCACGCAGGGCGGACCTCGCCAACCTGCGGACCGTCCTTTCGGCGGCGACGCGACGCTCTTTGGCAGATCCCCGCAGCCACAACCGCCGCTCGCGTGCTCGCTCGATGGCGAACTGCACGAGTTGTTCGGCACCATAACGGTCGACGCGACTGTGCGCCATCACATGGCGAATCAGATCGGGCCGCAAGGCGCGTAGACAACTGTCGGCGCGACGATGCCGATGATGCGTGCCGACCGGTTTGATCTTCGATAGCCCCTGGTCCAGCGTTCGATCGACCATCGAAAAATCGCAATCGACTCGACGTTGCAAATACCGTCGATAGTGATCGCGCAGGGTCTGCTCGTTCGCCGCCACCGGATCGACGCGACTCGCCGTCCGCACGAATGGCCGACGCCCACGGATACTGCGCATCAAAGAATCCATCGCGTCCAGTTTCTCGAGTGCGCGCGTGCCGGCATAGCGCTGTCGCCAATTGGAGCGCGGCGCGAGCCATACGGCGAACGTCTCGGCGAAGTCTTCTGCGGGGTGCGCTTGGGCATACCAGCCATCGAGATGCGTCACGAATTCGCGACTCGACGGATTCGCAAGGTAACGGGTCGGATACGGTGTTGAGGCAGGTCCGAAAGCGGTCCGCCAAAGTTTTCGTCTTCGAAGCCTGAATGCGGTATCGACGACGTGCCCCGCCTCGTGGCGCAGAATGCGCATCAGTCCTGTGGCATTTCCGCCCTCGACCGAACCAGACATGCGACGCTCGAGACGCTCAAGGCGCGGATGAGCGAGATAAAACGGAATCGCGATGCCGGGCACCCCGTCGGGCGAGAACCACTCATCTGAAAACCAAAAATGAGGCTCAATCCGGATATCGCGTGCTGCGAGTTCGTCACGCAGACGACGGATGGCGCGCTGCAGAGCCGCTCGCCGCGGTTTCCCGAGATGCAGATCGCGAAATCGCAGCCGCAGTAGCTGCGCATCGGAATATCGGCTCCAGAGCGGGGATTTGCGACGCACGACTCAGACTTCGGTATCGAGCCGCACGAGTACTTCTGCAAGCATCGCGTCCGCGAGCTCCTCGATCATAGGCCGACCCGCCAGCATGGCAAGCCAGCGCGACGGAATCGACTCCACCCCAAATACTGCACCGGCAAGCTGACCGGTTGCTGCGCCGTAGATGTCAGCATCACCACCCCGGTTGACGGCACGTAATACGGCCTCCTTCCAATTCTTTGCACCACTCATCGATTCTTTGACGACGTCGAGGGCTAGGCAAGCCGATGCGCCGTTTTCGGTACACTGAACTGTATTGAAAGGCGCGCCTCGGAAGCCCGCATGCAGCATCATGGCAAACGCCCTAACCGCAGACAGCGTCGACTCTTGCCGACAGGTCACACGTACCATCGGTTCGAGATCGGACATCAAGGCTTGCGCATCGGCGTAATGCCACATGACGAGCGGCGCGACACGAACGAGTGCATCAGCACCATCGGTCAACTCGACCGACGGATCACCCTCAACGAGCGCGCGACTCACGCTCGCCGTGATACCCAGACATTCCCCTGACAGCGAACCCTCGCCGTCGCGCTGCCATCGTCTGAATCGTTGAAGTTGATCCTCAGGGTCGCAACCTCGACGTTCGAGCACGCTGCGGGCGAGGATCAACGCCATCGAGGTATCGTCCGTCCACGATCCGGGCGCGAGATCGAAAGGGCCGCCACCGATCAGATCACGGACCGGCGAAAACGTGTTGGGACGCGCAAATTGAACAGGCGCGGCAAGCGCCTCACCGAGCGCGAGTCCGAGCAAAGCTCCCCGGAAACGACCGCGCAGTCGCGCGACGGTCGCCAGTGCACCGTGATCGAGATCGGGCACGCCGGCATCAGGCGTCACGTGTCACGCGCCTCCGCGGGTGCCGTGGTACGCAGTCCCGCAAAATCGAATAACGCGGGGTCGGCCAAGTGTCCGGCCTCAACCTTGCAGATCGCTGAAAAAATGGATTCCGTGCGTCCCGGATGAATGCGCTCCCATTCCTGCAACATTTGCTTGATGGTTCGTCGCTGTGCGTTGTCTTGAGAACCGCACAACTTGCAGGGGATGATCGGAAACTGTCGCGCGCGAGCGTACCTCTCGATGTCACGCTCAGGAACATAGGCGAGCGGACGGATGACAATATGTCGACCATCCTCCGAACGCAGCTTGGGCGGCATCGCCTTGAGGCGACCGCCGAAAAAAAGATTGAGAAACAGGGTCTCGACGATATCGTCCCGATGGTGACCCAGTGCAACTTTGGTGGCACCGTTCTCGGCAGCCCAACGATACAGTGCGCCACGTCGCATCCGCGAACAAAGTCCGCACATCGTTTTACCTTCCGGAATCACGCGCTTGACGACCGAGTAGGTGTCTTGCTCGATCACGTGGTACGGCACTCCGAGCGTAGTCAGATACTCAGGGAGAACATGCTCAGGAAACCCCGGTTGTTTTTGATCGAGATTGACGGCGACCAACTCGAACTTGACCGGGGCGCTACGTTGCAATGACATCAGAATGTCGAGCAGCGTGTAGGAGTCTTTGCCACCGGAGAGGCACACCATCACCTTGTCGCCCTCCTCGATCATCGAATAATCCTCAATGGCCTTGCCGACAAGCCCGCGGATGTGGGCTTGTAGCTTCCGTGAGGTATTCGAGGATTGACGTACCGGCATGTCCA
>JBEAXT010000190.1:0-3677 GCA_041159695.1 Pseudomonadota bacterium
AGATCACCGCCCGCGGCCAAGAGTCCGGCTGGCTCCTCGAGAGCGTAATCGGCTGAGGGAAAGGCGCGCGGATCACCGCCCGGTTCCAGCCAAACGAGACCGCGTTGAGGCCTGCGGGTCATGCAAGGTTGAGCGACTGACGGTAGGGCACGTGTTCCTCGATGCCCTTGGCATAGCGATCGACCGCTTCACGTTCGCGTTCGAGGTAATCGGCAATCGCGGCTCTGAATCGCGGTTCTGCGATGAAATGCGCGGAATGGGTGCGTGTCGGCACGAAGCCGCGACTCACCTTGTGTTCGCCTTGCGTGCCCGGCTCAAAACGTGAGAGTCCGCGCTCGATGCAGAACTCGATGCCTTGGTGGTAGCAGGTTTCGAAGTGCAGGCTATGAAACTCCTCGGCTGATCCCCAATAACGGCCGTAGAGGGTGTCACGACCGATGAAAAACACGGCGACCGCGACGATTTCCGTATCGTGGATCGCAAATTTGAAGAGCAGCGCGTCGCCCATCGTCTTCGCGATTTGCACGAAGGTTTCCGCAGAGAGATATGGCTCGTTGCCACGTCGGAGGAAGGTTGTTCGATGGAGCTGCCACGCGATGAGGATTTCATTGAGCGAGGCCTCGCTACCGAGGCGCGACTCGAAGCGGATCCCCGCCTCGTGTACACGACGACGTTCGCGTTTCGCTTTCTTGCGCTTTTCGGCGGTGAAAGTGCCGAGGAAGTCTTCGAAGTTTCGATAGTTACGGTTATGCCAATGAAATTGGCAGTCGATGCGAGGCAGCCACTCGGATCCGAGTTCAGCGGTTTCTGCCTCGGTCGGGAATAGCAGGTGAACGGAGGAGAGCGACTCGCGCTCGGCGAGATTCAGAAGTTCCTGTTGAAGCGTATGTCGCCAGATGCGGCGCTGTCCTACGTCCGAGGCCAGGTCGGTGCGTACGAGCAGACGAGGGCCGGTCGCGGGCGTGAAGGGTGCCGCTACGACGAGCTTCGGGTAATACCGCAGGCCGTGCCGCGCATACGCCTGGGCCCAAGCAAAATCGAAGACAAATTCGCCGTAAGACTCGTCCTTAAGCCAAGCCGGCGCAGCGGCGGCGAGCCCTTTCGAATCGTGGAGGGTGACGATGAAGGGGCGCCATCCGCTGTTCTCGCCAATGCATCCTGTCGACTCGAGTGCGGCGAGAAATTCGTGGCGCGTGAACGGCGACCCCTCATGGTCAAGCGCATTCCAATCGGCGGCGGAGAGCTCCGCGACTCGCTCGACGACACGCGCCGACGTCGTCATCCGCCGTGGTCGAATCGCTCGAGCCAGCGATCGGCATCGAGTGCCGCCATGCAGCCCGAGCCCGCTGAGGTGATGGCTTGACGATAGACGTGATCGGCCACATCGCCGGCCGCGAACACGCCGGGGATGCTGGTTGCGGTGGCCATGCCTGCCGTACCGCTCTGTACCTGGATGTAGCCGTCTTGCATGGCGAGTTGGCCTGCGAACACACCGGTGTTGGGTGAGTGACCGATGGCGATGAATACGCCGGTCACCGCCACATCGAGCGGTGAGGTATCGGTACGCGGTTTGCCATCGCGGTCGGTGGGGCGGACACGAAGGCCGGTGACCCCCGAGTCGTCACCCAAGACTCGATCGACGCCGTGATTCCAAAGAATTTTGACCTTGCCCGCTTTCTCGCGCTCGAAGAGACGGTCTTGCATGATTTTCTCGGCGCGCAGGCGGTCGCGTCGATGCACGAGGGTGACATGCGAGGCGATATTCGAAAGGTAAAGCGCCTCCTCGACGGCGGTGTTGCCGCCGCCAACTACGGCGACTTGCTGACCGCGGAAGAAAAATCCATCGCAGGTGGCGCAGGCCGACACGCCTTTGCCCTTGAACGCGTCTTCAGAAGGCAAGCCGAGATATTTGGCTGATGCGCCCGTGGCGATGATGAGCGCATCACAGGTGTACTGCCCGAGATCGCCGATCAAGCGAAACGGCCTCTCGGTGAGGATCGCAGTGTGAATGTGATCACCCACCATTTCCGTTCCGAAGCGCAAGGCGTGCGCTTTCATGCGCTCCATGAGTGCTGGGCCGAGCAAGCCGTGCGCATCGCCCGGCCAGTTGTCGACCTCGGTGGTGGTCATGAGCTGACCGCCTTCCTGCAGGCCCGAAATGAGCATGGGCGAGCGATTGGCGCGAGCGGCATATACGGCGGCGGAATAGCCGGCTGGCCCGGAGCCGAGGATGATGAGTTTGCGATGTTGTGAAGCCATGGCGAGATGTTAGGGGCAAGCGTTCCGGGATGCACGCCGAATCATGCTGATCCAACTGTCGCGATCTCGTCGATTCCCGTAGAATCAAGCCTCTAGACAACAACGCGCAGGTCACACCTTGCCCGAGAATGCCGCCGACACCCGCGTGTCGGACCGCTTCACCGACACCGTCAAGCGCGCTTTGCGCGAGGGTGCGGTCATCCTCACTGGCGTGCTGGCGCTGATGCTGTTCGCCTCGCTTGTCACGTATCAGCCCTCGGACCCCGGCTTCTCCTTCACCGGGGAAGGCGCCGATGGCGAGATCGGTAATCTCATTGGGCGTCAGGGTGCGTGGCTTGCCGATACCTTGTTTTTTCTCTTCGGCGGTCCGGCGTATCTCTTCCCGATCATGTTGGGCGCTTCGTGCTGGCTGATGTTCCGCGATCGCGGCAAGGTCGAGCCGACGTCGCGGCTCAATACTTTCGTCCGTATGGGTGGCTTCGTACTGTTACTCGCCGCGACCTGCGGGCTCGCGACCTTGCACTTCTCGCCGGGCGAGCTTCGTCAGAGCGCAGGGGGCGTTGTCGGCAACCTCGTCGGCGGCTGGATGCAGGGCAATTTCAATTTCGTTGGCGGTACGTTGCTCGCGCTCGCGGTATCGATGGCCGGTTTCTCGTTGGCCTTCGGTATTTCCTGGCTCGTCATCATCGACCGACTGGGATCGGGTTTTTGGGCTACGGTCGACTGGTTTCGAGCTCGTCGTATCCAGCAGCGAGACGTCGCAGAGGGTGAAGAGCGCAAGGCCGCTCGCAAGGAGACCCTCGAGGTCGAGACCAAAAAAGCCGCGAGCCGCCCGAAGCCGCGTATCGAAGCGCCCGCGCCGCAGCCTGAGAAGAGCGAGCGGGTCAACAAAGAGCGCCAGGTACCGCTCTTCACCGCTAAGGCGGGCGAACTGCCGCCGCTGCAGTTGCTTGACGATCCGCCAGCCCGAGAAGCCACGTATTCGGCAGAGGCGCTCGAGGCCATGTCCCGGCTCGTCGAGCTCAAGCTCAAAGATTTCGGTGTCGAGGTCGAGGTGGTGGCGGTTCAGCCGGGTCCCGTCGTCACCCGTTTCGAGATGCGCCCGGCACCCGGTGTGAAAGCCAGTCAGATCAGCTCACTCTCCAAAGATTTAGCGCGAGCGCTCTCAGCGATCAGCGTCCGTGTGGTCGAGGTGATTCCCGGCAAGTCGGTGATGGGTCTCGAGATCCCGAACGAAAAGCGCGAAGTCGTGACCCTTGGCGAAATTGTCAAATCGAAGGCCTACGACGAGATCGGTTCGCCGCTCGCGCTTGCCCTCGGCAAGGACATCGGCGGTGCGCCGATCGTGGCCGACCTGCAGCGTATGCCTCACTTGCTCGTGGCCGGTACCACGGGCTCGGGTAAGTCGGTTGCCATCA
>JBEAXT010000226.1:0-15912 GCA_041159695.1 Pseudomonadota bacterium
GCACTACCTTCGGCGACCGGCAGAATGCCGCTCGCATAAGCCTCGGCTTCCTTGACCAGACGCTCTTTGTCAGCGATCGCCTTGTTGGCGTCTTCCTGCGAAGGACGCACGTCGGTCGGCACCTGAATATCGGTGAGGTTGACGCTCGTGATGAAAATGCCAGCACCGTATTGATCGAGGGTGCGCTGGATGAGCTCCTTCGTTCTCGTCGTCGCCTGTTCGCGCTTCGAGATGAGGATTTCTTCGAGAGTGCTACGGCCGACGATCTCGCGTATCGCCATTTCACCCACTTCGCGCAGCGTCTGCTCCGGATCTTTGACCTGAAACAAAAACTTGACCGGATCGCGCAGCTGGTACTGCACGGCGAGTGACATGTCGATGAGATTGATGTCCTGCGTCAGCACCTTCGCGGTGTAGTTGACGCTACTGACCTGCTGGGTGTTGACCTTGGTGATCGTCTCGATGGGCCAAAGATGAAAGCCAAGACCCGGATCACGAACCGACACGAACTGCCCGAAGCGCTGAATGACGCCGCGCTCGGCTTGGTCGATGGTGAAAAAACTTTGATAGGCCCATACGAGCAATACGATCCCGACAATGATGCCGAGTTGGAACTTACCGTCTCCCGCGATTTGCTCCGGACCATCGCCCTCCGGACCCCCGCCCCCGGGGCTCGAGCCCTTGAGGATGTTGTCCAGCCTGCGCTGAAACTTCTTAAATGCGTCGTCGCCGCCCGATTTTCCGGAGCGCTTGCCCCAAGGATTTTTTGGGGAGCCGCCAGGTTCGTTCCATGCCATAAGTGTTTTTCAGTTGCGCCGGGTAGGTCAGGAGGGGCGCTCAGAATGGGTGGATTGTAAGTACCCCCCCTCCACCGCACAAGTTTGTGAGGGCTCGGGATCGAACAATTCGACGCCAGGCGCCCGGGCGAGTTCCCCTGCCTCGATATCCGGGAGGTTGGCGATCAACTCGAGGCTGCCATCGTCCAACACCCGCTCGCCCTGAACGACCCCTGAGGCAAAAAGTCGCGCCCTGAGCGCACCGGCATACCGAGCATCGACCCGGACGGTGCGCGGCCTCGCAAACCGCGACAGTCGCTCCGCGACGGCTTCCATCAACTCCGAAAGTCCGCGACGTCCGGCTGCCGAAATCCAGACACTCTGCGCATCGCCCGTTTCATCGCGCTCGATCCGCGGAGACATCTCCAGCCGATCGATTTTGTTGAAAACTTTGATCTGTGGCAGCGCTCCGGCGCCCACCTCCTCAAGTACCGCATTGACCTGCTCGATGCGCTCGTCTCGCCGAGGATCGCTCGCATCGATGACGTGCAACAGCAAGGTCGCCTCGCGCGCCTCGGTCAGCGTCGATTGGAAGGCCGCGACGAGCTCATGAGGCAACTCGCGAATGAAACCCACGGTATCGGCGACCACGATCGGAGAGCCACCCGGTAAATTGACGCGCCTAACGAGCGGGTCGAGCGTCGCAAAAAGCTGATCGGCGACGTACGCGTCGGCGCCCGTCAACGCCCGAAACAACGTCGACTTACCGGCGTTCGTGTAGCCGACGAGCGCCACTGAGGGAATGGGGATCTCGATCCGCCGCTGTCGACCGGTCTCCCGTTGTTGCTTGAGTTTTTCGAGACGACGACTGAGTACGCGAACACGCTCGCCGAGCAATCGTCGGTCGGTTTCGAGCTGGGTCTCGCCCGGTCCGCGAAGACCGATACCGCCCTTCTGACGCTCGAGGTGCGTCCACCCTCGGACGAGGCGGCTCGAGAGATGGCGCAATTGAGCGAGCTCGACTTCCAATTTGCCTTCGTGGCTTCGCGCACGTTGGGCAAAAATATCGAGGATGAGCGCGTTTCGGTCGAGCACACGCAGCCCGATCAGTTTTTCGAGGTTGCGCTCCTGGCTTGGCGACAGCGCATGGTCGACCAAGATGACCTCAGCGCAGCTATCGACCGCCATCTGACGAATTTCTTCGGCCTTACCGCTGCCAACGAAATAACGTGGATCGGGGCGCTCGCGACGCCCCGTCACCGTGGCCGCAGCACTGACCCCCGCAGACTCGGCGAGCTGCGCGAATTCTTCGAGATCTTCGGTTTCGACCGGTCCGTCGAGTCCGATACGAACGAGAACGGCGCGCTCTCCGCCGCGGGGACGCTCAAACACGCGCGGTCAGGGTCACTCGGCAGCACCCGCTTCGGTATCGTCCTCTGCCTCTCCAGGCAGCGGCACACGAACGTTACGCGCGGGGACGATCGTCGAGATCGCGTGTTTGTACACCATCTGGTTGACAGTATTTTTGAGCAACACGACGAACTGGTCGAAGGAATCGATCTGACCCTGCAATTTGATACCGTTGACCAAATAAATGGAGACCGGTACGCGCTCCTTTCGAAGCTGATTCAGGAAGGGATCCTGCAGGGATTGGCCCTTGGCCATGATGACACTCCTCGTTTTTCTTGCCTCGCTCCGGACAACGCCCGAAACGTCTCCCCCCCTTTAGACCAATCTACCATGCGAGGGGTTCCTCAACCTGCCGTCTTGCACACAAAAGTGCTCTCGTCCACCCAGCGCTCGCGCTGCGCCGCATCAAAGGGATCCCAAAGTCGCCAGCCCGAATCCGCTCGAATCCAGGTGAGCTGTCGCTTCGCGAGCTGCCGGGACGCGGCGATCCCCCGCCGAACGGCCTCTTCGCGGTCGACCTCGCCCGTCAGGTAGACGGAAAGCTGTCGATAGCCGACCGCGCGCATCGCCGTCCCACATTTATCGATATCGGGACGAGCTCGAAGATTTTCAACCTCGGCCAGGAACCCGGCCGACATCATGTTTGAGAAGCGGCGTTCGATCCGCTCATGCAGTCGCGCGCGATCTAAGGGGAACAAGGCATCACGTCGGAATCGCAGACCGGCGGCCGGAGACGTCTCGCGCTGCCAAGCACTGATCGGTCGACCGCTCACCTCAAACACCTCGAGGGCGCGCTGAATACGCTGCGGATCGTTGGGATGAATCCGCGCGGCCGCCTCCGGATCGATGACCCCGAGCGCCTCGTGCATCGCCGGCCAGCCGACGGCCTTGGCCCGCTCGTCGATACGCGCGCGAACCACCGGATCGGCGGCGGGTAACGCAGCAATCCCGTGCACGAGCGCGTTGAAGTACAACATCGTGCCACCCACGAGCACCGGCATCCGGCCACGGCCACGGATGGCGGCGATGGCGGCGACCGCGTCCGCGACGAATTCACCGGCACTGTAAGGTTCGCACGGCTCCCGAATGTCGATGAGATGATGCGGCACCCGCGCTCGAGTCGCCGCATCCGGCTTCGCCGAGCCGATATCGAACCCCCGATAGACCTGCGACGAGTCCACACTCACGATTTCGATGGACGCTCGACTTGCAAGCTCGAGCACGAGATCCGACTTGCCACTTGCCGTCGGTCCGGCGAGCAGAATGGCATCGATGTCGCTCATCGCCCGCGTAAGAACAGCTGATCGAGTTGGTCGAGACTGAGCACCGTCCAGGTCGGTCGGCCATGGTTGCACTGCCCCGCTCGCTCGGTAGTTTCCATGTCGCGCAGCAGGGCATTCATTTCGGGGAGGGTCAACTTTCGGTTGGCACGGATCGCGCTTCGGCAAGCGATATTCCCGAGCAATACGTGCGCAGCTGCCTCGAGGTGGTGGCTACCCCGATCATCTCTTAAATCTTTGAGTACTTCGCGAATCAAGGGCGCCGGATCCGACTGCGCGAGCAACGCAGGAACCGAGCGTACCGCCAAACGTCCCGGACCGATCACATCGATCTCGAATCCCGCTCGCGCAAAGTCGTCGGCGTGGGCTGCAAAGCTCTCGCTCTCGTGTGCCGCCACTTCGACGACGCGCGGCTCGAGCAAACGTTGTACGGCAGGCGAATCGCCGAAGTCGCGCTTCATCTTTTCGTAGAGCACCCGCTCGTGTGCGGCATGCGCATCGACCAAGATCAGCCCCGCTTCGCTCTGCGCCAGAATGTATGTGCCGTGCAGCTGCGCAAGAGCCGTCCCAAGTGAGCCCGAGGACACTTCTGCATGGGCTTGGACGACCGGCTCCGAAACATCCCAGTGACTCTGCAAGACGGACTCCGTCCTCGGCGCCGGTATGTCGAGCCCTGACTGCAGCGCCTCCAAACCGAGCGTCGACGCGCGCGCCGTGGGCGCCGCCGCGCCCGCACCGACGCCGAGCGCGTCATGGACCGACCGAAAAACGAAGTCGTGAATCTGTCGAACGTCCCGAAAACGAACCTCCAGTTTTTGTGGATGCGCGTTGACGTCAACCCACTGCGGATCGAGTTCGAGATACACGAGATAGGCGGGTTGTCGGCCGTGATAGAGCACGTCACGGTATCCGAGACGCACCGCACCGGCGAGCATGCGATCTCGAACGGCACGACCGTTCACGTACGCAAATTGTTGATCGCTACTCGGCCGAGCGGCGTGCGGCTGACCGAGCCATCCCCAGAACGAAACTGAACCCGATCGACGCTCGAAGGGTAAAGCCTCCGCGATGAACGACTCGCCCATGATCGCGGCGATTCTCGTGCGTTGCGCCTCGGGAGTCGTGGCGAGCGCCACATCGAGTAGCGTGCGTCCTTCGTGTCGCAGCCGAAAGGCCACATCGAAGCGGGCGAGCGCGAAACGCTCCACGAGGCGTGCGATATGACCGAGCTCGGTGCCCTCCGTTCGCAAGAACTTGCGACGCGCCGGGACATTGAAGAAAAGATCCCGAACCTCGACCAAGGTCCCACGCGGTTGCGGCGATGGCGCGACAGGCAAGATTTCCCCACCCTCGACTCGCACTTCGGCGCCCTGCGCCGCGCCGAGGGCGCGCGACGCAATCCGCATTCGCGCAACAGATCCGATGGAGGGCAGCGCCTCTCCGCGGAATCCCAAGGTGCGGATGGCCGCGAGGTCATCGAGACTCGCGATCTTGCTGGTCGCATGCCGCTGAATCGCCAAGGGCAGCTCTTCGGCTGAGATGCCATGACCATCATCGAGTATCCGGACGAGTCGTGCGCCGCCTGCCTCGATGTCCACGTCAATGGAGCGTGCACCCGCATCGAGCGCATTCTCGATCAATTCTTTGACGAGGGACGCCGGCCGCTCGACCACCTCGCCCGCAGCGATCTGGTCGACGAGTGCGCCAGGCAACAGTCGGATCGGCACGATTTCTTAGAGCTTGCCCGAGCGAGCGGGAGCGCTATCGGCTGTCGTAGCCACCACCGTGCGAGACGAATCGCGCGCCTGAGCAAAGCGTGAGCCATCCGGCGGGTGGTCCAAGAAAAACTGCCTCACGCCCTCGAAGATGGCTTCCGCCAGATCTTTTCGGCGTTCGGGCTTATTGAGGAGGCGCTCGTCCGAGGGGCTCGAGATGAACGCCGTCTCGACCAGCATCGAGGGGATGTCTGGGCTTTTAAGTACGACGAACCCGGCCTGCTGAACCTGCGGCTTGCGGACCTCGTTGACTCGCGAGAGCGAACGCAGCACGCGCTCCGCCGCGACCATGCTTTGGCTGATCTGCGCCGACTGCGCGAGGTCGACGAGCACCGAGGCAATCACCGGGTCCTTGTCATCGAGGGAGACGCCTCCTGCGAGATCGGCGGCGTTTTCGCGGTCTGCCAGCAACCTCGCCTGCTCGTCCGTCGCGCCTTTCAGCGAGAGCACGTACACCGAGGATCCCGTCACCGAGCGGTCGAGCACCGCGTCTGCATGAACCGAAACGAACAACTCAGCGCCAGCGTCTCGCGCACGTCGAATTCGTTGACGAAGGGTCAGGAAGTAATCGCCGTCGCGAGTCAGAATGGCGCGCATCCCCGGCTCGCGATTGATCCGATCGACCAGTTCGCGAGAAATGGCGAGAACCACATCCTTCTCGCGCGTACCGGCGACACCGATCGCCCCAGGGTCCTGCCCGCCATGACCCGCGTCGACGGCGACGATCACGTCGCGACCTCCGACCGGCGCGTGCTCCGCCTTAATCGGCTTGATCGACTCGTTGGGCTTGATCGACTCGTTGGGCTTAACTGACTCGGCGGGCGTCGCCGTCGACCCGGTCGAGGGCGCGGGCGTTACACCCGCAGGCGCCACCGCCGCCACCACCGAGGCTGAGGCCGAGGCCGACGGCACGGGACCCGCGACACCGCCAGAGACCTCCAAAGAAAATCGGCGCGCCGCGACACCGCCGCCCATCCATCGCGCCACCGCGCCCGGCGCCAGATCGAGGACGACGCGCAGCGACCCATCGGCCTGAGGGCCGGCCCGTATGGCGCGCACGACGCCCTGCGCAGAAGGCAATCCAACCGAGGACGGCTTCCGCGTGCCCGGAAAATCGATGACCGCACGTAGCGGCCGCTCAAGGACAAAGAATTTGGGGACGGTATCGGCCTCGACCTCGATCGACACGCGAACGGGCCCCGCCACCTCGGCCGAGGTCTCGAGGTTCAACGCTCGGAGAGTTTTACCGGCCGCGTTCGCCGTCTCGGCGACGCCGAGCGAGACCCCCGCAAGCAGAACGCACACGATTAAAGCCCGTGAAACACGGGAGATCGACCCAATCAGCACACCTGTCATGAGAACGGAGAGTACTTGGAGGAAGACCAATATTTCAACAAAAATCAACGCTCTGCAGCTGAAAACTCAGGCTCTCTTGAGACACTGAGCACCCACTCCGCTCCGATCTGCGTACGCGCCTCGAACCGCAAAGAATGCCCCGAGGGCGCGCCATCCAGAAAAATCTCCAAGTCCGGTTGCGGCAGGGCTCGCTCACCTCGCTCGGGCCATTCGATCAACCAGAGCGCCCGCGCGTAGTCGTGATCAGCGAGCCCGAGCGGCCCGAGGTCGCGGGGGTCGGATAACCGATAGAGATCGAGGTGGACGACATGCCAGGGATCGCGCTCGTAGGTCTCGAGTACGCTGTAGGTTGGACTTTTGATCGTTCGCGTCTCGCCGAGCGCTTGAAGCATGCCGCGTACGAAGGTCGTCTTACCGGCGCCGAGGTCGCCCCTCAAAAAAATACGCAGTGATCGATCGGGTGGTATCGGCAGCGTACGGGCGAGCGCCGCACCGAGACCTCGAGTGCATCCCTCGTCGCGCGATATCAAAGTAATTGATGCCGGGGCGATCACGACGCCAGCACTTTCGGTAAAGCGGTCGACACCTCGCTCGCGAGCACGCCGCGATCGATCCCCGCTGCAGCGACCTCGCCTGCCAAGGCGTGCCAGAGCACTCCGAGCCGCGCCGACTGCACGGGCGAAAACCCTTGCCCGAGCAAGGCCGCGATCACGCCCGTGAGGACATCGCCCATCCCTGGCGCCGCCATCGCCGGTGTCCCACGGTCGCAGATCCACGGAATATCGTCGGAGATCAGAGTACCGGCGCCCTTCAGTACCACTGTTGCTGCGTATCGATCCGCCAATTCTTTGAGCGAGCCATAGCGATCGCGCTGGATATCGGCCGTCGATCTGCCAAGGAGTCGAGCGGCCTCGGCGGGATGCGGCGTCAGTACACAGCGTCGAGGCAAGGTGATCCCCGGTTGCTCGGCGAGCAGATTGAGCGCATCGGCATCGAGCACCAACGCGATCTGTCGAGCGCAGGCCACCTCGAGTGTGTTAGCGAAGCTCGCGCGTCCCCACTCGCCGCGGCCCAAGCCCGGTCCGATCGCGATGACCTCAACCGCCCCCAACACTTCCGTTGGCGCCGTCGCAGTCCCCATCCCGCGTACCATTAACTCCGGGCAGCCCGCCGCCACCGCCAACGCAGATTCTGGCGATGCCCAGACGGTCACCCGACCCGCTCCGGCACGCAGCGCCGCTTCACCGGCGAGCCGAACCGCGCCCGGCATTCCTTGGCCGCCCCCGACCATAAGAATGTGGCCAAAGCACCCTTTGTGGACATCTCGGGCCCGCGGCGGTAATCCGATGAAAAGATCGGCCTCGTCCAAAAGATGAAGCGATGCGTCGACGTGCGAGGCGCGAACGGCGAGATCCGCGAGTACGACCTCACCGGCGTAATCCGGTCCCGAGCCCAACCACAAACCCTTCTTGCGCGCGATGAACGTGACGGTCAGCGCCGCGCGTACCGCCATCCCTCGAACTTGTCCCGTGTCCGCGCAGAGACCCGATGGCATATCGAGCGCAAGCACTGGAACGCGCATTTCATTGATGCGATGGATCAGCGCTCCGAGCTCGGGCCGTACGTCAGCCTGCAGACCGATGCCAAGCAGCGCATCGACGATGACATCGGCTGCGGCGAGCGCGGACACGCTCGCGGGCTCGATGGGCGTACCGCCCTTCGCGCAATCTGCAGCCGCTCGCGCGGCATCGCCGGTCAGGCGATCGACCGGGACGGCGGCGAGTACGCGAGGCGACAACCCTGCATCGCGCGCGAGGCGCGCCAACACATAACCGTCACCGCCGTTGTTGCCCCCGCCGCACAACACGAGAATCTCGCGCGCTGCAGGCCAACGCGCTCGCAGCACCTGCAACGCCGCCACCCCGGCGCGGTTCATGAGCGCAAAACCCGAAGTGCCCGCCTGAATCGCCGCGGTTTCGAGCGCACGAACAATCTCTACGCTGAAGAGCCCTGACGGACTCGCGCTCTCTTTTCCCGGTTCTCGATATCGACGATGCATTCCGCGCGAGTATACGGTCGTCGATATACTCATCGCATGCCGCCTCCGAACTTTCATGCGCTGCGAGACGAACTCGAGACGCTCGCGTCCGGGTTCGGATTTTCGGCGATCGGCGTGGCCCATCTCGACCTCACCGACGATGAGAACCATCTTCGGCGCTGGCTAGACGAAGGCCGACATGGCGAGATGCACTACATGGCGAGGCACGGCACGCGTCGCTCGAGACCCGCAGAGCTCAAACCCGGCACGGTTTGCGCCATCAGCGTGCGACTCAATTACTGGCCGAGCGAAGCTGCCGACGCAGAAACTGTGCTCGAGTCGCCGCAACTCGGCTACGTCTCTCGCTATGCGTTGGGCCGCGATTATCACAAGATTTTGCGTAACGCATTGCAGGACTTCGCCGATCGCATCGAGGAGAAGATCGGTCCTTTCGGATATCGCGTGTTCGTCGACTCAGGTCCCGTCCTCGAAAAAGCGCTCGCGCGCAATGCGGGACTCGGCTGGATCGGTAAACACACCAATCTCATCGCGAAAGATGCGGGCTCATGGTTTTTTCTCGGCGAGATCTACACCGATCTGCCTTTACCCATCGACTCACCCACCGGAGCGCATTGCGGGACCTGCGAGGCTTGCATTCCGGCCTGTCCCACGGGAGCGATCACGGCACCGTGGCAGCTCGATGCGCGGCGCTGCATTTCTTACCTAACCATCGAGTTGCCAGGGTCCGTTCCCGAAAACCTACGACCCTTGATCGGTAACCGGATCTACGGGTGCGACGATTGTCAGCTCGTCTGTCCTTGGAACAAATTCGCGCAAGCAGCGGCGCACCCGGATCTCAAAGCGGTTCGCCATGGACTCGATCAGGCACCGCTCACCGAGCTGTTTCTTTGGACTGCCGAGGAATTCGAGATGCGATTACGCGGGTCTGCCATTCGGCGAATCGGTTACGAGCGCTGGTTGCGCAACATCGCCATCGCACTCGGCAACGGCCCGACTTCAGGCGCCGCAGCAGAGCGCGCCATAGAGGCACTCCGTCAACGCGCACAAGATCCGTCGGCACTTGTGCGCGAGCACGTCGAGTGGGCACTTCGTCGATTGGACGGTTGAGCGACGACTACAGTCTCGTACAGCGTTTGTTGTCGATCAGACGCGCGCGGCCGAGCCTAGCCGAGCACAAAACGATGAGATCACTCTCCGAAATGCCGGGCTTTCGTAAGGTGTGAACGCTCGCGACGGTGAAGTAGTCGACCGTGAAACCATCCTCGCGTAGTGCGGCGCGTGATTTCGACTCGAGTTGCATGATCTCAGAGAGAGAGCCCGAGCCCATCTCGATCGCCTCGGCGACCTTACAAAGCTCTTCATAAATACGGGGCGCGAGTCTGCGCTCGTCTTCGGTGAGGTATTGGTTGCGCGAGCTCATCGCCAATCCGTCGGCCGTCCGTACCGTCGGCGCCGCCACGATGTTGATGGGCATCTTGAGCTCTTCCACCATTCGTCGGATCACCGCGAGCTGCTGGAAATCTTTTTCGCCGAACACGGCGATATCGGGCTGTACGATGTTGAAGAGGCGGTTGACCACGCTAACGAGGGTTTCGAAATGCGCAGGCCTCACCGCACCGCAGAGGATATCCGTGAAACCCGGGACCTCGATGTGAACGGCGTTGAGCAACCCGTGCGGATAAATTTCTTTGGGGTCGGGCCGGTACAACAGATCGCAGTTGACGGATTTGAGCAGTTGCTCGTCCCGCTCGGGAGTGCGCGGGCGATGATCGAAATCTTCATTCGGCCCGAACTGCATTGGATCGTTGAAGGCGCTGACGACGTAATGACGAGTGACCTTCCGAGCAAGGCGACAAAGACCGAGATGCCCATCGTGGAGATTGCCCATCGTCGGGACGTAGCCGACCTTGCGGCCAGCCGCCCGCCACTCCTTGACCTTCTCCCGCACCTCGGCAATGGTCGTCACTACCTGCATATTTATGGGATATTAGCCGAACTTCGACCAATGCGCGGTCGATTCGTCCCCGAGCCCACAGATTGGCCACACCTAAGCGGGCTTAGATGACCGCGTGTCTCAGGGGGTTGAAGTACAGCTTTCCGCGTTTCATCCGCCGAACCGCCCCGAGCAGCTCCTCGTAGTCGGCATCGTTCGCGGTGGGGTCTATCGCCGCCGCATTCACGATCAGCAGGGGCGAGGTGTCGTAGTCGTGAAAGAAGCGCGCGTACGCCTCGTTGAGCCGCTCGAGGTAGGCTCGATCGATGAGCTGCTCCGCCTTGATTCCTCGTCGGGCGATACGCTGCAGCAGAACGTCCACCGGCGCCTGCAAAAAAATCACGAGATCCGGCTTCGGCGGATTGAGGACGACTCGAGAATAAATCTGATCGTAGAGACCATACTCGGCCTCATCGAGCGTCACGCTCGCAAAGAGACGATCTTTTTCTAGGAGGTAATCAGAGACCCTGACGGAGGAAAACAGATCGTCCTGACGAAGCCCCGCGAGTTGCTGGACGCGCTGAAAAAGAAAATGCAATTGAGCCGGTAAAGCCGCGCCCGCCGGATCGCGGTAAAAACGCTCGAGAAACGGGTTGGACTCTGCTTGCTCCAGAATGAGATCTGCAGAGAGCGTTCCGGCGAGACGTTTTGCAAGGGACGTTTTACCAACGCCGATGGGGCCTTCGATGACGATATAGCGTTGAGGAACCGATTCCGTCATGTTCAGTCGAGTCGCTCGATGCCTCGATTGGCCACGCGGGCCGCCAAATCAACCACCCGCCCCATCCCCGGGATATGCAGCTCGGGCGCGATGTCCCGAAGAGGATACAGAACGAAATCACGCTCGGGTATCCCGGGGTGCGGAAGCGTGAGCTCATCGCAAGACAGCGTGCACTCGCCGTGCATCAAAAGATCGAGGTCGATTTCTCTCGGGCCCCAGCGAACTCGACTCTCCGCGCGGCCGAGCTGGCGCTCGAGCGCCCGGAGCCGCCGCAATAAGTCGATGGGAGACTGACGGGTCACGACGCCTGCGACGGCATTGATGAAGGCCCCCTGCTCCACCGGACCAAAGGGCACCGTGCGGTAAAGGGGCGACGTCGTGATCAGCCGGGTGTCAGGAAGACCGCGGAGAGCCTCGATCGCTCGACGAAGGGCGTCCTGCGGGTCACCCAAATTACTTCCGAGTCCCACGTAGGCAGGCTGCCAAAGCGCCGTCTGCGACATGAGTGACTCGAAACTCAGGCGCCCGGTCCGCCGCCGCGTCCCCGATGTCGGCCTCCGCGACGCCGTCGGCTGTTTCGTCCGCGCGGGGCCCCACGACCCTCGGCGCCGCCCGCCGAACGACCGATCGCCTCGCTCATGGCCGCTCGTTGTTCGGGCGAGGCGGTCTGCAGCTTCACCCACCACTCGACGATGGCCTTGTCGGCCATGCCGAACTCGGCGCGCAACTGCAACAGATCGAAGGCCGCACGAAAGCGCGGATGCTCGAGGGTGCGCAGCGCGCGACGCCCACGCGGCGATTCGAGACGCGGCTGAAGAGCGAACATATCGCGCATGCCGAGAATGAAGCGTCGGTGCACCGCCACACGAGCGTAGATGTCGCGCACGGCGACATCGACCGCATCGAGTATCGTCGAGATCTCGTGCCACTCCTCCCGCGGTCGCTTTTCGATAGCGAGCCCGATCGGCCCGTAAAGCAGCAACGCGAAAAGGAAAGACGGGGTCACGGGACGATCGGCCCGAACACGCGCATCGGTGTTGATCAAACCTTGGATGAGCATGCGCTCCGGGGCGCTACCCGGATGCTTACGCGCGAAAGCTGCAACATTGGGCAACAGCTCATCCAGCAATCCACGCTCGAGCAAAACTCGATAGCTCGCCGCGCCATGACCCGTTAGGAAAAGTTTGAGCGTCTCGTCGAATAGCCTTGCCGGCGGAACACCCGCGAGCAAAGTACTCAACTTGGCGATGGGTTCTGCCGTCGCAGGCTCGATCTCGAAGTCGAGCTTGGCCTGAAAGCGGGCCGCGCGCAGCATGCGCACCGGATCCTCGCGATAGCGGGTCTCGGGATCACCGATGAGTCGAAGACGGCGCGCCTTGACGTCCTCGAACCCTTGGCAGTAATCCCACACCGAAAAATCGGCAATGTTGTAGTAGAGCGCATTGCACGTGAAGTCGCGACGCCAAACGTCGTCGTCGATGGTGCCGTACACGTTGTCGCGCAGGATGCGCCCGCTCTGATCGACGACGCGCTCGAGCGACTCGTCGAAGTCGTGAATATCGACAGAGTCATCGAGCGTATTCTCAGTCGGCTCGTCGGCGATACCCTCATCCTCCTCCGCAGCATCGAGCACGGGCTCCTCACCCTGCGACGGCGCGCCCGAGGCGCGGAAGGTGGCCACCTCGATGATTTCTCGACCAAAGAAAACATGCGCCAACCGAAACCTTCGACCGACGAGGCGACAGTTTCTGAAAAGACGCTTGACCTGCTCGGGCAGTGCGTTCGTGGCGACGTCAAAATCTTTCGGCGCGAGTCCGAGCGTGAGATCGCGCACACATCCGCCCACGAGGTAGGCCTCGAAACCCGCTTCACGCAAGCGGTAGAGGACGCGTAGCGCCTCGGGGGCGATCTTCGAGCGCGAAATCGGATGAGAATCGCGCGGGATGATTCGAGCCAGACGGGGAACGGCCTCGGATGAGGCGTGTGGGGAATTCAATTCTGTGATGTCCGCTATGAAGAACGAGCCGCTTGAGCAATTGGGGCGGGGGCATATAATACCGCGCCTTCCCGGCCTGTACTCCGGTACCCCGCTCCTTTCGTCTAGAGGCCCAGGACATAGCCCTCTCAAGGCTGTAACACGGGTTCGAATCCCGTAAGGAGCGCCATCCGCCCATGGATCAGAGTCGCCTCAAAGACATCCTATCGAGCCCGAGCTATCGCCTCGCCGAAGACGACGGTGATTTCCTCGAGAGCGATCACGCGAGAGCGATCCGTCTGGCGCTCGAGTTCGATCGCGCAGACACCTACTTGCGCGCCTACGGTATCGAAAGCACCGTCGTTGCATTCGGCAGCGCTCGCATCCCCTCCCCCGAGATGCCAAATGCCTCAGCGGAACAGCGGCACTTCTACGAGGAAGCGCGCCGTTTCGGATATGAAATCAGTCGCGGCGCCCAACACACCCCAGGCTGCCATCGTCTCGTCGTCGCCACCGGCGGGGGTCCCGGCCTGATGGAGGCAGCCAATCGCGGCGCGAGCGAGGCCGGCGCACCGACGATCGGATTCAATATTCGCTTGCCGCACGAGCAATTTCCGAACCCGTATATCACGCCAGGGCTCGCTTTCCAGTTTCGCTATTTCGCGCTGCGCAAGATGCACTTCATGTTTAGGGCGCGCGCACTGGTGGCGTTACCGGGCGGATTCGGCACGCTGGACGAGGTGTATGAGGCGCTGAACTTGGTGGCGACCCGAACGATTTCTCCGATTCCGATCGTATTGGTGGGGCGCAAGTATTGGGACACCGTGCTACCCCTCGATGCGCTAATCGCCGATGGTTACATCGCGCCAGAGGATCGACAGCTGGTGCATTACACAGAGTCCGGCGCCGAGGCCGCCGCCTATGTGTTGGCACAATGCGGCTGCGCGGACGCGCCCGCCGCCTGAGGAGGATCGAAATTAACGCGGCGCCATACGAATGGCGCCATCGAGGCGTACCGACGCACCGTTGAGATATCCGATTTCGATCATCGACACCGCGAGCGCCGCATACTCGTCAGGGGAGCCGAGACGCTTCGGATGGGGCACGGAAGCGGCCAAGGCCTCGGTGACCTTCTTGGGTAACCCCGCTAGCAAGGGCGTTTCAAAGATTCCGGGCAAAATCGTATTGACGCGAATTCCCTCGTTCATGAGATCGCGAGCGATCGGCAACGTCATACCCGAGATACCCGCCTTGGAGGCCGAATAAGCCGCCTGACCGATCTGTCCATCCTCGGCGGCAACCGATGACGTGTTGATGATGACGCCACGGTCCCCCTCGGGAAGGATCGGCAGCGACAACATCCCCGCAGCCGACTTGGCAATGCAGCGGAACGTACCGATGAGATTGATCTGAATCGCCCGCTCGAAATCCGCCAGCGGAAAATGTCGGGCCTCGCCCGTCTCGCGATCTCGAAATGCCGTCTTGATTCCGTTGGCGATGCCGGCACAGTTCACGAGGATGCGTTCTTGGCCGTGCGCGGCGCGCGCTTTCGCGAATCCCGTGTCGACACTCGCCTCGTTCGTCACGTCGACCGCGCAAAATAAACCGCCGATGTCTCGCGCCACGGCCTCTCCGCGCTCGAGGGAGAGATCGAAAATCGCGACGCGCACGCCGCGAGCGGCCAACGCTCGCGCCGTCGCCTCACCGAGACCGGAGGCCGCGCCAGTGACGATGGCAGCAACGGAGGAGTCGAGTTTCATGCGCTGATCACCTTTGCACTCAATATGAACGCGGTAAACCGAGCTCGTGCTCGGCGATGTACGACAGGATGAGATTCGTCGAAATCGGTGCGACCTGATACAGCCGTGTCTCGCGAAACTTGCGCTCGACATCGTACTCGGCGGCGAAACCGAAGCCACCGTGCGTTTGGAGGCAAGCGTTCGCCGCCTCCCAAGACGCTTTGGCTGCTAAATACTTGGCCATGTTGGCCTCTGCGCCGCAGGGCTTTTGAGCATCGTACAACTCGCAGGCTCTAAAGCGCATCAAGCTCGCAGCCTCCGTCTCGATGTAACTCTCGGCGATCGGAAACTGCACCCCTTGGTTCTTGCCAATCGGCCGATCGAAGACGAGGCGCTCGTTGGCGTACCGCGTCGCACGGTCGACGAACCAGTACGCATCGCCGATGCACTCGGCTGCGATGAGCACGCGCTCCGCGTTCAGACCATCGAGGATATATTTGAACCCCTTACCCTCTTCGCCGATGAGTTGAGTCGCGGGAACCTCAAGATTGTCGAAGAACACCTCGTTGGTCTCATGGTTGACCATGTTCGGAATGGGTCGCAAAGACATACCCTGACCGAGCGCCTCGCGCACGTCGACGAGAAATACCGAAAGACCGTCGGACTTGCGCTGAACCTCAGCAAGCGGCGTCGTGCGCGCAAGGAGCACCATCAAATCCGAGTGTTGTACCCGTGAGATCCAGACTTTCTGACCGTTGATGACGTACCGATCGCCCTTGCGAACCGCCATGGTTTTAAGTCGCGTTGTGTCGGTACCCGTGGTCGGCT
>JBEAXT010000228.1:0-13353 GCA_041159695.1 Pseudomonadota bacterium
AGGGAGAGCGCAGCACCGGTCACGAGTGCGGCGCCATGAACGCGCCACCCCGCCGAGCGCGGCTTCGCGATGCCGATCGAGTCGCTCAGTCGCCGCCTCCCCGCTCTTCGATGGGCGTGACATCGTTCGGGGGAATGACCTTGAAAGCATCGACGCGCCGACGATCGGCCCGCAGCACCCGAAACTCGATGTCGCTGATAACCACCGTTTCACCGCGCCGGGGTAGCCGACCGAACTGCTTCATGACGATACCGGCAACGGTATCGAACTCCTCGTCCGATAGCGTCGTGCCGAAATAGTCGTTGAACTCGTCGATCGGCGTACCGCCACGAACGACGAATTGCCCTGCTGACTCTTTGCGAATGTTCTGATCGTCTTCGACGTCGAACTCGTCGTCGATCTCGCCGACGATTTCTTCGAGCGCATCTTCGATCGTCACGAGGCCCGAGACACCGCCGTATTCGTCGACCACGATCGCCATATGATTACGGTTTCGCCGAAATTCCTTGAGCAATACATTGACACGCTTGGATTCCGGCACGACCACCGCGGGCCGCATGCACTCGCGAATGTCGAACTCCTGCTCGCGATCGATCGCAGAGAGACGCAAGACGTCTTTGGCGAGCAGGATACCGACAACATCGTCGCGATCGTCATCGATGACCGGAAAGCGAGAGTGTCCCGACTCGACGATAATCGGTAGCAGTTTTTCGGGTGAGTCGTCACGATGCACGGCGACCATCTGGGCACGAGGCACCATGATGTCGCGCACTTGCAGATCGGACACCGTCAGCACCCCTTCGAGCATCTGCAGCGCGTCGGCATCGATCAGACCGCGCGACAAGGCCTGTCGCATCAGCTGAACGAGATCGTCGCGGTCTTCCGCCTCACCCGACAGGGCGCGGCCCAGCTTGCGCATCCAGCTCATCGAACTGTAACGCGGGTTAGTCATCAGGACTCCGAAAGGGAAGAAGAAATTCGGTAGGGATCGGGAATGCCGAAGCCGGCCAGGACGCGACGCTCTCGCCGCTCCATTCGTTCGGCATCGGGTTCGTTGTCGTGGTCGTAACCCAGTAAGTGTAGGACGCCATGAACGACGAGATGGGCCCAGTGGTGATCGGTGCGTTTGTCCTGTTGACGTGCCTCACGAACGACGATGGGCGCGCAGATGACGATGTCACCGAGCGATCGAGCCGCAAGACTGCCTCGCGTGCCAGCCGGCGCCGGAAAAGACAGAACGTTGGTCGCGTAATCGCGTCCGCGCCACAACAGGTTGAGCCGACGTCCCTCCGCCGCACCGACGATGCGCAAGGCGAGTTCGGCGTTACGGCCTCGCGCCCCTGCTGCGGCACGTGCCCAGCGCGAGATCCGCAGATTAGAGGGCGCTCCGCGACGAACGTTACTGCGAACCTCGACACGCAATTCGCGGCTCGTTCGACTCATCGTCCGTCCACCTCTCGCGCCTCATAGGCCTGCACGATGCGCTGGACGAGCGGATGCCGAACGACATCGCGCGCCTCAAAAAACTGGAACCCGACACCCTGCACGTTGTGCAGCACCTCGAGTACATGGCGTAAGCCCGAGAGCTTTCCCGCCGGCAAATCGGTTTGCGTCACGTCACCGGTCACGACGGCGCGCGACCCGAAGCCGATGCGCGTGAGGAACATTTTCATTTGTTCGACAGTGGTGTTCTGCGCCTCGTCAAGAATGATGAACGAGTCGTTGAGTGATCGTCCGCGCATGAATGCCAGAGGCGCGACTTCGATGACGTTACGCTCGATGAGTTTTGCAACGCGATCGAAGCCCATCATTTCGTAGAGCGCGTCGTACATCGGACGAAGATAAGGGTCGACCTTTTGTGTGAGATCGCCCGGTAAAAACCCGAGGCGCTCACCCGCTTCGACAGCAGGCCGAACGAGCACGATGCGACGTACGCGATCGGCTTGTAACGCCTCGACAGCACACGCCACGGCAAGATACGTCTTGCCCGTTCCCGCAGGGCCGACGCCGAAAGTCAGATCGTTGCGACGAATGCGGCGCAGATACTCGCGCTGATTCGGGCCGCGGGCACGAATCGTCCCCCGTAGCGTGCGCAAACCCGCCTCGGCTTCATCAGCCTCGTCACGGCTTGCGGCCGGATCGGAGGTCGATGAAGGCAGCGCACTCGGCACATCGTGATCCCGTAGTGCAAGGTGGACGGTCTCGGGCGTGATGTCCTCGGTGCGACTCAAGCGGAAGAGCTCTCGCAACAGCGACTCGGCGGCTGTCGCCTTATCACCCTGAACGCGAAAGGCGCTGCCACGTCGGCGCATCTCGACACCAAGTCGGGACTCGATCAGTCGCAGGTTTTCGTCGAGCGGGCCACAAAGATTGGCGAGGCGTTCATTGTCTGGCGGGTCGAGGGTGAACTCGCGCACGCCGATCGAGGGGGAATCAGCCATGCGCAGGCTCGGCTGCGACGATACGTCCGCGCAGCGAATGAGGTCTCGCCTCGGTGATCTCGACATCGACGAAACAACCGATCAGCCGAGCAGGCCCTGGGAAATTGACCCAACGATTATCCTCGGTGCGCCCCGCAAGTTCGGTCGCGTCTTTGCGGGAAGGTCGTTCGATGAGCACCCGCTGCACCGTCCCCACCAACGAGGCGCTGCGCGCACGTGCGTTCTCTTCGAGCAAGGCCTGCAGTCGCGTGAGACGCGCCTGCTTGTGTTCGTGCGGTACTTCGTCGGGAAGCGATGCGGCAGGTGTCCCGGGTCGGCGGCTGTAGAGAAAACTGAAAGATTGATCGATTGACAGATCGCGAACCAGCGTCATCGTGGCTTCGAAATCGCGATCGGTCTCGCCAGGAAAACCGACAATGAAATCGGAAGTCACGGAGATGGTCGGTCGAACTTCGCGAAGCTGACGGATGCGCGATTTGAACTCGAGCGCCGTGTACCCGCGCTTCATCAGCGCGAGAATGCGATCGGATCCGGACTGCACCGGCAGATGCAGATGGTTGGCGAGCTTCGGGATGTTGGCATAGGCCTCGATGAGACTCTCGTCGAACTCGAGCGGGTGCGACGTGGTGAACCGGATACGCTCGATACCTTCAATAGCCGCAACATGATGAAGTAGCGTCGCAAGGTCGACGAGCGCGCCGTCGGACATGGCGCCCCGATAAGCATTGACGTTTTGACCGAGCAACGTCACCTCGCGCACGCCCTGCTCGGCAAGCCGCCCCACCTCTTCGATGACCGAGTCGAGCGGTCGACTGATCTCATCGCCACGCGTGTACGGTACGACGCAAAAACTGCAGTACTTGCTGCAGCCTTCCATGATGGACACGAACGCGGTCGGCCCCTCTGCGCGCGGCGCCGGGAGATGATCGAATTTTTCGATCTCGGGGAAGCTGACGTCGACGACCGCACGACCCTGCTGACGCAGCTCGGAAATCATTTGAGGGAGGCGATGCACGGTTTGCGGCCCGAACACGAGATCGACTTGAGGCGCAGCCTTGACGAGTTGGTCGCCCTCTTGGCTTGCCACACAGCCGCCGACCCCGATGATGACGCCAGGACGCAAATCTTTGATTTGCTTCCATTCACCGAGCAAAGAAAACACCTTGGACTCGGCCTTTTCGCGAACCGAGCAGGTGTTGACTAGGAGGATGTCGGCCTCGGCAGGATTGTCCGTGGCCTGCATGCCTGAGCTGGCTGCGAGTACGTCGCCCATTCGGGCAGAGTCGTACTCGTTCATCTGGCAACCGTAGGTCTTGATGTAATACCGGGCGGTCGGCGGTCTGGAATCGTCCATGCGTCAGGCGTGCATCGGTCGGTGCGCGAGCTTAAAAGGGAATGTCGTCATCGAAATCGTCTTTCTCGGTGCTGCTGCGGCCCGGATCGCCATCGGGCTCTCCGCCCGAGGCACGACCACCCGGTGCGCGGCCCTCGCCGCCCATACCGCGACCGCTGCCGAGCATTTGCATTTCGTTGGCGACGATTTCGGTGGTGTAGCGATCGTTACCGCTTTTGTCTTGCCACTTGCGGGTGCGCAGCCGGCCTTCGATGTAGACCTGTGAACCTTTGCGCAGATACTCACCGGCGATCTCGGCGAGGCGACCGAACATGGCGACGCTATGCCACTCGGTTTGCTCCTTCATTTCGCCGGACTGTTTGTCTTTCCAACTCTCGGAGGTCGCGATGCGAAGGTTGCAGACCGTCATGCCCGAGGGCATGGCCTTGGTATCCGGGTCTTGCCCGAGGTTACCGACGAGAATGACTTTGTTGATGCCACGCGCCATGTTGAACCCTTCCCTTGAGCGGGCCCCTCGGCCGGCACGCCTCCCGACCCCCGAGCTGCGCGGAGGGATGGAGGGGGTGAGCGACGAAGGGCGGTGAAAACGAGCCGATATTCTAATCGGCCCCCGCCCCTGCTGCATCGCGAAAATCGTCCGGTTAAGCGCAGAAACCCCCTCTGTAACGCCCACCCGGAGGTACACTAACCGGCTGTTTTTCTTGATTAATGCCGGTCCATGCAACCGATTCGGATACGCGGCGCCCGCACCCATAACCTCCGCAACCTGGATCTCGAGATTCCCCGGGACCGCCTGGTCGTGGTGACGGGGCTCTCAGGATCGGGCAAATCTTCCCTCGCCTTCGACACCCTCTACGCCGAGGGTCAGCGGCGATACGTCGAGTCACTGTCGGCCTACGCCCGTCAATTCTTGTCCATGATGGACAAGCCCGACGTCGATCACATCGAGGGCCTCTCGCCCGCCATCGCCATCGAGCAAAAAGCGGCGTCCCATAATCCACGCTCGACGGTCGGTACCGTCACGGAAATTTACGATTACCTCCGACTGCTGTTCGCCCGCGCCGGTCTGCCGCGCTGCCCCGAGCACGACGTGACACTCGAAGCGCAGACCGTGAGTCAGATGGTCGATCAGGTGATGCGTCTTGCTGAAGGCACGCCCCTCCTGGTTCTAGCGCCGCTCGTGCAGCAGCGTAAGGGCGATCACGAAGTCGTCTTGCGCGACCTGCAGTCTCAGGGGTTCGTGCGCGCGCGGATCGATGGCTCGGTCGTGGAGCTCGATCAACCTCCTAAGCTCGATCCGCGGCGGAAGCACGACATCGACGCCGTAGTCGATCGTCTGCGCGTGCGCCCCGATGCCACCCAACGCCTCGCCGAATCATTCGAAACAGCACTACGCCTCTCAGAGGGCACGGTGCGCGTCGAACCTATGGAAAGTACTGGCGAGCCGAAAGTCGCCGCGTCGGCCCCATTACTGTTCTCGAATCGTCACGCCTGTTCCCAGTGCGGATATGGCGTACCGCTGCTCGAACCGAAGATGTTCAGCTTCAATAGCCCGGCGGGCGCTTGTGAGACCTGCGACGGACTCGGTCAGCAGGAATTCTTTGACCCGGCGCGGGTCGTCGCGTTTCCCCATCTGTCACTTGCGGGTGGCGCCGTACGCGGCTGGGATCGTCACAACGCGCATTACCTGCAGCTCATCAGCACCCTCGCACAGCATTACGGGTTCGATATTGAGGAACCGTGGCAGGAGCTCCCAGAAAATACGCGTCAGATACTGCTGTACGGCAGTGGTGATGAGGAAATCGAATTCATTTATCCGCTTGCAAAGGGGCGTCTCACCAAGCGGACTCATCCCTTCGAGGGCATGCTGCGTAACATCGAGAGACGCTATCGCGAGACCGAGTCTCCAGCCGTGCGCGAGGAGCTCGCGCGCTATCAGGGCTGGAGACCGTGTCCGGACTGCGGCGGTTGCCGCCTCAACCGGACCGCGCGTCACGTCTTCGTCGCGGGCCGATCGTTGCCCGATATAGCGCGATTGCCCGTCGATGAGGCCGCTCGATTCTTCGAGACGATGGAATTGCCGGGCTGGCGTGGCGAAGTCGCCGGTAAAGTGGCGCGCGAGGTCCTCGACAGACTGCGATTTCTGGTCGACGTCGGCCTCGGCTATCTCACGTTAGATCGCGGCGCCGATTCGCTCTCTGGCGGCGAGGCGCAGCGTATTCGGCTCGCGAGTCAAATCGGCTCCGGTCTTACGGGCGTGATGTACATCCTCGATGAACCCTCGATCGGATTGCATCAGCGAGACAACTCGCGCCTGCTCGCCACACTGCAGCGCCTGCGCGATCTCGGAAACACCGTCATCGTGGTCGAACACGACGAGGAAGCCATACTCGCTGCCGATCACGTGATCGATCTTGGCCCCGGCGCAGGCGTGCACGGCGGCATGATCGTCGCGCAGGGAACACCCGACGAGGTGCGATCGAATCCGCAATCCCTGACGGGGCGTTATCTTTCGGGCGATCTGCAGATTGCCATTCCGGCATTGCGTACGCCGCGACAACCGTCGCGCGTCCTGCGGGTTCTCGGCGCTTCGGGTAACAACCTCAAGAATATCGACGTCGAGATTCCCATCGGTCTCTTCACGTGCGTCACCGGGGTCTCCGGCTCCGGCAAAAGTACGCTGATCAACGACACGCTGTTGCGTCGAGCCCTCGCTGAACTCGGCGGTGGCCCGAACGACGCTGCGCCTTGCCGCGCCTTGCAGGGCCTCGAGTACATCGATCGAGTCATCGACATCGACCAGAGTCCGCTCGGACGAACACCACGCTCCAACCCGGCGACCTATACCGGCGTCTTCACGGGACTTCGCGAACTCTTCGCGCAGGTTCCGGAGGCGCGCAGTCGGGGCTACGACGCAGGCCGCTTCAGCTTCAATGTCAAAGGCGGACGTTGCGAGGCCTGTCAGGGCGACGGCGTGATGCGCGTCGAGATGCATTTCTTGCCGGATGTTTACGTGCCCTGCGACGTCTGTCGAGGCAAACGCTACAACCGCGAGACACTGGAAATTCTTTATCGCGGCAAGAGCATTCACGATGTTCTCGAAATGACGATCGAGGATGCCGCGCGATTTTTTCAAAGTATTCCGGCTGTCCAGCCGAAACTACAGACCTTGCTCGATGTCGGTCTCGGTTATCTGCGACTCGGCCAGAACGCGACCACACTTTCGGGGGGTGAAGCGCAACGCGTGAAACTCGCACGGGAGCTCGCCAAGCGCGCAACGGGCCGCACGCTATATGTCCTCGACGAACCGACGACCGGTCTGCATTTTCACGATGTGGCTCAATTACTTGGCGTGCTGCAGCGTTTACGTGACGAGGGCAACACTGTCGTGGTCATCGAACACAATCTCGATGTCATCAAGACCGCCGACTGGTTGATCGATCTCGGACCCGAGGGCGGATCGGCGGGGGGCGAGCTCGTCGTGGTCGGCACGCCCGAAGAGGTGGCGCGTGTCGCCAAATCGCATACGGGACGTTATCTCGCGCCGTTGCTCAAAAAACGCTGAACGACCTCGCCGCGCTCCCGGCGCTCGTCGACGACGCCTTCGGCATAACCAGTCGTCACTCGCCTCCAAAACGCAATCGCGCGCGTATCGCTCGACAGCGATCGAATCTCCCATCGACCCCTGAAACGATCGAAGAGCAGTCGCGCCGCTGCATCGCCGACACCCAACGTGCGGAACTCCGGACTGACGTAGAACGCGTGTAGCAGATGAACGGAAGGAATGTCGGTGGCGGATCGATGCTGCAGCACAGCGAAGCCGACGCGCTGGTCGTCTCGCTCGATGATCAATACGTTTCGATCGTGCTGGGTGAGCACGGCTTCCACTTCCGATGCGGATGCTGCAACGTCTGCCGGCGACGCGCCCGTCTCTTCGAGCCAATGCGTATACGCGCGCGCGAACCACTCGCGGCCGCGAGCGACGAGGTGCGCATCACGAAGAGCGACAGGCATGACGTCAAAAAAAGAACCCGGGAGATGGCGAGCCATCAACCCGGGTTCGTTTGGGAGCTTAACGCTCCCGTTCAGTGATTTCCTTGACGGAAATTACTGAGCGGCCGGAGCGGCCTCGGCCGGAGCGGCAGCGGCGTCAGCCGGAGCAGCCTCGGCAGGAGCAGCGGCGTCGGCCGGAGCAGCTTCGGCCGGAGCCTCAGCAGCAGGAGCCTCAGCAGCCGGCGCTTCGGCCGGAGCCTCAGCAGGCTTGCCACCACCGCAAGCGGTCAAAGCGAACGCAGCCAGAAGGGCGCTAAGAGCGAGCTTCGTCTTCATTTTGCAATTACCCCAAAAAAGTAAGAGACAGATGTTGAACAAACAACCTAGCTAGTTTGTCTGGCGACCGAAATCGCGCGCGAATTGTATAGGCTTTTTACAGGTGTGGGAATGACCCATCCTGGAAAAGCCCGCACTCCCACCCGCCTTCTGAGCCCCCGTCGGGCACCGTACAATCCCGGAATACCTGCCCGATTGGGGATTCCATGTCGAAAATAGATCTGACCCGCTTGTATGCCGACCATCTCGCCGAGGTCGCCCGCCGGACCACCGACGCCCTGCGCCTGAGCGGCCTCGAGGGGGTGGTCTTGCAATCGGGTGAAGCCCTCGGACTGTTCCAAGATGACCAGCATTACCCGTACAAAGCCCACCCGCCGTTCAAATGGTGGGCGCCGCTCCTCGATGCCCCGGGATCGCTGGTGCACTTTCGACCGGGGAAGCGGCCCCGGCTCGTTTTCCATGTGGCAACGGACTTTTGGTACCAGCCGGCCGAACTCCCGCGCAGCGGCTGGACCGAGCATTTGGATATCGTCATCGTCCACTCGACCGAAGCGGCTCGGGAAGCTCTCCCTCGTCAGCTCGCCAAGACGGCCTGGATCGGCGACGCCCTGCCGGAACTCGATTCTTGGGGTCTCGCGGCGATCAACCCGCCGGACCTGATTCGCAGGCTCGACTATGCCAGGGCGTGCAAGACGCCCTATGAAATCGCCTGTTTAGCGGAGGCCAACCGGATCGGCGCCCGCGGGCACCGGGCCGCCGAACAGTGTTTTCGCGCCGGAGGGTCCGAGTACGACATCCACCAGGCCTTCGTCGCCGCCTGCGGCCAGCGAGAGCAAGAGCTGCCTTACAACGCCATCGTGGCACTCAACGAAGCTGCATCGGTCCTTCATTACCAAGTGCTGCGTCGCGATAAGCCGTCGCACCATCGATCTTTGCTCCTCGATGCGGGCGCGAGCTTCGCGGGTTACGGCAGCGACATCACGCGGACGAGCGTCGCGGATCAAGGCGAGTTCTCGAAGCTCGTCGAGGCGATGGACCGATTACAGCAGGGCTTGTGTGCGCTCGCGAAGCCGGGTGCCGATTGGCGCGATATCCACGCCGCCGCGGTCGAGCGCATCACGGTCTTGCTGTGTGAGGCCGGCATTCTGCGGTGCAGCGCGGCAGAGGCCCTCGAGTCAGGCGCCTCGCGCCTCTTTTTCCCGCACGGCATCGGCCACCTGCTCGGCTTACAGGTCCATGACGTCGGCGGAACGATGGCGGACGCTGAGGGTGGAATCCTTCCGAAGCCCCCACGGGATCCGGCGCTGCGTCTGACTCGAAAACTTGAGCCCGGGTTCGTCGTGACGATGGAACCCGGTCTCTACTTCATCGAGGCACTGCTCGGACCGGCACAGACCGGCCCGCACGCCTCGCGCATCGATTGGGCGCGTGTTGCAGCGTTCAAGCCCTACGGCGGAATTCGGATCGAGGACAACCTTGCCGTGACCGACACCGGTTGCGACAACCTCACGCGCGTCGCCTTCGAGTCGGGTTGATCAGCTTTTTTTGAGCAGATCGCGGATCTCTTCTAAGAGCGCCTCGCTGCGCGGCGGCGGTGGCGCAGCGGCCGGCATTGTCGGCTCGGGCCGTTTGAGACGATTGATCGCCTTGATGGCGAGGAACAGCGCGAGCGCGATGATCGTGAAGTCGAACAGCGTCTGCAGAAATGCGCCCCATTTTAGGATGATTTCACTGCCGTCGGATCCGACGCCGAGCGACGTCCCGAGCTGATTGAACGACACGCTGCCGACAGCCTTGCCAAGTACGGGCATCATCACATCGCCCACCAGCGAAGAAACGATCTTGCCGAAGGCCGCACCGATGACAACACCGACCGCGAGATCGATGACATTGCCGCGCATCGCGAATTCACGAAATTCTTTGAGAATACTCATGCCCGCCTCCCAGAAACGTAAAGACCGGCGGCCACGATGGACGCCGGTCTTCAGTGAATATCAGGCGGAGAGGGTATCCCGCAACATCGGAGTGTTGCGGGCGTGACCCGAGGCGCCCTGCCCTAAATTAGGCAGCAGCGGCTTTACGAGCGCGCGGCTTGGCCGCCGCCTTTGCCTTGGCCTTTTTCTTTGTTTTCTGGCCGTCGGTCGCTTCTTCCGTCGCGGCAGGCGCAGCAGCCTGATCGACCAACTGCATCAGCGCCATCGGCGCCGAGTCACCGGCGCGCGGCATCATGCGCAGAATGCGCGTGTAGCCACCGGCACGCGCCTTGAAACGCGGACCGAGATCGCCGAAGAGCTTTTCGACTACTGCCGAATCGCGAAGACGGGAAAACGCCAACCGGCGACGTGCCTCGCTGTCGGTCTTGGCGAGCGTGATGAGCGGCTCGACCACGCGCCGCAGTTCCTTAGCCTTCGGCAAGGTGGTGCGGATGGTCTCGTAACGCAGCAGCGCGACGCTCATGTTGCGCATCAGCGCATGGCGATGCGGAGCATTTCGCGACAGTTGCCGCCCTGAAAGTCGATGACGCATAAAAAACCTCGATGAATCAGTCGTGGGAAGCCGTCATACGGCCCCCTCGATCACATCAAACCGCTACCGCGATCTTCGTCGTGACGCAGACCCGAAGGCGGCCAGCCGTCGAGACGCATGCCGAGCATGAGTCCGTGACTCTGCAACACTTCCTTGATCTCGGTGAGCGATTTCTTGCCCAGGTTCGGCGTACGCAGCAGCTCCACTTCAGTGCGCTGTACGAGATCGCCGATGTAGTGAATGTTCTCCGCCTTGAGGCAGTTGGCACTGCGGACCGTGAGCTCGAGCTCGTCCACGGGGCGCAACAGGATCGGATCGAATTGCGCGGCCTCGGACTTGCCGGCACCCTCTTCCTCGCCCTGCAGATCGACGAACACCGACAGCTGATCTTTGAGGATGCTGCCGGCACGACGGATCGCCTCTTCGGCATCGATCGTTCCGTTCGTTTCGATATCGAGGATGAGTTTGTCGAGATCGGTGCGCTGCTCGACGCGAGCCGCATCGACCGAGTAGGTCACGCGACGAATCGGGCTGAACGATGCGTCGAGCTGCAGTCGACCGATCGGACGAGTGGCCTCGTCGAAAGCGACGCGCTGCGAAGCCGGCCGGTAACCACGGCCACGCTCGACACGGAGCACCATGTTGAGCTCGCCGGCCTTGGTCAGGTTCGCGATCACGAGCTCGGGGTTGACCACCTCGACGTCGTGATCGGTCTGGATGTCACCAGCGGTGACCGGCCCCGGACCTTTCTTCGAGAGACGCAGCTCCGCCGAATCGCGGCTGTGCATGCGAATCGCCACCTGCTTGAGGCTGAGAAGGATGTCGACGACGTCCTCCTGAACACCCTCGATGCTGGTGTACTCGTGGAGTACGCCCTCGATCTCCGCTTCGGTGATTGCGGCACCGGGCATCGATGAGAGCAGTACGCGACGCAGCGCGTTGCCGAGCGTATGGCCGAAACCACGCTCGAACGGCTCGATGACGACGCGAGCCTGACGCGGGGCCAAGGGGCTAACCTTGACGACGCGCGGCTTGAGGAATTCGCTGACGGATCCTTGCATATTCAAACCCTCTCTCCTGTCCCGAGCATTACTTCGAGTACAACTCGACGACCAGGTTTTCGTTGATGTCCGGCAGGATTTCGTCCCGAGCCGGCACCTGCTTGAAAACGCCCTTCATTTCTTTGTCGTTGACTTCGACCCATTCCGGCAGGCCAACCTGCGAGGCGATCTGCATCGCGTTTTGGATGCGCAATTGCTTGCGCGCCTTCTCACGAATCTGTACGACATCGCCGGCACGCATCTGGTACGACGGAATCGTTACGACTTCACCGTTGACCTCGACACCCTTGTGGCTGACGAGCTGGCGCGCTTCAGAGCGCGTCGCGGCGAAACCCATTCGATACACGACGTTGTCGAGACGCGACTCGAGAAGCTTGAGCAGGTTCTCGCCAGTCGAGCCCGAGCGACGAGCTGCCTCGGTGTAGTAGTTGGCGAACTGACGCTCGAGTACGCCATACATACGACGCAGCTTCTGCTTCTCGCGCAGCTGACTGCCGTACTCCGACAGACGCGCCTTGCGCTCACCCTTAATGCCGCCCGGCGGCACCTGGAGCTTGCACTTGGACTCGAGCGGCTTCACGCCACTCTTCAGGAAGAGATCGGTGCCCTCGCGACGAGCGAGTTTGCACTTGGGACCAATGTAACGGGCCATCGTTGATTCCTCTTGCGACGCGGCGTTAGACGCGACGCTTCTTGGGCGGACGGCAGCCGTTATGCGGAATCGGCGTGACGTCGAAAATGCTGGTGATCTTCAGGCCGCAATTGTTGAGTGCCCGAACGGCCGACTCGCGACCCGGGCCGGGGCCCGCAACGCGAACCTCGACGTTGCGCAATCCGTGCTCCTGAGCAGCGGTGCCCGCCTTCTCGGCAGCCACCTGGGCGGCGAACGGCGTCGACTTGCGCGAGCCGCGGAAGCCCGAACCACCAGAGGTCGCCCAGGACAGCGTGTTGCCTTGGCGATCGGTGATCGTGACGATCGTGTTGTTGAACGACGCATGGATGTGCGCGATGCCGTCGAGCACGTTCTTGCGTGCTTTTTTCGGCTTCTTCGCGCCCGCTGAGGCGTTCGACTGTTGCTGCTTTTGTTCTGCCATGTGCTTGTGCCTGCTGATCTAGCTGGTGTGGGCTAAAACGATCAACCCTTGCCCGGGGGCGCGTTGAGCTTGACGGCCTGCTTACGCGGACCCTTGCGCGTGCGCGCGTTGGTTCGCGTGCGTTGACCGCGGACCGGCAGACCCTTGCGATGGCGCATGCCACGCTGGGTGCCGAGGTCCATCAAACGCTTGATGTTCATCGAGACTTCGCGACGCAAGTCACCTTCAACGAGGCCCTTGGCGATCTGCGCGCGCAGCGCATTCACCTCGGACTCGGTGAGGTCTTTGACCTTGGTCGTCGGATCGACGCCTGCGGCTTCGCAGACGGCGCGCGAACGACTCTTGCCCACACCGTAGATGTGAGTCAGGCCGATGACCACGTGCTTGTTCATCGGGATGTTTATTCCGGCGATACGTGCCATGTTTGCTGCCCCGAAGCCGCAAAAAAGCGCGGCATTCTACTTAAATACCCTTGGTTCTCAACCCTGCCGCTGCTTGTGCCGCGGATCTTTGCAGATCACGTAGACGACGCCACGTCGCCGCACGAT
>JBEAXT010000236.1:0-9987 GCA_041159695.1 Pseudomonadota bacterium
CTTCCTTTCCGTACAGCACGGAGATCGGTGGCGCATCCGGGCGGTTGAGCGACTCGTATCGCGCCTCAAGGGAGGGCAGGATCTCGGGAACTGCGGCGAGATCCTCCGACGCTCCGATGTATTGACTCGGTCGCAGGGTCAGCAGCCCGCCACCGCGCAAACGATAGTCGCGAGGCACGGCCTCGGGGCCAAAGATTTTCGGCATGACCCGGCGCCGATTCGCAATGAATCCGGGAGCAGCCAGCACGTTTGCCACGAATTTCCGAGCCAGTGCCCCGCGTACGGCCAGGGCGACGAACACAGCGGGAAATCGGCCAGCGTAGTGGGTCAGCGGGGCGATCAGCGCAAGGCCTGCGATGCGGTTCGGGTGGCGTAAAGCCAGCGTCAAAGAAAGCGCTCCGCCGAGTGAATGCCCGACAAAAAATGCGCGGTCGATCTGTAAGCCATCGAGTAGCGCCACGATCGTATCAGCCTGGTCGGTGAGGCGAGTGGCCCGACCCGTCTCCCGCGTGGAGTATCCGGATCCAGGTCGATCAACCGCGATGACTCGATTGTCGCGGGCCAGATCGTCGACGAGCGCGTACTTAAAATGATGCAAGTGCCCGCCGAGTCCGTGGATCATCACTACCGGTGGTTGACCCGCCGGGGCCGAGCCTTGGTCGAGGTAGTGTAGTCGAGCGCCGGGTACATCGAAGAATCGGCCCGACGCGGGAATGCTGCGCTCGACTTGCCTCGTGACCCGTCGGGTGAAGAGCGCGAGCACCACCGACAGCCCGATCAGTATCAGCAGGATCATGATCAGGATCATTGCGTAAATCTTCGGAGCAATGACCCGTAGCGGGTCGGCATGATTTTTTCGAGTAGCGCTGCGATGTACGCATCTGCGCCTACCAGAATGCGCGGGCGGCGGCGTGCGACGCCAGCCAGAATGATTTCCGCAGCCTCGGCGGGGGGTTTGCGTAGCAGCCGACGCGATTTCTCGAGCTGCCGAGCGATGTGGTCTTTAGAATGCGTCGCCGAAAATCGCGCGCTCTCGGCGATCGCAGTCGCGATGCCGCCTGGGCACACGGCCGTCACGCCCACGGAAGTTCCCTCAAGTTCGTGACGCAAGGCGTCGCTGAAGCCGCGCACGGCAAACTTGCTCGCCGAGTAGTGCGTCTGTCCTGCCGGCGCGATGATGCCGAAAATGCTGGCCGTGTTGACGATGTGGGCGTCGGGTCGGCGGAGCAGAACGGGCAGGAAGGCTCGCGTCATGCGCACGACGCCGTGGAAGTTGATCTCGAAGAGCCAGTCAAAGTCCGTTTCGGTGGTTTCCAGAAACTGCCCGCCGACGGCAACGCCCGCGTTATTGAAGAGAAGATCGATCGAGGCGTGCTCACGCAGTACGTGCTCGGGAAAACGTGCGACCTGCTCACGCGAAGCAACGTCGATTACATGAGAGGACGCACGCACTCCCGAGTCTCGGATCTGTGAGACCGTTTGCGAGAGATTGTCGGGATGGATGTCGGCGAGTGCGAGATGGCACCCGCGTGCGGCCAGCGCCACGGCGAGCGCGCGACCGATACCGCTACCGGCGCCCGTGATGACGGCTGTTTTGTCACGAAAGTCGAGACGAGGTGTTTTCATGCGTGGGTTAGGTCGGTGGCACGCCCAAAGCGTAGGGCAGGGTCCGTGAGGCGGCTGTAGCGCGTGACCCCCAGATCTCGCAGATAAGTTTGATGAACCCGCCACGGGAAACGATCGCCTTGTTTGGGTAGTCCCTCCAAGGCGCGCAAGACATATCCCGAGTTGAAGTCGATGAAGGGCATTTCGCCGACCGAGGGGTCGCGGACGGGTACCGCGTACTGGTAACCGTGCCGATCGAGGTGACCGAGCAATCGGCAGACATACGCGGCGATCAGGTCGGCCCGTAGCGTCCAAGAAGCATTGGTATAGCCGAAGGTGAGTACGAGGTTCGGGATGCCGCTCAGCATCGCACCGCGATACACCATGGAGTCCGCGAGATCGACCGTCCGCCCATCGAGCGACAATCGGATGCCACCGAGCGGCAATACTTTGAGGCCCGTGGCCGTGACGACGACATCGGCGGGCAGTGTCTCACCTGAGCGGAGACGAATACCGTCGGGCACGAAACGTTCGATGGAGTCGGTGACGATGCTCACCCGACCCTTGGAGATCGCCTGAAATAGATCGCCATCGGGTGCCGCGCACACGCGTTGATCCCAGGGGTTGTAGTTCGGCTTGAAGTGTCGAGCCACGTCGTAGCCTTTTGGAAGATCCGCTGCCGCGAGCTCGACGAGTCGCTGACCGAACCATCGCGGATACTTTCGTGCCAGTCGATAGAAAAACGAGGTCAGCAGAATGTGCTTCCAGCGAACGAAGCCGTAAACCATCGGGGCAGGCAGCATGTACGAGAGCACCCGTGCCCAAGGGTCGTCGCCCGGCTGGTTGACGACATAAGAGGGTGTGCGCTGCAGCTGCGTGACATGAGCGGCTTTTTCGGCAAGGGCGGGCACCAAGGTGATCGCCGTTGCGCCACTGCCGATCACGACGACACGCTTTCCGCCGTAGTCAAAGTTTTCGGGCCAGAACTGCGGGTGAATGATCGTCCCGCGAAAGTCGCTCTCACCTTCAAAAGTCGGACGATACGCTTCGGTATAACTGTAGTAGCCCGTACAAAGATGCAGGAAGCGCGCGCGGAGTGTGACGAGCCCGTTATCTCGCGTTCTTACATTGACCGTCCATTCGCAACGTGCGCTGGACCAGTCTGCAGATTCGACTTGCTGACCGTAGCGAATGAGCGAGGCGACGCCGCTCTCGTGCGCCATCTCCCGCAGGTAATTCAAAATCGATGAGCCGTCGACGATGGCGCGAGGTTTCCGCCAAGGCTTCGCTTTGAATCCGAGCGTGTACATGTCGGAGTCCGAGCGAATACCCGGATAACGAAAGAGGTCCCAGGTTCCCCCGAGTCGGTCGCGTGATTCCAGAATGGCAATGGCCTTGCCTGGAAACTGACGACGGATTTCGGCGGCAGCGCCGATACCGGAGAGGCCGGCTCCCACGATCAGAACGTCCAGCACTTCAGAAGACATCACCACTCCGCGGCGGAATGCATCGTTTGAAAGCGAGGGGAGGCAGGATAACAGTATCGAGCGGGCGGGTTATGATGCGACCCTGTTGCACGCGGTTGCGCTGAGGGTTTGGCATGCGATCGATGCTCTTCGTTCCCGGGGACCGGCCGGAGCGTTTCGGAAAGGCGGAGTCGAGTGGGGCCGATGCCGTAATCCTCGATCTGGAGGATGCCGTAGCGGCGGCCCAGCGACCTATGGCCCGAGCGGCCATCGGCGCTCATCTGCGGCAGTCCTCGCGCCCTGTACCGCTGTGGGTGCGGATCAATCCGGTCGATTCTGCGGATGCGCTCGCCGACCTCGCGGCCATCATCGCCCAGAAACCCGACGGTCTTTTATTGCCGAAGGCTCGTAACGGGCTCGATGTCGCGCGTCTCGATCATTGGCTCGAGGCGCTCGAGGCGTCCCACGGCTTGACGATAGGCGGCATCAAGATCATCCCGATGATCACCGAGACCGCGGGCGCCATGCTGCAGCTGGCGTCGTTCGCGTCTCTGCCGCCGCGTGTCGTGGGCGTGACCTGGGGCGCGGAGGACCTCGCTGCAGAGCTCGGGGCTGAGATGAGTCGCGACGAGGGGGGTCGTTACGAGATGCCCTATCAAATGGCGAGTGCAGGCTGTTTATTCGTTGCCGCAGCGGCCCAGGTGGCTGCTATCGATACGGTCGACACCGAGATCACAGATATTACGGCCGTTGAGCAGCGCGCCCGTCTCTCGCGCCGCAGCGGGTATGTCGCCAAGCTGGCGATTCATCCCGCACAGATTCCCGCTCTGCATGCGGCGTTCACGCCGAGTGCAGCCGAGCTCGCGCATGCCGAGGCGGTGATCGCAGCCTTTGCGAAGGATCCCGGGGTCGGAGCGCTTCGGGTCGACGGCAAGCTCGTCGATCGTCCTCATCTGTTGCAGGCTGAGCGATTATTGGCCGCTGCGCGGCGACGATGACTTCCGCGCGCGACGGATTCCGCGGCAACAAACAATCGTTGCCGACGAAGCCCTGCGCGGCATGCCGTCGGCCGATGTCGTGGCGAAAGTCCTGGGCCAAAAACTGGGACAGCGTGAAGTATTGCTCCGAGCGTTGTCGTCGTGACGGCAAAGCGGCAACCCGGGCGTAGACATGAAAACGATCATCGTCTGGTTCCGGAACGATCTGCGTGTTCGGGATAATCGCGTACTTCAAAAGGCTGCGGCGCAGGCCGATCGATTGCTGTGTGTCTATTTCCATGATCCCCGACACGATCTCCCGACGCGTTGGGGTTTTCCGCGCATGGGGCGTCATCGCAGACTATTTTTGGCAGATACCTTGCGAGATCTTGAGGCCTCGTTGGCGCGGCTGGGGCACACGTTGTGGATGTCTCGCGGACGACCCGTCGAGGTCTTGCCCGCGCTGGTGAAGACGTCCAATGCGACCGCCGTCTTTTGCGAGCAGATCGGCGTACCCGAAGAAGAGTGTGATGTCGCCGAGATTCGTGCTGCCGGCATCGAAGTCGAGACCGTGTGGCAATCGAGTCTGCTCGAGCCGCAAGATCTGCCCTTCGAGGCGTCATCGCTCCCGCAGATTTTCACGGTCTTTCGTAAGCAGATCGAAGCGCGAGCGATCACGCCGCATCCGCCGCTGTCGGCACCGGCCACACTACCGAAGCCTGCTGAGGGTCCGTTCGAGTCGGTGATGGGTGTGAATCGTATCGGCTCCATCTTGGGCGCCGAACCCATGGCGATGGACGTGCGCTCCTCATTTCCGTACGCGCAATCTGCGTGTCGCGGCGGCGAGTCCGCCGCCCTCGCGCATCTCGAGCATTATTTTTCGACCGATGCGGCGCAGCGTTACAAGCAGACGCGCAATGGTCTTGCGGGGCTCGACTATTCGACCAAATTCTCGCCGTGGCTCGCCACGGGCGCGATCTCACCGCGCACGGTGTACGCCGCTCTGAAAGCATACGAGTCCACGCGCGGTGCGAACGAGAGCACCTATTGGATTTGGTTCGAGTTACTTTGGCGGGATTATTTTCGATTCCTTCATCTTCAGCACGGACGACGGCTCTATCGCGCAGCAGGGCTTCACGATGCGCCGGCTCCGCCTCACGACGACGCGCGATTCGAGGCTTGGTGCAAGGGTCGCAGCGGCGAAGTCTTCAACGATGCGGGCCTGCGCGAACTTGAGGCGACCGGATATCTGTCCAATCGGCTTCGACAAAACGTCGCGAGTTGGCTGATCAATGATTTGCGCTGTGATTTTCGAGCCGGGGCAGCGTGGTTCGAGTCGCAACTCGTCGACTACGATCCGTACAGCAATCAGGGGAACTGGCTCTACCTCGCTGGACGCGGGACCGATCCGCGCGAGGGACGGCGTTTCGACCCTTCGAGGCAGGCGCGGATGTACGACGCCGACGGGGCCTATCGGCTCTTGTGGAATCGACCCGCCTGAGTAATCCTCGCGCCCCTTAGGAGGCCCAAGATGTCCGTGTCCAAAGAAGAACTGGTCATTCGCTCGCCGATCGACGGTCAGGAGATTGGTCGCGCCCCGGTCACTTCGCTTCAGGAGATCCCCGTTATCGTCGCTCGGTCAAAAGCGGCATTCGAGGCCTGGCGGGTGGTGCCGGCGCCGCGGCGCGGCGAATTCATTCGGCTGCTCGGTGAAGAACTGCGCCACGACAAGGACGCTCTCGCGGCACTCGTGACCGCGGAGATGGGCAAGATCGCCTCCGAGGGTCTCGGCGAAGTTCAAGAGATGATCGACATCTGTGATTTCGCAGTGGGTTTGTCGCGGCAGCTTTACGGACTCACGATTGCCTCTGAGCGGCCCGGTCACCGCATGATGGAAACCTGGCATCCGATGGGGCCGTGTGCCGTGATCTCTGCCTTCAATTTCCCCGTGGCCGTTTGGTGCTGGAATGCAGCGCTCGCGCTCGTCTGTGGGGACTCCGTCATCTGGAAGCCGTCCGATAAAACGCCGCTGACTGCGTTAGCGACGATGCGGATCGTCGAGCGGGCGCTCAAACGTTTTGGTCCTGACGCTCCGGAGGGGCTCGTACAGTGCGTCATCGGCGGCGCTGCGACGGGGGAGGCGCTCGTCGACTCGCGCGATGTGCCTCTCGTTTCGGCGACGGGTTCTACGCGCATGGGTCGGTTCGTCGGGCCGCGAGTGGCGGCGCGCTTCGGTCGTACGATTCTCGAGCTCGGCGGCAATAGCGCGATGATCGTCGCGCCCACCGCCGATCTTGATCTCGCCGTACGGGCGATCGTGTTCTCGGCGGTCGGAACGTCGGGGCAGCGGTGTACCACTCTTCGACGTCTGATCGTGCATCACAGCCGCCGCAAGGAATTACTTGAGCGACTCAAAAAAGCCTATGGCAGCCTATCGATCGGCGATCCTCGCGAGGCGGGTGTTCTCGTGGGGCCGCTGATCGACAACGACGCCGTAGTGCGCATGCACGAGACCCTCGAGCGTGCGCGCGCGGAAGGCGGGTCGGTGTTCGGCGGAGGTCGACGCACTCACGGCGTACCGTCGGGGGGTCATTACGTCGAACCGGCCATCATCGAGATGCCGAAACAAACGTCCACGGTACGCGAGGAAACCTTTGCCCCCATTCTCTATGTTTTGGGGTACGAGACCTTGCCCGAGGCGATCGCGCTGCAGAACGACGTCCCGCAAGGTCTGTCGTCCTGTATCTTCACGCGCGATTTGCGCGAGGCCGAAACCTTCCTGTCCGCTGCAGGTTCCGACTGCGGTATCGCTAACGTGAATATCGGTCCGTCGGGCGCCGAAATCGGCGGTGCCTTCGGCGGTGAAAAAGAAACGGGCGGCGGTCGCGAGAGCGGCTCGGATGCCTGGCGTGGTTACATGCGACGCCAAACGGCGACGGTCAACTATTCCGACAAACTTCCGCTCGCTCAGGGCGTCAGCTTCGAGATCTGATCCATGACTTTTGAAAAAATCGCAGTACTGGGACTCGGCAAGGTGGGTCATCTCGCAGCCGAGCTGCTCCATGGCGCAGGGTTTAAAGTCACCGCGTTCGATGCTCGGGCAATTGCCGGTAAAGCCTTCCCCGTTGAGAGCGTCGATGTCGCTGATACGACCGCGCTCCGTCGAGTCTTGGCGGGTCAGCAGGCGGTGCTGTCGTGTTTGCCCTATGCGCTCAACAAGGGTGTGTCATCGATCGCGCATGAGCTCGGCATTCACTACTTCGATCTCACGGAGGACGTACCGACGACGAATCACATCCGCGAGCTCTCAACATCGAGTCGCGGTTTGATGGCGCCACAATGCGGTCTTGCACCGGGCTTCATCGGAATCGTTGGTGCACATTTGGCATCTGAGTTCGAGCGCGTGCGCTCGATCCGTCTGCGCGTTGGCGCTTTGCCGCAAAACCCGACGGGGCTGCTCGGCTATGCGTTCAATTGGTCTCCTGAAGGTGTCGTCAACGAATACCTCAACGATTGCGAAGTCATCGAGGAAGGCGTTCGCAAGATGGTCTCGGCGATGGAATGGATCGAGACTGTCTATATCGATGGCGTGCAGCTCGAGGCGTTCACCACGTCCGGAGGCCTCGGCACGATGTGCGAGACGTTCGCGGGTCGCGTTGAGAATCTCGATTACAAGACCATGCGTTATCCGGGCCATGTTCAACTGATGAATTTCTTTTTTCATGAGTTACTCATGCGTGAGAAGCGTGAGCTTGCCGGACAAATCCTCGCGAACGCCAAACCGCCGGTTGATGCCGACGTGGTGTACGTTCACGCGTCAGCTGAAGGTTGGACCGAGGGTCGTTTACAGCGCAAGGAATTCGTTCGTAGCTACTATCCCATCGAGGTCGCGGGGCGTTCGCGAACGGCCATCGCATGGACGACTTCGGCATCGGTCGTCGCGATCATCGAAATGGTCCGCAACGGCAGTCTGCCGTCTCTCGGATTCCTCAAGCAGGAAGACATCTCGCTCGAAGCATTCCTCGCCACCCGGACGGGCAGTCTTTACAAGTCGGATCAGGCTACGCGCTATCGGTAGGTGACGAGTCTTAGCGGATCCGACTGTGCTTCGAGGTGGGGGATGGCATTGAACACCTCCAGACTGCAACGTGACCCATCGAATCGGATGCGCGTAATCGAGGCATTGAACACCAACCACGAAAGTCGCAGTGTCCGCTCGTCGTCGAGTCCGAGGATGTGACCGACGGCGGCGCCAATGGTGCCTGCAGACGTGCATACCGCGACCTCTCGCGAGCGACCAGCCTCGCTCATCACCTGCTCGAGGCCTTGGGCGACGCGCGATCGGAATTCGTGCCAGCGCTCGATACCGGGGCGGTCGAGCGCGCCGGCCACCCACTGTCGACCGACGTCCTCGAGGCGTCGTTGGAAGGCGCGCGCGTCGGGCTTGCCCGAGTTCTGTAAGCCGCTCAATGGAACTCCCGTGACTTCGGCGTGCGCTTGGAAGAGGGCGTGTGCGTCGTACTCGTCAAAGGCGGAGCGGTCTTTGACGGGCGTTGTTGTTGAGGCGGCCAAGATCGCGGCAGTCGCCCGCTGTCGTTTGAGTCGGCCGCTGTAGATGTCGTCGATTCGTTGCCCGGTACGTGCGTAGTGATCGCGGAGATGGCGGATCTGGGTCTCGCCGAGACCGGAGAGTCGATCGTAATCTTCGGTACCGAAAGAGGCCTGTCCGTGACGAATGAGATGTAGGGTGCTCAAGAGGGGCTCTGGGGTCGACGACGCTTACGTTGAGCGGAGATTGTACGCCGCGTAACATGCCTCCGGCATGCGCCCTTCTGAAGAATTCGCACCTCTCCCCTCATGGTGGGTGCGGGCGCTCGCCAGCTTGCCTCTCGGTGTACTGCACGGCCTTGCGCGCCTTTTCGCGTTCTTGGCCTGGCGCGTCATCCCGTACGAGCCGCAGTACATTCGCGAGAGTCTTGCAAAGGGCTTCCCCGACAAATCATTCGCCGAGATCGAGGAGATTCGTCGCGAGTTCTATCGCAGTTATGGGGATGTGATGGTCGAGATCGTCAAGTCCGCCTCGATCAGCGAGCGAGACTTCGATGCCCGCATGCAATTCACCAACTTCGAAATCGTTCGTGAAACGATCGCCACAGGAACGCCGGCTGTCCTCTTCGCGGCGCATCAGTGTAATTGGGAGTGGTTGCTGCTTGCGATGTCGAAGCGACTCGGCTTCCCGGTCGATACGGCCTACAAGCCGCTCAAGAACGCCTGGGCCGATCGTGAAATGCTGGCGCTACGTCGCCGCTTTGGCGCGCGGATGATTCCGGCGGACAAAGTGATGAGAGACATCATCGCCCGACGAAGCGTTCCGAGACTCATCGCGCTTGCGGCTGATCAAGAGCCCGTGGCGAGCGATCGACGTCACTGGACACAGTTCCTAAATCGTGACACCGCGTTCTTCATGGGGGGAGACGTGATCGCCAGCAGCCTCGACTACCCGGTTTTCTTTGCAGCGATTCGGCGTACGGGTCGGGGGCGCTACGAAGCCACCTTTGAAGTGATGCGCGCCAAGGGCGAGAGCTTGGAGACGGGCGAGTTGACCGAGCGATTCGCTCGGCGCGTCGAGCGACAGATCAAAGAGAGCCCCGCCGATTGGCCGTGGTCGCACCGGCGTTGGCGTTTGACGCGGACGTAAGCGCGAGGAGTGCGTGGGGCCCGTCAACCTGAGTCAGGTTATCCGAGACCCCACGCAAAACGCTCAAGAGTTTAGAACGGCAGGCCGTGGGCCGATCCGCCCATGCAGAGCAGCATGGGAAAGGACAGCAAGAAGTTGACGCGCGAGGCGAGCGTGGCCGTGCGCCGGGCCTTCGCTTTCTCTTCATCGGTGGCCGGGACGACGCCGATGACTTTCTTTTGATTCGGCCAGATCAGCACCC
>JBEAXT010000027.1:0-6767 GCA_041159695.1 Pseudomonadota bacterium
GGTAATCGCACCCGTCTCGTCATACACCGCACTGCCGGAAACACCGGTATTCCCCGCAGCACCCGAGTTAACGGTCCCCATGATGTCGAAGGTGTTGATTTGAGCGCCCGTGGTGTTATTCACCGTCGTGCGCTCAGCGAGATTGAGGTCTTCGATGGTGAGCGGACCGAGGGGGATCTTGATGTAATCGGCGGCCGAGATACCGACCTGCACGTTCATCGCCTTAGCGTCTTCGCTGATCAGCTTGAGATCGCCGTCCCAAGCGGCTTGATTCGAGACTCGACGGATTTCCTTAACGAGTTCGTTGAACTCGACACTGAGGAAGCTACGGTCTTCAGAGGTGTAGGTACCGTTGGACGACTGCACGGCGAGCTCTCGCATGCGGTGCAACATATTCTGGATTTCGTCGATCGCGCCTTCGGCCGTCTGCGCCATCGAGATGCCGTCACCGGCATTACGGATGGCCATGTTGAGGCCCTGGATCTGGTTACGCATGCGCTGCGTAACGGCAATTCCGGCGGCGTCGTCGATCGCGCTGTTAATTCGCTTGCCAGAGGAGAGGCGTTGCATCGCCTGTTCCATGCTGCCGCGATTCGAGGCCAGAGCGCGCTCGGACTGGATTGAGGCAATATTTGTGTTAATTACAAGAGCCATTACGTGGTTCTCCGTCGAAATCTCGCCAGCTACTTTCTGGCCACTACGTCCCAAGCAATAGTCGTGCCAACGATTTTCCGAGGCTGGCAACGACCTGTACTCGGATCACCCGATGCAATCGCTGGGCCATTTAAGCCGCTTTTAACGCCTAGGAAAAAACCCGCGACGTTGGAGACGCCTTTTCTCTTATAAGGAGTGAGTCCTGATCGAATGGCAGTAAACGTGACGACTGGCAGCGTCGCGGTCCAACTTTCCTCGCCGGCAAGCAATTGCCGGGAGGCTTCCAAGCGATCACTCATTGTTTGCCGGTGAGCGAACGAAACTTGCCGCAATGAGCATGATTCGGGCCTCGAATCACGTGGCACAAGATTTGCTGAACAACTCTCGCGAAAAACCAGAAAGCGTTTCTCGGAGTCTTTTGGCATGCCACAACTCGATCGTGTTCTAGGCGTATTTCCTACCGCCGCTGCCGTGCAGGCGAAGCGACTCGAAGTCATCGCCGGGAACATCGCTAATGCGAGTACTCCGCAGTACCGCGCACGTGACGTCGATTTTCGCGCAGCGTTGCGTGCAGCGAGTGACGACCTTCGTCTCTCCGCGACGCACATCAAACATATCGAGACACCCGATCAACTGACGCGCGACGCGCTGCAGTACCGAGTGCCTCTGGCTCCCGCGAGGGATGGAAACACAGTGGAGACTCACATTGAAGAAGCTGCCTATGGTGATGCTGCTGGGCGCTACCTGGCCGCGCTGCGCTTCGCGGAAGGTGCGCTTTCAGGAATGCGCAAGGCGTATCGCGGCGATTAAGCCGCGTCATAACGGAGAACGATCTTGTCACTCTCGAACATTCTTAAGCTCGCAGGCGGTGCACTAAACGCACAGACCGTGCGGTTGAACACCATTGCCTCCAACCTTGCGAACGTCGAGACCGTCGCCGGTTCGGAACGCAGCGCGTACCGCGCCAAGCGCCCGGTATTCGCGACGGTGCTCGAGCAAGCGTCCAATCAGCTTCAAAGTGCGTACGGGGTGAAGGTCGAGGGCATCACCGAGACTAAAGCCATCAACCAGCAGCACTTCGACCCGGAAAATCCGCTCGCGAATTCGGACGGGTATGTCTTCCGCTCGAACGTGAATCCGCTCGAGGAAATGACCGACATGCTCGATGCCGCGCGCTCGTACGAGACCGCGTTGACGACGGCGAGCACGGCTCGCGAGCTGATGATCCGCACGATCGACATGAACACCAAGTGAGCGTGACTTAAATGGCATCCACCTCTATTCCAACTGCAGGTCGTACCCCTCTGCCGCCAGGCGTCTCGAGTTACGAGGCCGAGAAGCAGAAGGAAGTGCAGCGCTCGACATCGCTCGGTCAAGCCGAGTTCTTGAAGCTCATGACGGCTCAGCTCAAGAACCAGGATCCGCTCGCGCCGATGGAAAATGGCGAATTCTTAGGACAGATGGCGCAGTTCTCCACGGTCAACTCGATCGGAGAAATGGCTACGCAATTGAAGGCATTGTCCGATCAAATGAGTGCCAATCGGATGCTTTCGAGCGGTTCTTTGATCGGGCGATCGGTGCTATCTGCCGGAAACTACGGCGAGTTGCGCGATGGTCAATCGCTAGACGGCGCAGTTCGTCTCACCGAGCCCGTCGATGGCGCTGTCGTGACCATCCGAAACGCGGTGGGACAGATCATGGAAACCTTCGAGCTCGGTCCGGCAGGCGCTGGCGATTATCCGTTCTCGTGGGATGGCGCATTGACCGGCGGCGCGAACGCCCTCCCGGGACGCTACCAAGTCGATGTCGCGGTACGCCGCGGCGGAAAAGTCGAGGCTGCAAAGGCCTTGTTGTACATCCCTGTTAACAGCGTGTCGATGAATGGTCAGGACGTCGTCCTAAACCTGCAGAACGGCGCGCAGATTCCTCTTTCTCAAGTCACCACGATGCGTTGAGTCGAACGCGGCTCATCCACTTCGGAGAAAAGCAGATATGTCTTTCTATACCTCTCTCACCGGTCTGAACGCTGCCAAGGCGGAGCTCGGAATCGTCAGTAACAACATCGCCAACGTTGGCACGATCGGCTTCAAGAAAGCCCGTGCGGAGTTCGGCGACATCTTTGCGACTTCCCCGCTCCAGAACGCCAAAGGTTCGATCGGTCAGGGTGTGTTGCTCAAAGGTGTGGACCAAGAGTTTTCGCAGGGTAACGTCGCGTTCTCGCAGAACTCTCTCGATATGGCGATTCAGGGGCAGGGTTTCTTCGTACTGAAACCCAACCTGACGTCGAACCAGACGGTCTTCACCCGAAACGGTTCGTTCCGCGTCAATAACGATCGTTATGTCGTCGACTCGTCGGGACAGTTCGTCCAAGTATTCCCGGTCAACGACGACGGATCCGTCGTCGCCACCGGCTTGAGCTCGGCCAAGTCGTTGCAGCTGCCGAGTACGGCGGGCTTGCCACGCGCCTCGTCGAAGATCGACCTCGGCGTGAACCTGCCCGCCGACGCGGAGATCATTCCGCTACAGGATCAATATAAGTCGGGCGGAGCGGTCTACCGTTTCGATCGTAACGATCCGAACACATTCAACCGATCGACCTCGATCACCGTATTCGACTCTCTCGGTAACCCCTCGATCGCGACGATTTACTACGTCAAGGTTTCGAACGCCACGATCGAAGATCCAACCAACAAATGGCAGACGTACATCTACGTCGGTGATCGTGAAATCGAACCTGCGTTGCTCAATGCCAAGACAGACAAGGGTGAGACGCTCTACATCGACAAGTTCGGTCAAAAAACGACCGATCCGACTCAGTTCGATCCGACGTTCAACGCCGGTTCGCCGCACCCGCTCTATTACCTCAACGACCAGACGAATGAGGTCGACTCGACGCCTGCAAAACTGACCGGTGGGTTCATCGATCGGGCGAGCGGCTTTGATTTCGGGAGCACGGATAGCAATAAGATCCGTATCGGCTTCTCTGAGGTGAGCACGACCTCGAGCGGAACCTGGACCAACGCGATCTCGACCTCCGGTGCGGGAACGCCGGCGCAGGAATACTCGATCACGCTGACAAAGGGATCGGGCGCTTCGGCGATCACCCGTACGCTGACGTTCCATAGCCAGACGGCGAACGCGGTTAACGGTAAGACGCTCCGCGCCGAAGACATCGATACCTTGTTGTCCGGCGCAACGAGCATCGCCAGTGTGGGCGCCGCTGGCGCCGCAGCGCCGACAGAGACCGCCGCTCAAGCGCTCGCTGCACTCGGCCTGGGTTTCACCGGAAAAGCGCTCGACGGATCGTTGAGCTTCTACGACCTCGAGGGGGATGAAACCTTCTCGATTTCCGTCAACAATTCGATGAGAGGTCAGGCGGGCGGATTCACCGGCACGGACTTCTCGAGCGCGACGGCTATCACGGTCGGCTCGACCGTCGAGAAGCAGCGCGGTCTCAACAACCGCAACTTCTTGAAGATCTCGGTGGACGATTCTGACCCGATCGTCGTTTCACTGCCGGACAAGCTGCGTGGACAAGCCCTAACCGGTACTGAGTTGGCCGCAGAGATGACGAAGGCGATCAACAACGCCTACGGTGACGATCGGTTCACCAGTATCAACAGCACCGCGAACAGCGATTTCAGACTGTTTGCGGAAATCGACCTCGATAACCTGCCGGCCGATAGCCCGCTGCGTACGGCGTATGTCGATACCGCTGCCGGACAGAACGGTGCTCTCGTCGGAACCGGGAAGACTCGCGCGAATGCGCTCGAGTCTGGAATCAAGATGCGATTACCTTCGCTCGAGACGTACAGTCCGAATGCGCCGAACGCGGCGAACGATCTCGTCGCTGCGGTGCAGAAAGAGGTTGATAGTCATATCGGCGCCGGTGTGATCAAGGTTGGATACGATCCACGCGCGCGCTCGTTTACGTTCAAGCCTTACGACAACTCGTTCAAGATCCAGGGCCTGAAAGTACTCGGACCGCTTGATACGGACGGTTCGACGCCTAAGTCGAACGACGTGCTCGGCTTCCCCGCCACGGGCGACTTCACTGCGGTCGGCGCCGGTACGACTCAAGGTACGTTGTCCACGGGTGAGCTGCGCCCGAACGGTAACGATATTCTCAACGAAGATCAGCGTCGTTACGGCATTCGTGTCGACTACCTAAAGGATCAAAGAAAATTCGTATTCTCTTCGGGCACGACCGGCGAGAAGTCACTGATTCGGATCGCGCTGTCGGATAATGACCGTGCCTCCAACGTGCTCGGAATTTCCGACGAATTCTCAACCGAAATCACCACGTCTGCGGGTAGTGGTTTGTCCTCGAAGCCCGCCGTGACCACCGGAAGCAAGGCCGGTATCGACATCACCGGTACCTTCTCCGTGACTCCTAACGACAACATCGTCAACGTCACGGTCGATGGCATCGACGGCTCGATCCGTATTCCGCCGGGCGCGTATACCGGAACCACATTCGCTCAAGCGCTACAGGATCGAATCAATGCGATCGCCGGTCCGAACGGAAAGGCCGTGAGCGGCGTCCGAGTCGAATACGATCTCGACAATTCTCGCTTCGTATTCACATCGGGGACCACTTCCGAAGAATCGTTCATCAACGTCAACGGACACCCGAACTTTGGCTTGAGCGCGACCACGCAGATTCGTGGAAGTGTGCCGAAGGTCACGGTGCTCGTTCAGGCGAAGGATACCGATGGCAACCTCCTGTACATCGATAAGGATGGTAAGGAGACGACGAAGAAGCCGGAGAGCCTCCCGAACTACGCACCGATCTACCTGACCAAGGGCCAGTTGACCTTTGATACGGCGGGTAAACTGATCTCGCCGAAGGAAGGTGCTCGTTATACGCCGTTCGATCCGCAGAACGGCGCCGACCTTATCGTGCTGAACGTCGACTACGGTAAGTTCTCCACACAGTACTCGCAGCCCTTCTCGGTGTTGTCGCTCACGCAGGACGGTTTCACGTCGGGTCGACTCGACGGCATCAGCATCGACTCTGCAGGTACGGTTCGCGCGAACTACACCAACGGTCAGCAGGAAGCGCTCGGAAAACTGATTCTGGCGAACTTCGCAAGCCCGAACGGATTGAAGCAAATTGGTAATGCGAACTACGTCGCGACGTCCAACTCGGGCGATGCGGTCGTCGGCGTCGCAGGCTCCGACGGATACGGAACCATCCAGGGTGGTGCTCTCGAGCGGGCGAACGTCGATCTGACGGAAGAACTCGTCAACCTGATCACCGCACAGCGTAACTTCCAGGCCAATGCCAAGGCCATCGAAACAGCGACGAATTTGACGAGCACCATCGTCAACATCCGTGGCTGATGAGATCTGATCGCCCATCATGGACAGACTGATCTTTACATCGCTAAGCGGACAGAGGTTCGTCGACCAGCGCGTACAGCAGATCTCCAACGAGATCGCCAACGTCAGTACGGCGGGCTTCAAGCGTGCGTTCGCAGCGGCCACCGAGACGTATCGTTACGACGGCGACGGTTTCAAGTCGCGCTTCGTTCCGGTCGTCACGCCGTCCTCGCGAGTGGATATGAGTGCCGGACCGATGATGAGCACCGGGCGGCCGCTCGACATTGCGCTGAATGGAAATCAGCTCTTCGCCGTACAGTCCAAGAACGGCGAGATCGCCTTCACGCGACGCGGCGACGTATCGATAGACGTAAACGGTACGTTGAGAATCGGCTCGGGTGAGGCGCTCCTCAGTGATACCAACGAGCCCATCACGGTTCCCGCTCTGGCGGAAATCAAGATCGGACCGGATGGCACGGTGCTGACGAAGCAGGTGGGTGGGGAAGCAGTGATTTTTCAGCCGCTCGCTCGGCTCCAAGTCGTCGAGGCGGATCCGTCGAAGGTCAATCTGCGTACCGATGGACTGTACGAATCGGCAGATCGACAGCCGTTCCCGATTGCACAAACACCTGCTGTCGCCTCGGGCGTGCTCGAAGGCAGCAACGCGAATCTCTTCGGCAGCATGGTCGACATGATCAGCATGAGCCGACGTTACGAAATGCAAGTCAAAGTTCTCAAGCAGGCGAGTGATCTCGCCGAGCGCAGCCAGTCTCTGGCGCGGCTGAGCC
>JBEAXT010000082.1:0-23115 GCA_041159695.1 Pseudomonadota bacterium
CCGACCACACTTGCGGCGCGGGCCGAAAGGCGCCTGGCCCCACATCGAAAAGGTGTTCGGCTGTCACCCAAGGGGCCAGCATCACCGTGAGTCGCCCATAATCGCCGCCGCCAGGTGCCGCGCAGATCCGTTCGATGACCTCCCGTTGCAGCATCACGTGAAGATCGATGAGGGAGGCGCGATGGTCGAGCAAGTGGAAGAGTAGCGGGGTCGAAACGTTGTAGGGCAGGTTGCCGATGACGCGCAGTTTCTGGCCGCGAGTTGCCGCGAGCGCCGCAAAATCGAACTTCAGCGCATCGCAGACGTGCAAAGTCAGGCCGACTTGGCCGAAACGTTGCTGGAGTTCGGCAGCGAGATCACGATCGATTTCAATCGCATCGAGCGTCTCGCATTCTTTGAGAAGTGGCTCGGTCAGAGCGCCATGACCGGGCCCGATTTCCACCAACACCTCGCTGGGTTGCGGCTGGATGGCTTCGATGATCTGCGCGATCACCCCCGGGTCGTGCAGGAAGTTTTGACCGAATCGTTTGCGGGCGAAGACCACCGCAGACTCAGGACGCGGCACGTCGTCGATGGACGAGATCGATGGCAAGCTCAACCGCGGCATGCAGGCTGCCGACGTCCGCGCGTCCCGTACCCGCAAGCGGCAGGGCCGTACCGTGATCGACCGATGTTCTGATGACCGGCAAACCGAGCGTCACGTTGACGGCGTGCCCGAAGCCGGCGTGCTTGAGCACAGGCAGTCCCTGATCGTGAAACATGGCGAGGAAGGCGTCGGCCTTCGCCATTTCGCGCGGGACAAATGCGGTATCTGCTGGCAACGGACCGAAGGCGTCTATGCCCTCGGTGCGCGCGGCGTCGATCGCGGGACGAATATGCCGAATTTCCTCATCGCCGAGCAATCCGGATTCTCCGGCATGGGGGTTGAGCCCGCACACGGCGATGCGAGGACTTTTGATGCCGAACGATCCTTTGAGATCCGCATGCATGATACGCAAGAGCTGCAACACGAGCGGTTGCGTGATGGCATCGGGAACGCGTCGTAATGGTAGATGAGTCGTGGCAAGTGCGACGCGCAGTTCGCCCGCGACGAGCATCATGACGGGCTTTGCCACGCCGCAACGCGCGGCGAGATACTCCGTATGACCGGAGAAGGGGACCCCCGACTCCGCAATCACGCTTTTTTGTACGGGCGCCGTGACCATGGCGTCGTAGTGACCTGCTCGTACGCCGTCCAAAGCCTCATCGAGCAGACGAACGACATAGGCTGCGTTACGACGATCGAGCGTTCCGGCAATCGATGGCACGGCAAGCGAATGATGGACGATCGCGAGTCGTTCGAGTTTAGCGCCACGCGGCGCACGCGCTTCGAGCAGCGACCGATCGACGAGACAGTGCAGCTCGCAGGGCGGGAGATCGAGACTCGTCAGCTGAGCGCAGAGCTCGGGGCCGATACCCGCCGGCTCTCCCGAGGTGATGACGATCCGCGGCCGTTCAGCTCTTGATGTCGACATACGCCTCGTCGCGCAGCCGACGCAGCCAGAGCTCGGTCTCTTCGTCTGCCTTGCTTTCTCGAAGCTGCATGAACGCGCGTTGGCGTCGCAGCTCTTCGGTGTTATCGAATTGCCGACGACCAAGCATCTGAACGATATGCCAACCGAACTGCGTGCGGAACGGCTCGCTGATTTCGTTGGGTGCCAGTCTGCCGAGCACGGCGTCGAATTCTGGGACGAACGTGCCGGGGGCCGTCCAGCCGAGATCGCCGCCGTCGGCGGCCGAGCCCGGATCTTCCGAGAGGGTCTTGGCGAGTACGGAGAAATCCTCGCCTTTCAGAATGCGTTCGCGCACATCGAGTAGGCGCTGCCGAACTGTCGCGTCATCCTGAATTTCGGTGGGTTTCAACAAGATGTGTCGGGCATTGGTCTGCTCGATGACAACCTGCTGATCGGCGCCTCGAATTTCATTGAGACGTACGATGTGATAACCGGACGGTGTGCGCAGCGGTTCGCTGACCTCTCCCGGCTTTAATCCCACGACGAGGTCGGCAAGTACCGTCGGGATTTCCGGGCCACGACGCCAGCCTAACGCACCACCCTCGAGCGCGGTTTGACTGTTCGAGTAAGCGACCGCGAGTTTCGCGAAATCTTCGCCACCCTTCGCTCGTTCGAAGACATCTTGGGCGCGCCGCGTGGCTTGATCGAGTTGTGCGGGCGAGGCCTCTTGCGGCACCGCGATCAGAATGTGTGAGAGATTGTATTCATTGAGCTCGGAAGGGCGCGACTTCTGCTTCTCGAGAAATTGCTGGAGCTCGCGAGGCGAAATGTTGATGCGCTGAATCACGTCGCGCTGTTGCAGTACCTGTAATGTCATTTCGCGACGCACACTCTCGCGATAAGAGGCATAGTCGATACCCTGTTCAGTGAGAGCCGCCGGAAGCTGCGCGAGAGCGATGCCGTTGCGCTGAGCGACGTCCGCGAGCGCCTGATTGAGCGACTCGTCGCCGATACGGATGCCCGCGCGCTGCGCACGTTGCATCTGGATTTCTTGGAGGATCAGTCGATCGAGTACCTGCTGGCGCAATACCGCCGGCGGCGGCATTTCGAGACCTTGGGCTTGCAGTCGCCCGGCGATGATCTGCACCTGCTCCTCGAGCTCGCTCGCGAGCACGACACCTTCATTGACCACTGCCGCCACCCGATCGAGCATGACGCCGCGATCGGAGAGCGAGCGCTGCGCGAGTGCGGGTGTGACCGACACGAGTACTGCAAGGCCGAAAGCGAGGAAACGAGACAGGTGAGGTCGCAATACAAGGTTCATGTGTAGTTCCAAAAATCCTGAAAACTCAGCGGCTTAGGCCGACGGGCGAGTATCCCCGAATTGCCTCCTCGAGGAAAGCGTCAGCCGAACTTCCGACACTGGCGAGTCCGTTCAGTTCCAGCTGCAGGTAAATCCCGGTATCACGTTCGCCGGTACGGCTCGAGACGAATCGTCGCCCGACGAGGCGCAAGCGCCAACAGCAGGACTTGTACTCGAGACCCGCAAAACGATCGATCGCGCTGCGATCCTTGAGGTCGTAGACGAAGCGACCGTAGGTATTCCAGCGCGAACCGAGCGGCCATGCACCTGATATTTCGCCCTGTTCGAGTCGGTCTCGTTGAAATCGGTAAGCAAGATTGACGGCGCGATCCGCATCGGGCCGATATTGCAGGCGGGCATGACTGCGCTGTTGTCGGCTCTCGGCGCTATCCCACTGCATGCCGAGATTGACGTTCCAACTCTGCCACGCCGAGATACCGAGTTGCGCCACGAGATCGGAGCGTGCTTCTCGGATGCGCATTTCGCCAGGCAGTAAAACTCGAGGTTGCTCGAAGTGATACGTCTGACCGAGGGTCGCCGACAACAATTGTCGACCCGATTGACGATCGAAGATGCGAGAGGTGATACCGACACTTGCGTGGTTGGCATCGGCAATCCGATCCGGGCCCACGTAACGGGACGTGCGAAAGAGTTGCACGAAGTCGAGATCGGGCAGCGCCGTATCGAAGATCGGCAACGCGTCTTGGTTCCGGTAAGGCGTCCAAAGATAAAGCAGTCGGGGTTCGAGCGTCATCCGCGTGCGCGCATTCTCGATAGCATCACGCTCGAGTCGAAGCCCGATATCGAGGGCGGCATGGGGTAGGGCGCGCGTGGGTTGATCGTCCGCTTGCGCCGACACGTCTTCGAGGTCGTACTGCGTGTATCGCCAGCCGGCGCTGGGTCGGACGTAGTACGCAGGCGATCCCAGATCGAGACCGAGCCAAGGTGCGAGATCGCCTCGCCAGCCGCGTACACCCTCATCTCGATCGAAGTTCACGAGTTCACCGTCGATACCGTAGCGCACAGCGAGTGGACCCGGTGTGATCCATTCGCCACTCGCCTGTATGCGAGGGAGGCGCGCGTAAGGCCGATCGGTAGGCTCTAGAGCGCGATCGATCGTCTGGAACTGTTCTGCTTCCGCGCGTAGATACCAGTTTTCATCGCGATACCCGAGTCGTGCGCTGCGCCTGAGAAAAGCGGTGCTGGTGCCCTCCGTGCCCGAGGCAAAATCTTCGAAGTACTCGGCATCGCTCACGCTCTGCGCATCGATATCGAAACGCCAGCTTGCCGGCAGTTCGCTCCGATGACGAACCCGGAGCCAGTTACGAGCGATGTTTCGCAACTTGTCGGATTCCAGCGTGTTGATGCGTAGATCACCTCGATGGCGATGGGTGAGATACCGAAAGCTCGCGCCGAGGTCGATACCACGTCTACCGTACACGGTGGGCTCGAGCGTGAGATCGTAGTTCGGCGCAAGGTTCAGGTAGTACGGAACCCGCAGTTCCGCGCCGCCCCGCGAGCTATAGCCGGCATTCGGAAACAAGAAACCACTTTTTCTTTGATCACCGAGTGGGAAAGACAGATAGGGCAGATAAAGAATCGGTACGCCCTTGAATTCGATGGCGGCGTTGCGGCCCGTACCGTTGCGGTTACGGGTATCGAGCTCGATCCGACGAGCGCGGATTCGCCAATCGGGCGAGGTTTCCGGACAGGTCGTAAACCACACTTGTGACAGCGTGACCTTGCCATCAATACCGAGCTCGAGGGTTTCCGCCGCACCTCGAGCGGGCTCCTCGGGTAATTCGAATCGCGTTTCGGCGAAGGCGGCACCGCCGGCGGGCGCGTAGGTTCCTGAACGACCTTCGACGCGTAGCACGGGATCGCGGTAGCGCAGCAATCCGCGTATCGAGAACGCTCGCGTTTTGGCATCGAAGGCGACGTTCTCTGCACTCAGGGTGCGTTCACCCTGACGAATGGCGACGCGTCCACTCAACGCCGCATCTCCCGTAGCACCGAGTGTGGCCGCATCACTCGAGACCTCGACGTCGTCGGCGGACGATTCGAGGGCTGCGGTTGGAGGCGGAGCGACCCCCGCCTCGGGCAAGGTGGCGTCGCGGGCGAGTGCATCGCGCACGGCGGAGGGTGCGGGGCAACGCAAGGGCGGATCGGCGTTTTCAGCCTCGACCGCGCGCGACCCCCCGATGCTGACGGCGAGGGCCACCGCGCAGGCGATGAGACGGACGATACGACGCGGCGGGGCCATGACGGTGGCCATTATAATGGCGACCCGCTCTCGCCCGTGGACTAGACGCCCTTGTCGGACGCCCGTTTCGAACTTTTGTCGCGCTGGGTCACACATGACCTCGGAATCGGGGTGACCGGCATCGAAGTCGCCTCCGCCGACGCGAGTTTTCGGCGCTATTTTCGTGCCCGCCTGGCCGATGGCGGCAGTTTCGTGGTGATGGATGCGCCACCCGCACAAGAGGACATCGGTCCTTATCTCAAGGTGGCGAGCTTGTTGCACGACGCGGGGGTGCACGTACCCGCCGTCCATGCCGTCGATCGTGAACTCGGCTTCGTGTTACTCGAGGATCTCGGCTCGACCCCGTTTTTGCCGGAGCTCCGTAAGCCCGGTCGCAGTCAAGCGCTCTACGCTGCGGCGCTCGACACGCTACAGCGTATTCAGATCGATGGGCTCGAGGCAGCTCGTCAGTTGGCGCCCTACGATGCGGCCGCATTGCGTCGCGAGCTCGATCTCATGCCCGAGTGGTTCTGCGATCGGCATCTGCAAATTTCTCTCGAGCAAGCCGAACGCGAACTGATCGAGCAGACCTTTCTTTGGCTCATCGATGAGGCGCTCGCCCAGCCGGTCGTCTTCGTACATCGTGACTATCATTCGCGTAACCTGATGGTCTTGCCGAACGATGAGACGGGCGTCATCGATTTTCAGGACGCGCTCGCGGGGCCGGTCGGCTATGACCTTGTGTCCCTACTCAAAGATTGTTACATCTCCTGGCCGCGCGCCGAAGTCGAGCAATACGTCATCGCGTATCGAAAGCGCCTCATGGAGCGTGGCGCATCGATGCTTTGCGGCGCTGACGATCGAGAGTTTTTACGGTGGTTCGACCTGATCGGCGTTCAGCGCCACATCAAAGTACTCGGCATTTTCGCGAGGCTGTGGTGGCGTGATGGCAAGTCGGGCTATCTCGATGATCTCCCGCTGACGCTTGACTACGTACGCGACACGGTTGGACGGTACCCGGAGTTGCGCGAGTTCGGGCACTGGCTCGAGCGTCGGATCGTCCCGGTGCTCCGAGCGGCTAACGTCCGTGCGCGACAGAGTTCGCGCGCATGAAGGCCATGATTCTGGCAGCGGGACGCGGCGAGCGGATGCGCCCGCTCACCGACGATTGTCCCAAGCCCTTGCTGCACGTCGGGGGCCGATCGTTGCTCGAATGGCACTTGATTGCGCTCGCGCGAGCGGGGATCCGTGACATCGTCATCAACCATGCGTGGTTAGGCGAGCGCATCGTCGAGGCTTTGGGCGACGGAGCGCGTTACGGGGTACGTATTCGTTACAGTGCCGAGCACGAAGCAGCCCTCGAGACAGCGGGCGGCATCATCCAGGCGCTGCCCTGGCTCGGCTCGGAGCCGTTCCTCGTGGTCAACGGCGACATCTGGACCGACTTCGATTATTCGCGTCTGCCTACGCTCGACGAGCAAGCGCTTGGCTCTCTGGTGCTCGTACCGAACCCGCCTCAGCACCCCCGCGGGGACTTCGCCCTCCTGCCGCGTTCCGACCAGCGCTTCGATGTGCTCGCCGACCCGGATCGGCTGGCGGCAGCGGATGCGCCCCCGCGTCATACATTCTCGGGGATCGCTCTTTACCGTCCAGAATTCTTTGCCGATCGCACGCCGGGACGGCAGCCGCTTCTGCCTCTGCTGCGCGAAGTCGCAGCGCGTGCGCGTCTGCGTGGCCAGCTGTATCAGGGTCTGTGGTTCGATATCGGCACGCCCGAGCGTCTGCGGGAGCTTGATGAGCGGCTCGCGGGCGGCGCGACGGGCTGAGGCTCGCGTACACTTCCGCCCATGAGCAAGGAACGCACTCCTCAATCCGTCGAGATCGCCGTACCGGTTCCGGTCGTGCGCAGCGGCGAAAAGTACAAAACCCCGCAGGGTTTTTCCGCCATCCGTGACGGCATCAAGGCCGCAGCGGCTGCGCCGGCGCGAGTACCCGGTGGGAAACCGCGCTGGTTGAAAGCGCCGCTCGCGACGGGTGAAAACTACGATTTCGTGCGCCGGACGGTGCGCGAGCACCGGCTCGCAACAGTCTGCGAAGAGGCCAAGTGTCCCAATATCGGCGAATGCTGGAACGCCGGAACGGCAACCATCATGTTGATGGGCGAGGTGTGCACGCGCGCCTGCCGCTTCTGCGCTGTCGATACCGGTAATCCTCGAGGCTGGCTCGATCCCGACGAGCCGCGCAACACCGCTCGGACCGTGGCACTCATGAAGCTGCGATACGTTGTGCTGACCTCGGTCAACCGCGACGATCTGCCCGACGGGGGCGCGGCACATTTTGCGGCAGCCGTTCGAGCCATCAAAGAAATCTCACCGCAAACGGCTGTCGAAGCCCTGACTCCGGACTTTCAGGGCATCTTGGCCGACGTCGAGACCGTGGTGGACTCGGGGCTCGAGGTCTTCGCGCAGAACGTCGAGACGGTGAGACGGCTCACCCATCCCGTCCGTGATCCGCGAGCGGGCTACGAGCAGACCTTACGAGTGCTCGCGCATGCCAAACGCCATCGTCCCGAGGTACTCACCAAGACGAGTCTGATGCTCGGTTTGGGCGAGACGGATGACGAAATCATTGAGGCACTGGAGGACATGCGCGCTCACGAGGTGGACCTCTTGACGCTCGGCCAGTACCTGCAGCCGACCGCCCATCATCTGCCGGTGGCGCGTTTCATCACGCCGGAGCAGTTCGACCAGTATCGCGAGTGGGCGCTTGCGCGCGGCTTCCGCGAATGCGTGTCGGGCCCGCTCGTACGTTCGAGCTACCGTGCGGAGCAGGCGCTCGCCGGAAACAACGCGGGGCTCGATAATGCTGCGCTCGCCGTCAACGCCGCTGCACGTTCGTAATCTCGGGCGCGTGGCGTACCTGCCGACCTGGCAGGCGATGCAACGATTCACCGACGAGCGCGGACCGGATACGCCCGATGAAATTTGGGTGCTCGAACACGAGCCCGTGTTCACGCTTGGCATGAACGGCGATCCGATGCACGTCCTTGCCGCGGGCGACATCCCGGTGATCAAAGTCGATCGAGGCGGGCAGGTGACTTACCACGGACCCGGGCAGGTCGTCGTTTACCCGCTCATCGATTTGCGTCGCGCCGGATTCGGCGTGCGAGATCTTGTGACAGCGCTCGAGCAGTCGGTCATCGACTGTGTGGCTAGTTACGGTATTACGGCCGCTACGCGGCCAAAGGCGCCGGGGGTGTACGTCGACGGTGCGAAAATCGCCAGTGTGGGTATCCGGGTGCGGCGTGGTGCGAGTTATCATGGGATCGCGCTGAACGTCGACATGAACTTGGAGCCGTTCTTGCGCATCAACCCCTGCGGCTATGAGGGGCTCGCGATGACCCAGCTCGCGGCGCTTGGTGCGCCCACTGATCTGGATCGTGTAGCCGCAGACTTGATCAGAGTGCTGCAACGCCTGTTGTCGAGGACTGCCCCATGACGCCTCCCAAGCCTGTTCCGTCAAAGAGAGAGATCGAGATCGTTCGAAAGCTTCTCGCGTACATCGGCGAAGATCCCGATCGCGAAGGGCTGCTCGAGACGCCAGCGCGTTTTCTGAAGGCGTGGGAAGAATACACGCGGGGTTATCGCGAGCGCCCTGAGGATATTCTCAAGTCGTTCGAGGACGGCGCTCAGAGCGTCGACGAAATGGTTATCGTGCGCGATATCCCGGTGTACTCACTCTGCGAACATCACCTAGCACCGTTTTTCGGTAGAGCCTATGTCGGCTACGTCCCCGACCAACGCATCCTCGGCCTGTCCAAAATTTCTCGTCTCGTCGAGATCTTCGCGCGGCGTCTCCAGGTGCAGGAGCGTCTCACCAACCAGATCGCCGATGCACTCGATACCCACCTACAGCCGCTCGGTGTCGCGGTCGTCATCGAGTGCCGACACATGTGTATGGAGTCCAGAGGTGTACGTCACACGGGAACGGCGACCGTCACCTCCGCACTTCGCGGCTCGATTAAAACGAACGCCGATACCCGACGAGAATTTTTGTCGCTGATCGGTCGTTGAGAGCGCAGCGGTGATCTGAGCGTACGTCGCTCAAATCACCATCAAGACGCCTTCGGTCGTGACCAATGCGCCGACGAGCGCCGTCACCTGTTCGCGACTCTGCGCCACGATCACGTAGGTGATGGAGATGAAGTTTCCTGCGCCGCTTGCTCGCTCGCTGATGCGCTCGGGCACTAGATCGGGCACGTGCTGCATCACGACGGCATCGATGCGCATACGCAGCCCGCGCTCGCTACGTCCGACGACCTTGATCGGGTAGTCGGTCGGGAACACGAGCGGACTCGACGCAGACTCGCCATCCGAACTGTCGTGCGGCCCGTGATTTTTTTGTCCCGACATCAAGGGCGCTCGACTACCAGGGCTGACCAGCGAGTTCACGCTGGAGCGTGCTGAACCCTTCCCACATCCGCGCCCACAGCGGTCCGGGCTTTCCGGAGCCGACGGGTCGATCGTCGATGCGCGTGACCGACGAGACATTGCGTGTGGCCGAGGCGATCCAGACTTCGTCCGCCTCGCGCATTTCGGATTCTTTGACGGGGCGTGTCTCAAAGGGAATCCCGAGACGCGATGCGAGCTCCTCGACAACGCTACGCGTGGTGCCCGGGAGAATGGCGCTTGAGTTCGGCGGCGTCGCGATCACCCCTTTCGAAATCACATGTACCGTCGAAGCAGTAGCTTCCATCATCCAGCCGTCTCTCAGCAGGATGGTTTCGTCAGCGCCCGCATCGCAACCGAGTTGGCGCTGCAGCACGTTGCCGAGCAGCGCAACCGATTTGATGTCGCAGCGACCCCAGCGAATATCGGGCGCCGTTACGCAGGCGATTCCGCGCGCCAGTTGCTCGCTCGAGGGTTTGGGCAGCGGTGCAGCAAAACCGAAGACTGTCGGCGGAATATCGGGGAGCGGGGCGTGCGAGCGACCCGTGTCGGCGCCCCGGGATACTTGAACGTAGACATACATGTCGCCGCCGCCATTGCGCTCCATGAGACCGCGCACGATGGCGCGCCATTGATCCCGATCGTGCGGGTCTGTCATGCGCAGCGCGTGGCAACTACGAGTCAGTCGATCGAAATGTTCGATGAACCGAAACGGACGTCCCGCAAACACCGGGACGACTTCGTAAACGCCATCACCAAATAAAAAGCTCCGATCGAGCGGTGAGATGCGCGCTTCGTTGATCGGCAACCACGCGCCGTCGAGATAGCAGATCGGAAGAGTGGCGCCCATGAATCACCTAAACCAGAGAGAAACCGTATCGCGGGCCTGAGCCCAGAGTCCGCCCGCCGGAACATCGCCGCTGACGACGAGCGGTACGCGGCGTACGACGGTGTTTCCATCGAGGACCATCAGTTCGCCCACTCGCTGTCCGGCCTTGAGCGGTGCGATCAGGGGCTCATTGAGTGTCGTGGTGACACGCAGCTTGCTCGTGTTGCCACGCGTCACGGTGACACCGACGTTGGTTTGCGGTGATACGGCGACAGATTGCTCCGTGCCTTTGAAGACGCGTGGCTGCAGTACCATTTCGCCGGCCTTGCGCAAGGTTACGGTTTCGTAAAATGCAAAGCCGTAGTTGAGAAGCGCTGCGCTCGCCTGTTCGCGAATTTTGGGAGACTCGGTGCCGAAGACCGCCGAAATCATGCGTGTGCCGTTTCGTTGGGCCGAGCTCACGAGACAGTAGCCGGCACTGTCTGTGTGGCCGGTCTTGATCCCGTCGGCACTCGGGTCGCGATAGAGCAGACCGTTGCGATTTCCCTGACGGATGTTGTTCCAGACGAATTCTTTCTGAGAGTACCAGCGGTAGTACTGCGGGAAATCGCGAATCATCGCTCGCGCAAGAATCGCGATATCTCGGGCGGTCGTGTAGAGCGCCGGGTCCGGCAGGCCGGTGGAATTCGCAAAGCTCGAATTCTTCATGCCGAGCGCTCGGGCTTGCTCAGTCATCACTCGTGCAAACGTGTCTTCGGAACCCGCGAGCCGCTCGGCGATGGCGATGGCTGCGTCGTTACCCGACTGCACGATCATGCCTTGCAGCAGCACTTCGACCGGAACCTGGTCGCCCACTTGCAAGAACGTGCGCGAGCCCTCGGCGCGCCACGCGCGCTCACTGATGGTCACGGGTTCTTGAAGTTTCAGACGACCTTCCGCCAGTGCCTTGAAGGCGACATAGGCCGTCATGACTTTAGTGATGCTCGCGGGCTCGACCCGCGCATCTTCGTTTTCGCCCGCCAGACGTCGGCCGGAGGCGTGGTCAACGAGGATCCAAGACTTTGCTTCGATGCCCGGCGGAGGCGGTACGGGTAGGACAGTGGCGTGAGCGCTCAGCGTAAGGCTAGAGGAGAGGACGAGAGCGGCAACGGCGAGGCGGAAGTTGAACGACAAGGCTGGACTCCTGCGGGATCTGGGGCGTGAAACGAACCTCGTAATTGTAAACGGGTTATTCGTGAGCGGGACGGGCGTCGGGCACGCCTGCGATTCGCAATCGTTCGATCATGTCGTCGGCTTCAAGTGGGCCGTCGAGAGGTCCGACTTGAACGCGGAACACGGTCCGATCGCTGATCTGCGCCTCGCGCACGAGCGTGTTGCGGATTCCGGAGTTGGCGAGGCGCTGTTGCATGGCCTCGGCATTAGCCCGGGCCGAAAATGAACCCGTCTGCAGAAACCGGGAGCTGACGCCGATGACGGTGGAGGCGTCGACCCGCGCACTCGCGCTCGCTGCCGCTCTGGCGGGCGCGGGCGGCGTCGCTGCGGTAGCGGTCGCGATGGGTAGCGGCAGCGGCGGCGGGGCGTCGTCTCCCGGCTCGATGACCCGGACTTCCACGAGTGCCGTGCCTTTTCGGGTCATGTCGAGCTTGTGGGCAGCGGTATACGATAGATCGATGATGCGATCACCGACGAACGGACCGCGATCATTGATGCGTACGACGACCGATCGACCGTTTTCGAGGTTGGTGACACGAGCGTAGACAGGAATGGGCAGCGTCTTGTGCGCAGCGGTCATCGCATACATGTCGTAGGGTTCGCCGCTCGAGGTGCGCTCGGCGTGGAACCCGGGGCCATACCATGAGGCGATCCCACGCTCGACATGGCCGCGTGCGCTACGTTGGACTCGATAGGTTCGACCGAACACTTCGTAGGTTTCGGGATTACCGTAGCGGCTGCGCGGCTCTTTACGAGGCACGGCATCGGGGATGGCGTCGAGATTTTTTGGCGCGCCCTTCGGAAGGCTCGTCACGGGCTTCGATGGCTCGGGTGCCCGACGAAACAGACTGCAACCCTGCAGCAACACGGCACTGAGCGTGATGACGAGAACGAGTCTAAGTGTCACTGCGATGAGGTCGAGGCGGCGACGAGCTCGGTCTCGATGGCCATCGCAAGATCGTGGACGGCCATCGCGTACAACGTGCTACGGTTATAACGCGTGATGACGTGGAAATTACGAAAACCCACGCGCACATTCGGACGATCGGCGAGCTCGGCTGGAATGAGAATGACCCGAGTGTCATCGGTGATCGACTCAGGCAGGATGAGCCCGAGACCGCGCGCTCCGCCTGCCGTCTGGTTGAGATCGAGGTTGCGTCGTTCGAGTGTCGGCATGACGCTCGCCAACGTTTCCGCGCTCGCTTCAGGTTCGAGCAGCACGGGCGCGTCTCGCTCCCAGCCATGGACCGAAAAATAATTGGCGACACTGCCGATGACGTCATCCCATTGCATGAACAGATCGCGTCGCGGATCGCTCGCGCCATCGAGTGAGCCGTTGACAGCGAAGCGCCGATAACTCGAGGGCATAAATTGCGGAGCGCCCATGGCACCCGCGTAGGAGCCGAGCGTGGTGAGCGGATCGAGAGATTCCTCGCGCATCAGCAATAGAAAATGCTCGAGTTCGGAGCGGAAGAATCGACCGCGCGGCGGATAGTCGAAGCCTAGCGTCATGAGGGCATCGAGCACGCGCCAGGAGCCTTTGTTGCGTCCGTAATTGGTTTCGATGCCGATGATGGCAGCGATGTACGCGGGTGAGACCCCCGTCTTGGCATGCGCAGCCTCGAGTCGTGCCTGGTGTTCCCTCGAGAATTCGACGCCCCGCGCGATCCGCTCGGCGGTGACGAGCCGGTTGCTGTATTCCCACCATCGCAACACGGTTTCGGCAGGCCGGGTGATCGCCGCGATGATGCGGGGTTGATGCATCCCTTGAGCGAGCAGCGCCCGGATCTCGATCTCGGCAATTTTATTTTTTTCGGCGGTTTCTTTGATGAACGCGCTGATGTCCTCTCGACTGAGATCGAAGGGCGTCGGTTCGGCTGGCGTGGGCGTCGAAACCGGTACGCTCGGCGCGCTCGGGGCGCTCGCAGGGGACGTCGCAGCCGCCGCGGGCGCAGGCACCGCCTCGGCGCGCACAACGGCTTTTTCACGCGGCGCGACGCAAGCCGTCAGCGCGATGGGCATTAAGAAAACAGTACAGAGAACGCGAGTGTGAAGGGCGCCTTTGGCGTATTTCATCAGGCTGCGAGTTTGCGGTTGGCGTACAACGACATGAGCATACCGAAGCCTGCCAACAGGGTCACCATCGATGTGCCGCCGTAACTCACGAGCGGCAGTGGGACGCCGACGACGGGCAGCAGTCCGCTCACCATGCCCGCATTGATGAACACGTAGACGAAGAACGTAGCGGCGAGACTGCCGGACAGCAGGCGAGCGAACGTGTCGCGCATCTGCGAGGCGAGGAAAATCGCGCGAAGGACCACGAATACGTAGAGTCCGATCAGCACCAGAGCGCCGACCAGACCGAGTTCTTCGCCGATGACGGCGAAGACGAAATCCGTCGTGCGTTCCGGCAGGAACTCGAGCTGGCCTTGCGAGCCCTGCAGGTAGCCTTTACCGAATATTCCACCCGAACCGATGGCGATCACCGACTGGATGATGTGATAGCCCGAACCGAGCGGATCGGCTTGCGGATCGAGAAAGGTCAGCACGCGTTGCCGTTGGTAATCGTGCAGGAAATACCAGCCGACGATCGCGGCTGCGATGCTGCCAAGTCCCAGCGCGACGATATATCGAATCTGCAGTCCGCCGAGCAGCAACACGATGAGCCCGCCCATCAAAATGAGCAGACCCGTGCCGAGATCGGGCTGCACGATCGTGAGTGCCGTCGGCACGAGAATGACGCTCGCGAGCAGCGCGAGCGTCCGTAGATCAGGCGGTAAAGGGCGTTCGCGCAAGATCCAGGCGCAGGTCATCGGGACGGCAAGCTTCATGAGCTCGGAAGGCTGAAACCGGATGAACCCGAGGTCGAGCCAACGCTGCGCGCCTTTGCCGATGTAGCCGATGGCATCGACGATGACGAGTAGAACGAGACCGATGACATACAGCCAGGGCGTGAGTCGGCGCAACATGCCCGGCCGTAGCTGTGCGAGAACCAACATGAGCGCAGCACCCAGCGCGAGTCGCGTGCTGCCACGAAGTACCGACTCCCAATCGCCGCCCGAGGTGCTGTAGAGCACGAACTGTCCGTACGCCGCGATGGCGGCGAGACCTGCAAGCAGCGGTCCATCGAGACGCAGGCTACCGAGTAGCTTCGCAGTACGCGTCAGGGTTCTCTGCGTGGTGCTGTCGACGTCCTCGCGCAGCATCATTCCTCCGACATATCACCGCTCATCGGTGAACTCGAAGCGTTGAGGGTCAAAGATTCCGGAAACTTGCGCAACAGATAGGCATCCATGATGGTTCGGGCGATCGGAGCTGCGGTGCCGCTGCCGCTACGCCCATTCTCCACGATCACCGCGATCGCGATCTTCGGCGCCTCGGCCGGCGCAAATGCGACGAACCAGGCGTGGTCACGCAAGCGCTCGGAGATCGCCGCCTCGTTGTAGCGCGCGTTTTGCGCGACCGTAAACACCTGAGCCGTTCCCGTTTTGCCCGCAATCGTATAGGGGGCGCCGGCTGCAGCGCGCGTTGCGGTTCCGCCTTGCATCACCGCCAGCATGCCATCCACGACGCGATCCCAGTCCTCCGGCTTCCCCGCATTCGGGCGCGGCAAGGGCTTCGGCGCCAGCTCGGTCACCTTCTGGTTTTCTGGGTCGCGAAGTGCGCGAACAAGTCGTGGCTGAAAATTTCGACCCCGCGTTGCAAGAATGGCCGTCATATGCGCGAGCTGCAGCGGCGTGCTCGTCATATAGCCCTGACCGATACTGAAGATGACAGTCTCTCCGGGAAACCAGACCTGGTCGCTGCGTTTTTTGAAGGCTTGTTTCTTCCACTCGGGCGAGGGGAGGATCCCCGCCTTCTCACCCCCGATATCGATCCCGGTGGGTTCGCCTAGCCCGAACTCGGCGAGAAAGTCGTGTAGACGACGGACGCCGAGCCGCGTCGACATTTCATAGAAATACGTATCGCAGGATTGCGCGATGGCACCGCGAAGATCTGTGGGCCCGTGTCCTGTCGGTTTCCAGTCACGGAACCGGTGACTGCTTCCGGGCAGGGAGTAGAACCCGACGCAGTAGTGTGGCGAGAGCGGTTCGGTCACTCCGTACGTGAGCCCGGCCAAAGCCACGACGGGCTTGATCGTCGAGCCGGGCGGATACGTCCCGCGCAGTGCGCGATTGAAGAGCGGACGGTCCGGGTTTTCATTGAGCGCACGAAACTCCGTGCGGGTGAGTCCGCGAGCGAACAGGTTGGGATCGAACCCCGGACGACTGACGAGCGCTAGAACATCGCCGTTGTTCGGATCGAGCGCGACGATGGCAGCGCGCTGGTCGCGGACCAGATCTTCCGCGACGCGCTGCACCTCGAGATCGAGTGTGAGTAACAGATCATTTCCCGGGTCACCCGGTATCGTGGTCCGCATGGCCTCGAGGCCACCAGCCTTGTCGACCGAACGGCCTCGGGCATTCACCATGATTTCACGTCGGCCGTTGCGACCGCGTAACACGTCCTCGAAGGCCGCCTCGACGCCGACTTTGCCGATGGTCGAACTGCCGGCATACGCCTCGCGATCGATACGCGCAAGATCGCTGGCCGAGATCGATCCCACGTAGCCGAGCGCGTGGACGGCCGTCTCGCCGTGCGGATAGCTACGTGCGAGTCGTGTTCGAATATCGACGCCCGGGAAATCGTGGCGGTTGACGGCGAAGCGCGCCATGTCGTCGTCGTTGAGGAATAGCCGAATGGGTACGCTGTCGAAGGATCGGCGTGAGCGAATGGTGCGCCGGACGTCATCGAGATCGTCTTGCTCGATGAGGCCGATGTCGACGAGGCCTCGCAGCGTCGCGTCGAGATTCGGAACTTCTTCGGGGACGAGTTCGAGCTGATACGCGGGCTTGTTCTCCGCGAGGATCTTGCCGTGACGATCGTAAATGATGCCTCTCGGCGCCGGTTGCGGCTCGATGCGTACGCGATTTCCTTGAGCGAGGTCGGTGTAGTAGTCGTACTTCACGACCTGCAGCCAGATCAGCCGACCGAACAAGACGACCGCCAGCGCACTGACGATGATCGAAGCCGCGAGTGCACGCTGTTCGAAGATGCGCTGTTCGCGCCAGAAATCTTTGATTCGCCCGCGGGTGCTCATGTCAGCGACGGGCGCGATTTTCGCTCGCCTGCCACGCCGAGGACAGCGGCCAGATCAGCGCACCGGTGACGATGGGAAGCCAGCGCATCCAGCCGCCCGAGGCATTGCCCGTCCAGCCGTCGACGGCCCAAGTGATAGCCTCGCAGGCGAACAACAGGCTCGCAGCGAACAAGGTTTGCTCGAACATCGGCTTGTTGCGCACGATGAGATGTTGACGGATTGCGACGTAGGCGACGAAAGATAGCGCGAGAGCGTGTTGACCAAAGATAACGCCGTTATAGACATCGAGTGCGAGACCGACGACAAATCCGAGGCCGATGCCGCCGATACGCGGCGCGATCAGCGACCAGAAAATGACGGTCATGACGGCGAGCGGAGGGCGCGCGATCGCAAGCCACCATGGGAGCGGCACGACTTGCAGCACGAACGCGACGAGCGTCGACCACATTAGCCTGCTACGGACCGTCGCTCCGATCATTTTTTGACCTCGGTCTTCGCGACCTCGGCCGATGTGGCCGCCTCGGCTGGCGCAGACGGGTGCGCCGCATCGAACCAGATGAACGCGACGAGTCGGTCGCGATCGAGCTTCGCCAGCATCTCGGCATCTACCTGTGCAAGCGGCGAGGCGCCGTCACGACGAACTCGACTCACCTTAGCGACAGGATATCCGGCGGGAAAGACGCCTCCGAGGCCCGAAGTGACGAGTAGATCCCCTTCACGAATGTCCGTTTGCAGGGGCAGTAGCGGCAGCGCGAGTTTGCCTTCGCGGCCGGTGCCGAGCGCGAGTGTGCGTTGACCGGTACGCGCAATTTGTACGGGGACGGCATGCTCGGGATCCGAGAGCAGGATGATTTCGGTTCTCCAGGGACCTACGCGCAGCGCTTGGCCGACCAGGCCGCCGGCCGCAATCACAGTTTGACCCTTGGCAACGCGGTGCACGGCGCCGCGATCGACGGTGTAGCGCTGGCGGGCGCGACTGTTATCGGTGGCGATGATGCGGGCGCTCATCCATTTTTGAGCGACATCTGCCGCGGCAGCTCGAAGGTTTCGTAGCTCGCGATTTTCGATTTCGAGGTCGGCGCGTCGCATGGCGAGCAGCTCGAGCTCGCGAACACGCTCGCGAAGTTGTCGATTTTCTTCTTGGAGTGCGCCGCGCTCCGCAAAATTATTTCGGGTCCACTCCCAGGCTTTGACGGGGGAGTCGAGCGCAACCTTTAAAGGATAGGCCGCAGCCGAGAGACCGAAGCGCACGGAGTCGAGCCAGCCACCGCGCTGATCGAGCCACATGATGGCGAGCGCGAGGACCGCGTACGAGAAGAAGCGCAGCCCCGCCGGGGTGCCGCGTTGGATGATGTTCCGGCTGCTGGCCGCGTTACTCAAGCCCGAAGTTGCCGGGGCCGAGCTCGTCCATCAGTTCGAGGATGCGACCGCCGCCGCGCGCGACGCAGGTGAGCGGATCCTCGGCGATGACGACCGGTACGCCGGTTTCCTCGGTGATGAGTTTGTCGATATCGCGCAATAGTGCGCCGCCACCCGTGACGACGATTCCGCGTTCGGCCACGTCGGAGCCGAGTTCGGGCGGAGTTTGTTCGAGCGCTTGTTTGACGGCGCTGACGATACCCTGCAGCGGTTCTTGCAGCGCCTCGAGGATCTCGTTGCTGTTGAGTACGAAACTGCGCGGCACACCCTCGGAAAGGTTTCGTCCTTTGACCGAGATCTCGCGAACGGTTTGTCCCGGGTACGCCGATCCGATTTCGATTTTGATGCGCTCGGCCGTCGTTTCACCGATGAGGATGCCGTAGTTGCGGCGCACGTAATTGATGATGGCGTCATCGAAGCGATCGCCGCCGATACGCGCAGACTGCGCGTACACGATACCGTTGAGCGAGATGACCGCGACCTCGGACGTACCGCCGCCGATGTCGAGCACCATCGAGCCGCGCGCTTCTTGAACCGGCAGGCCCGCGCCGACGGCAGCGGCCATCGGCTCGCTGACGATCGCCACGGTGCGCGCACCGGCGCCTTCGGCTGATTCGCGGATCGCGCGACGCTCGACTTGCGTCGAGCCGACCGGCACGCATACGAGCACGCGCGGCGAGGGCTTGAGCAGACGGTTGTCGTGCACCTTCGCGATGAAGTACTGCAGCATCTTTTCGGTGTAGGTGAAGTCGGCGATGACGCCGTCTTTCATCGGGCGCACGGCGGTGATGTTGCCGGGGGTGCGACCCAACATATTTTTGGCTTCGGCACCGACGGCTACGATGACCTTTCCGCCGCGGCTGAAGTCGTCCTGCACGGCGACCACGGAAGGCTCGTTGAGGACGATGCCCCGGTCACGGACGTAGATCAGCGTGTTGGCTGTCCCGAGGTCGATGGAGATATCGCTGGAGAAGTAGCCGCGAAGACGTTTGAACATCGTGGTGTGCCGGAGCTCGGGGTGGGGGAAAGGGCTGGGAAAAGGCTTGCAATTTAACAACCTGCAGGCCCTTCGACAAGGCAACGATGGTATGATTCTCGGCCCGTCCAGGGCCCCCGAACATGAGCCTTACCCGCGCAGACATCGAAAACATCGCGCGCCTTGCGCGCCTGGAGTTGACCGAGACCGAGATCCCGGTCTACGTCGATTCTCTCTCCAAGATCTTCGCCTTCGTCGGCGAGCTCGACCGCGCCCCGACGGCCGGTATCGACCCGATGGCGCATCCCATGCCGGGATTGGCGCAGCGTTTGCGAGTCGACGAGGTCACCGAGACCGACCGGCGCGACACCGTCCAGCGCAACGCGCCTAAAGTCGAAGCGGGTCTGTACCTCGTGCCGAAGGTGATCGAATGAGTGCCCCGGCGCCCACCGTCGCGGCGCTCGCGCGGGGTCTCGCGGCAGGCCAGTTCTCGAGTGTCGAGCTGACCCGCCACTATCTCGAGCGTATCGCCGTCGCACAGCCCGAACTCAATGCCTTCATCACCGTGACGGGCGAGTCTGCCCTGAAGGCTGCTGCCGAGGCCGATGCGTCGCGTGCGGCGGGGCGTGCCGGCCGTCTGACCGGCGTGCCGATCGCGCACAAGGACATTTTCTGTACGGAAGGTGTTCGCACCACGTGCGGCTCGAAGATGCTCGGCAATTTCGTCTCGCCCTACGACGCGACGATCGTCTCGGGTCTGCGCGCGGCCGGCACGGTGATGCTTGGCAAGCTCAACATGGACGAGTTCGCTATGGGCTCCTCCAACGAGACGAGTTTCTTCGGCCCTGTTCGTAACCCCTGGGATCCGCAGATGGTTCCCGGCGGCTCCTCGGGCGGATCCGCGGCCTCAGTGGCGGCGCGTATCGTGCCTGCGGCGACCGCGACGGATACCGGAGGTTCGATACGCCAGCCCGCAGCGCTATGCGGCGTCACGGGTATCAAGCCGACCTATGGGCGCTGCAGTCGCTACGGCATGATCGCGTTCGCCTCGAGCCTCGATCAGGCCGGGCTCATCACCGTCAGCGCGGAAGACGCCGCGTTGCTGCTCGGTCCGATGTCGGGCTTCGATCCGCGAGATTCGACGAGTGTCGACTCTCCGGTACCGGACTACACGGCCACCCTCGGTGACTCGCTGCAAGGGCTCACCATCGGCTTGGTCCGCGAATTCTTTGACAAAGGCCTCGATGCCACGTGCGAGCAGCGCATCCGCGATGCCATCGCTGTCTACGAAAAACTCGGCGCCAAAGTGCGCGAGGTGAGCTGCCCCAATCTGCCGCTCTCCGTGCCCACGTATTATGTCGTGGCGCCAGCTGAGTGTTCCTCCAATCTCGCGCGTTTCGACGGCGTGCGTTTCGGGCATCGCTGCGATTCACCCAAAAATTTGCTCGATCTCTACTGTCGCTCACGCGGCGAGGGGTTTGGCGCAGAGGTGAAGCGTCGCATCATGACGGGCACCTACGTGCTCTCGGCCGGCTATTACGACGCCTATTACCTCAAGGCTCAGCGTGTTCGGCAGCTTATCAGCGCCGATTTTGCCCGTGCCTTCAAAGAATGTGACTTGCTCGTTGGTCCGACGACGCCGACGCCGGCGTTCCGTATCGGCGCCAAGTGCGACGACCCGATCACCATGTACCTCAACGATATCTACACCATCGGTGCCAACCTCGCAGGGTTGCCGGGGATGTCCATTCCCTGCGGGTTTGTCGACGGTCTGCCCATCGGCTTGCAGATCGTCGGGCCGCATTTCTCTGAGGCGCGCATGCTCAACGCAGCGCACCGCTACCAGCAGGAAACCGACTGGCATCTCAAGACGCCGTCGGCGTTCGCCTGAGGACTCGCCATGGAATGGGAAACCGTCATCGGCCTCGAAATCCACGCGCAGCTCGCGACGCACTCCAAGATTTTCTCGGGGTCTGCCACCGCCTATGGCGCCGAGCCCAATACGCAGGCGAACCTGGTCGATCTCGGTTATCCGGGTGTTCTGCCGGTGCTCAACGGCGAGGCGGTGCGGATGGCCGTACGCTTTGGGCTCGCCATCGGTGCGCGCATCGCCCCGCACTCGGTATTCGCCCGTAAGAATTACTTTTATCCCGACTTGCCGAAGGGCTATCAGATCAGCCAGTACGAGCTGCCCGTCGTAGCGCAGGGCTCGCTCGATATCGTACTCGACGACGGGACTCGAAAGCGTGTCGGCATCACGCGCGCTCATCTTGAAGAAGATGCAGGGAAATCTTTGCACGAAGGGATGCCCGGCATGAGCGGCATCGACCTCAATCGCGCCGGTACGCCGCTCATCGAGATCGTGAGCGAGCCCGATCTGCGTTCGGCCAAAGAAGCTGTGGCGTATATGAAGAAGGTGCACACGCTCGTCCGTTACCTCGACATCTGCGACGGCAACATGCAGGAAGGCTCTTTCCGTTGCGATGCGAACGTGTCGGTACGCCCGAAGGGCAGCGACAAATTCGGAACCCGCGCCGAGATCAAGAACCTCAATTCCTTTCGGTTCGTCGAGAAGGCGATCAACTACGAAGTCGAGCGTCAAATCGAGTTGATCGAGTCCGGCGGTAAGGTCGTGCAGGAGACGCGTCTCTACGACCCCGATAAGGGCGAGACGCGCTCCATGCGCTCCAAAGAAGAAGCGAACGACTATCGATACTTCCCGGATCCCGATCTGCTGCCGCTCGTGATCGACGATTCGTTCGTCGCCACGGTGAAGGCGGCGTTGCCCGAGCTGCCCGATGAAAAAGCCGCGCGGTTCGTACGCGACTACGGACTCTCGGAGTACGACGCGGGCGTTCTGACGGCAAGCCGGGAGCTCGGCGCGCTCTACGAAGAGGTCGTTCGTCGGGTCGGTCGAGATCCCAAGCTGTGCGCCAATTGGGTCATGGGCGATCTCGCAGCCTTCCTCAATAAGGACAATCTCGAGATCGGCGACTCGAAGGTCAACGCCGAGGCGCTCGCCGGTCTCGTGACGCGCATCGTGGATACGACGATTTCCGGAAAGATCGCCAAAGACGTCTTCGAGGCGATGTGGGCGAGCGGCGAGAGTGCCGACGCCATCATCGAGCAGAAGGGTCTTCGACAGATCACCGACACGGGCGCCATCGAGAAAGCCATCGACGACGTTATGGCCAAGAACCCGGGGCAGCTCGCCGACTATCGCTCCGGTAAAGACAAGCTATTCGGTTTCTTTGTCGGTCAGGTGATGAAGGCGACGGGCGGCAAGGCGAATCCCGCGCAACTCAACGACCTGTTGCGCAAGAAGCTTTCGGGTTGATGCAGGACGCTTCGCGCAGCGAAAACGACTCGAGCGAGCATCGAGTCAGCGACCTCGTGCAGCGCTTCGTGGTCGAGCAACAATCCGTACGCGGTCAGTTCGTGCGACTCGGGCCGGCGTGGCTCGCCTTGCGCGAGCATGCCGACTATCCCGAGCCGGTCAGACGTTTACTGGGTGAGGCAGTCTCCGCCGCCGTTTTACTTGCCTCCACACTTAAGTTCGAGGGTGAGCTCACCTTACAGATGCAGGGAAATGGCGGCGTGCGTCTGCTCGTCGCGCAGTGCACGCACGATTTTCGCATCCGGGGCGTCGCTCGGTTCGATCGCGAGCGCGTCGCGAACGAGGACGGATTCGCAAGTCTCGCAGGCGAGGGCACCATCGTCGTCACCATCGAGACGGGTAAGCAGGCTGCACGTTACCAGGGCATCGTACCAATCGGCGGCGGGTCGCTGGCCGCATCACTCGAGCATTACTTTGAGACCTCCGAGCAATTGCCGACGCGCGTCGTGCTCGGTGCCGATGATTTCGGCACCGCAGGGCTGCTCGTACAGCGCATGCCAGGACAGGGTGGATTCGCCGGCGAGGGTCGCGCGCTTGAAGACGAGGCCGACCGAACATTCGCCGCCGCCTGCGAGGCGATCATCGGTGTGCAGAGC
>JBEAXT010000101.1:0-5001 GCA_041159695.1 Pseudomonadota bacterium
CCCGGCATCCGAATATCCGTCAGCAGAACGTCGGGCGACTCGCTACGCAACGCCTCGAGAGCAGGCTCCGCCGACTCGAACATTCGCGTCGTCATTCCGCCGCCCTTCAGCGCCCGCTCGAGCACCCACCGAATCGACGCATCGTCATCCACCAACCAGATACGTAGCGGTCTCGTCATGAGCCGACTCCGCTCGCGGGCATATCGGTGGCCGTCAACGGGAGCGTAATGGAGAACACCGTATTACCGGGCTCGCTCTGAAACTCGATGATGCCGCCGTTGCGATTGATGAGCTCTTGCGCCACCGCGAGCCCGAGTCCGGTGCCGTTCGGCCGTGCAGTCACCAACGGATAAAACAACGTGCTGCGGATTTCCTCCGGGACACCCGGGCCGTTATCGAGAATATCGATCCGAACGGCCAGACGATGGCGAACGATTCCGATGTGAGCCTGCGTCAAGGCGCGGGTGCGCAGCACGATACGTCCCGATTCGCCGACCGCCTGCATGGCATTTCGAGAGAGATTGAGCAAAGCCTGTACGAGTTGGTTACGGTCAAAACGGCCCTCGGGAACGCTCGGGTCGTAATCCCGCTCGACGACGACATGTTGCGGCGCCTCGGCGACGAGCAGGCGGTGAACGTGCTCACATACCTCATGAACATTGAGCAGCACTTTTTGCGGTGGTCGGGCAGGGCTCAGCATCGTATCCACGAGTGAGGCGAGCCGGTCGGCTTCGTTGATGATCACCGAGGTGTACTCGCGAAGCTCCGGGGCCGGCAGCTGCCGCGCAAGAAGCTGTGCAGCGCCTCGCACGCCACCGAGCGGATTTTTGATTTCGTGAGCAAGCTGACGAGTCATCATGCGACTGCTCTCGAGACGTGCCCGCAGCGCGCTGTCGCGATTGAGCCGATTCCGCGGCTCGGCATCGGCAAGTTCGAGTAACACCTGGCGGGTCCCCGACGGCCGATCGATCGGCGTAATCGTCACATCGACGAGGCGAGAATCTTTGGGCGCGCCGATGGGGCGCAGTGCCCAATCGCACTCGGTCACCACTTCGCCGGTGTCCCGCGCGCGCAGCAGCGTGAGTTGCAGATTGCCGCTGTCGGTGAAGAGGTCGCAGAACGCGCGGCCGCGGGCCTGGTTGAGACCGACGGCCATCAAGCCCTGTGCAGCGACATTGGCGTGCACCACGACGAGCGCAGGGTCGAGGAGCACGACGCCCGTCGATAGGGCGTCGAGCAAGTCCGCAGGGTCGTGATGCGCAGCAAAACTCGCGAAGAGTCGTTCAACCGCCATAGTCGTTGCCGCGCATCACGCCACCTTGGGTTCGGGCGCTACGTAATTAGCAGCTGTAATACAGGTCGAGCTCGACCGGGTGCGTGCTCATCCGATAACGCGTGACTTCCTGCATCTTGAGATTGATGTAGGCATCAATGACGTCGTTGGTGAACACACCACCGCGGGTGAGGAACTCGCGATCCTTGTCGAGACTCTCGAGTGCCATGTCGAGCGAGTGGCACACCGTCGGGATGTGCTTCGCCTCTTCCGGCTCGAGGTCGTACAGATCTTTGTCTGCCGGATCGCCCGGATGGATCTTGTTCTGGATACCGTCGAGACCCGCCATCATCATCGCGGCGAAGGCGAAGTACGGATTTGCGGAAGAGTCCGGGAAACGCACTTCGATACGGCGCGCCTTCGGGTTCGAGACGAAGGGAATGCGGATCGATGCCGAGCGGTTACGCGCCGAATACGCCAGCATGACCGGCGCTTCGAAGCCCGGAACGAGGCGCTTGTAGCTGTTGGTGCCCGCATTGGTGAACGCATTGAGCGCCTTGGCATGCTTGATGATGCCGCCGATGTAATAGAGCGCGGTTTCGGAGAGACCGCCGTATTTATCACCCGCAAAGAGCGCTTTACCGTCTTTCTGCAAAGATTGATGGACGTGCATGCCCGAGCCGTTGTCGCCGACGAGCGGCTTCGGCATGAACGTGGCGGTTTTGCCGTAAGCATGCGCGACGTTGTGTACGGCGTATTTCAGGATTTGAACTTCGTCGGCCTTCTTGACCAGGCCGCCAGCCCCGATGCCGATTTCGCATTGGCCGCCGGTCGCCACTTCGTGGTGATGCACTTCAACGACGAGACCCAGTTCTTCACAGGCCCCGCACATCGCGTTGCGGATATCTTGGTACGCATCGACGGGGGGGACGGGGAAATATCCACCCTTGACGCCGGGACGGTGGCCTTTGTTGCCGCCCTCGATCTGGGTATTGCTGTTCCAGGCGCCCTGCACGGAGTCGATGTCGTACGAGCAGCCGTGCATTTCGTTTTTCCAACGCACGCTGTCGAAGATGAAAAACTCGTTCTCGGGGCCGAACATGGCGCCATCGGCGATGCCCGTGCTCTTTAAATACGCCTCGGCTCGCTTGCCGATCGAGCGCGGATCGCGCTCGTAACCCTGCATCGTGGCCGGCTCGATGACGTCACAACGGATGTTGACCGTCGCTTCTTCGAAGAACGGGTCGAGTACCGCGGTCGCTGCCTCGGGCATGAGGATCATGTCGGACTCGTTGATGCCCTTCCAACCGGCAATGGACGACCCGTCGAACATCTTGCCGTCGCGGAAAAGGCCGTCGTCCACGAGCTTGGCGGGGATCGTGACGTGCTGCTCCTTGCCGCGGGTATCGGTGAAGCGCAAATCGGCCCACTTCACTTCTCGGTCCTTGATCATCTTGATGACGTCACTCGCGCTACTCATGTTCGCTCCATAGGGTTAAGACGCCCAAGTATGATGCATTTTATGTGCCGACGCCCTAAATTTTTGAGAAATCAAGAATTTGATTCTCAAAAAGAGCCGATAAATTATGATTTATGCACTGAAATAGTGCATTAAAGCGTCGATGAGACCTAAATCGGTGCGACCACTCGGATTCGAGTCTGGATCCAGGTGTACGTGGCGAGCGCGCACAGCAGTCCGCTGGTGCAGCCCATGACGATGTACGGCGCCGACGGTCGCCAGGCGTCGAACAGCGTGCCACCCACAATCGCCGCAAGAAAAATTCCGACCGACCCACATAAGGTGAACACACCAATCACGGCGCCTCGGCCCCGCTCCGGCGCCACCTGACCGATCAGCGCCTGCGAGGCCAAGATGCCGCTCATCTCGCCGATACCGAGAAACACGGCGGCGACGTACATGGCCGGTTGAAACGGGTTGTCCTGCAGGCCGAACCACACGTAACTGCCAGAGGCGAGCGCGGACGCGACCGCCATGAAGAGCACCCGATCCACGCGATCGATGAACGTGATTACGGTTACCGCCCACAGGGTCGCCGTGATTTGAATGACGACGAAAATTCCGCTGCTCGCCGAGAGCGCCTCGGCAGGCGTCATCCCTTGCTGTTTGCCGGCCTGAACCATCCATAAAAAGAAGAAGGCGCTGATGATCGACAACGACGCTCGCGATACCGCTGCGGAGGCATACGCCAAGCGCACCCGGACATCGCGTGCAGCCGCGATACCAATCCGTAACGTGGCAAGCACCGGCTCTCGTTCGGTGATCTGCCCTGGCGATTGGCGGGCGAGTCCGCGCAACACGATGATGCAGGGAATGACGCAAAGGGCCGCAACCGTCCAGTACGCTGCGCGTCCCGCCTCGATGACGTCCATCCCCTGCCCGAGATAAAACTTGGGCAATTGCGTGGCGAGGCCGACCAGCGTCGCGACGCCTAAACCATTTAGAAAAAAGCAGATTCCGACGAGTTTTCCGCGTGAAGTCTCCCGCGGGTAATCGGCAATCACCGCGGCCAGCATCGCTGCGATCAGCGAAGCGCCGCAGGCCGTGATGAATACCATCGCGTACAGCGTCCAATTGAAAGCGGCCAGCGGAAACAGGAAATACCCGACCCCGAGGATGGCGAAACCCATGGCGTAGATGACGCGTCTGCCGATCCGATCCGACGCGGCGCCGATCAACCCCGACAGCAACAACGCAGGGATTTCGCTGACGACGTCCATGACGCCACTCACCCGACCTTGAATATCGTCGGGAATCATGAGCATCGAATTGAAGAGGTAAGGCCGAAGGTTACCGACCAGCGTCAGCAAGCCGATCGAGAAGAACGCGACACCGAGCAACGCATAGAAATTGGATCGCTGGACTCCGGGCGCGAGCTCCCAGATCCCGACCTTCACTGCGCCGTCGTCGCGAGCGCGCTCCGTCGTCATATCCCCGCCCCCCGTCGTTATCGGTCGATGCTAGAGGATCGAGCGGGGTGGCGCACCCGTTATACTGACCACCCTTTGATCGACCGCGGCGATGGCCGCTCGCCAGGAGCCATGGCTCGCACGTTTCAGGAACTGGTTTTCGCCCTTCAGAAGTACTGGTCGGACCAGGGTTGCGTCATCCTGCAGCCGTACGACATGGAAATGGGCGCCGGCACCTTCCACACGGCAACTTTTCTGCGCTCGATCGGCCCCGAGCCCTGGAGTGCGGCGTACGTGCAGCCCTCGCGGCGCCCAACCGACGGTCGATACGGTGACAATCCATTCAGACTACAGCGCTACTACCAATTTCAGGTGGTGCTGAAGCCCTCGCCGCTCGACATCCTCGATCGATACATCGGCTCGCTGAAGATGTTGGGCTTCGATCCGTTGACCCACGATATCCGCTTCGTTGAGGACAACTGGGAATCTCCCACGCTCGGCGCTTGGGGTCTCGGTTGGGAGGTGTGGCTCAACGGTATGGAGGTCACGCAGTTCACCTACTTCCAACAAGTCGGCGGCCTCGACTGCCGGCCCGTCACCGGCGAAATCACGTACGGACTCGAACGGCTCGCGATGTATCTGCAAGGTGTCGACAGTGTCTATGACATCGTCTGGACTGACGGCCCGATGGGCCGCGTCACCTATCGCGACGTGTACCACCAGAATGAGGTCGAGCAATCCGCCTATAACTTCGAGCATGCCGACACCGCCGCGCTGTTTCGGCATTTCGACGAGCACGA
>JBEAXT010000108.1:0-2737 GCA_041159695.1 Pseudomonadota bacterium
GTCCGATACCCGTCTTCGTGCAGCCGCGAGTGCCGAGGTGGCGGGACGTCAAGTAGCCGATCAGATCGTCGACAGGTTGACGACGAATCCGCGACCGCTCGATCTGGAACTCATTGCTCACAGTTCCGGTGCATACGTCCTCGATGCCCTTTGCGAGCGGTTACGCGAGCGGGCGAGGGTACCTTTAAAAATCCGGATGGTGTTTGTCGACCCGTTCCAGATCTACGGATTCGTTGATTGGTCGCATGGCGCTCGCGAGCATGGCCGCTGCGCGGATGCTGTGACCGCCATCATCAACACGGACGATCCAGCGCCGGCGACGAATCGTCCGCTCGAGCGTGCAACGAATATCGACGTCACCCACGACCCGCGCCGTGTGGAATTCAAAGAAAACGGACATTACTGGGCGTTGGAGTATCTGATTTTAGAGTCGTCACGCCAAGGTTTTTAGGTACTCGCGTAGCGATCTGCCGGGGCGTCCCATGATTTTCTGAAAGGTGTCGGTCTTGTGGCCCGGGGTGCGTCCGCTCGCGATCTCGGCGAAGAGCGTCGCGACGGCATCCGAATGCCACTGATTGCGGTGGAACGGGCGAATCGCTTCCTGAAAGGCTTTGGGATCGCAATCGTCGTAGACAACGGGTTGGCCGATCACTTCGCTGATTGCCTTAGCGACATCGTGAAACGTCATGACGGGATCGGGCCCGGTGATGTCGTAGCACTGGCCATGATGCCGCGACGAATCGTTGTCGGTGAGAATCTGTGCGATGAATTGACCGGCCTCGTTATTGTCGGTGACGGCCACCGTTCCGTTACCCATGGGCATGGACAGTTTTCCGGTCGCTTTTGCCGCCTTGACCGAGCCCCGAAAGTTTTGCATGTAAAAACTCGGGCGAACAAAGGTCCACTTCATGCCGGAGGCCATGATCGCGTCTTCGGCGGCAATGTGGGCGAGGGGGATCGGACTCGTGGTACCCCGCACAGCCTCGGGAGACGACAGTTTGATGATCCACGGTAAACCCGCACTTCGTGCGGTGTTGATGAACGACAATTCGAGCCGTTCCTGCACTTCGCCGTTCGGTAGCACGAGCAGGGCGCGATCGATGCCGACGAGGGCTCGTCGAATGGACTCGACATCCTCGAAGTCGCCCTGAACAAGTTCGACACCTTGCTCGGCCCAGGCGCCCGCCTTGGTGAGGTCGCGCACCAAAGCTTTGAAGCGTACGCCGCGCTCCAGAAGCGCACGTGCCGTTGCGCCCCCGATGTTGCCCGTGATCCCCGTCAACAGAATCATGATCCACCCCCAATTTGAGACCGTCCGCCCATGTGGCGCTGATCGTTATCGTAACCGTCCGCCCGCATTGATCCGTCGCTCGTCGGATCCGATGGCCGTTCTGTGGGGTCGGGCGGATTGGAGGAACTTCAGGGCGACCCTACAATGACCTCATGAGCACATTAGCGCCCCTCGTTCACACCTTTTATGATCCAGCGACCGGCACGTTCAGTCATGTGGTGACGGACCCATCGCTCCGCGCCGCTGCGATCATCGATCCGGTACTGGATTACGATCCGGCGACCCGACATACGTCGTCCCGTTCTGCTGAGCAGTTGCTGGAGTGCGTCCAGCGCGAGGGGATCCGCGTGGACTGGATCTTGGAAACCCATGCGCATGCCGATCATCTCACCTCAGCGCAGTGGCTCAAGCATCGTCTGCCCGGCGCGCGGGTGGGAATCGGCGAAGGTATTCGCGAGGTTCAGAGCACCTTCAAAGCGCGCCTAAATCTCGAGTCTGACTTTCCGGTCGATGGGCGCCAGTTCGACGCGCTATTCAAGGCCGGCGAGCGTTTTTCGCTGGGTGATCTACAGGTCGATGTCCTTCCGACGCCAGGCCATACGCCCGATAGCGTGACCTACCTCATCGGCGATGCGGCGTTCGTCGGAGATACCATTTTCGCCCCGCATTACGGTACGGCGCGTTGTGATTTCCCGGGCGGCAACGCTCGCGCACTCTACGCTTCGATGAAGCGGCTGCTCTCACTACCTGCAGCAACACGTATTTTTCTTTGTCACGATTATCCACCCGAGGGTTCTTCACCTCAGCATCTGACGAACCCTAAAGAGTTAAGCGAAAACAACATCCACCTAAAAGGCGGTGTGACACTCGAGCAGTTCGTGGATATGCGCGAAAAACGTGATTCAACACTAAAGGCCCCAAAGCTTCTCGAGCCTTCTCTGCGTGCCAACGTTCGCGCGGGCCATTTAGACGATCCGTTCTTCAGCGCCTCGCACTGAGCCGCGGAAAGCGAATCCGAACCGCTTTACCCTGGTCGAGGCGGGTCAACTCGATATTTAGCCCGACCTGCTCCGCCCTCAGACGCATGTTTTCGAGACCTCCGGATTCACCGGGGCGGAACTCTCCCGCGCCATCGTCGATCACCTCGAGTGCGGCGAGATCGTTATCGAACGGGCCGATTAAGCGAATCGTTATGCGTTCGGCTTGAGCGTGCTTGATGATGTTGGCGACCGCCTCCTCGACGATGCGTAACACGGCGATAGCTTGATTCGCATCGAGTTCCAGCGGGACGGCGAGCTCTGCCAGTTCCCAATGGATGGGTAGCCGCCCGCCGCCAATTCGGGAGTACAGGTGTCGCAGATCTGCGAGGAGCGAGTCGATCGAGGTGGCCTCGGCGGCGACTGCGCCGTGTATCAATCTGACCTCATGTATCAGTGATTGAATCTC
>JBEAXT010000147.1:0-16493 GCA_041159695.1 Pseudomonadota bacterium
GCCACTCGCGCCAGATGGCCATCAGCACGGCGAGGATGACGGGGCCAATGAAAAGCCCTACGAGGCCAAAGGCCGTCAATCCACCGAGAACGCCGAAAAGAACGAGAAGAAATGGGATACGAGTCGCGCCGCTGATGACGAGCGGTCGGACGATATTGTCGATCCAGCTCACTGCAGTGAGACCCCAGATCGCCAGACCGAGCGCGGCCGTCGTATCGCCCGTGAGATACAACCACACGCTCGCAGATCCCCAGATAAAAGGAACGACGAAGGGCACAAGGCCCACGAGGAAGGTCAACATCGCGAGCAACAATGGAACCGGAAGTCCGGCGAACCAGTAGCCGATGCCGGCAAGGGTGCCCTGCGCCAATGCGGCGAGCACAATCCCATACACAACCGCTTTGACTGTGTTGCCGATCGCTTCGAGGTAGTGCTCGACGCGAGTCTTCCCGAAGAACTGCTCGAGCATACGGCCGACCTGCGAAGCAAAGTATTCGCCGTCCCGATACATGAAAAACAGCGAAACCATAGCGGTCACGAGCTTTACAAGATTTCGTCCGACACCACCAAGCATCGCGCTGATTTCGCCTGACGACTGGGCAAAGAATTGTCGGATCGCTGTATCAATGGCACCCGGATCTCGCGCGACCTGTGCAAGTATTTCCTGGATACGTGGACCGAGGAGCGGAATGTCTGCAATAAATTCCGGAACCTTCAGCGTTGCGAGTAACGGTACGATCTCTCTATAAAACGGCAAGGCCTCGGCCTTGATCAGCAACGCGAACCAGAAGATCGGCAAAATAATGGCGGCGCTCAACAAGAGGGTCATCACGAGTGCCGCAAGCGTCCGTCGGCCGCTGCACAGGCGTACCAATCGCTCATGCATCGGCCAGGTGACATACGCCAGGATTGCTGCCCAGATCACTGGAACGATGAATGGCTGCAGCACCTGAAATGCAAGGAGCAGGAGAATGGCAATGAAGCCGACGACCGTCAGAGGTCTCAGCCATTTTCCTTCGGCAAAATCTTCGAGAATCACGCTAAGGCTCCCGAACCCGCGAATGCGGTCAATACGAGTAGTGCGCAAACCAGCAGAGTGAGCACGCGCCGCAGATCCAGGTATTCCGGCGGCAGGACGTCACAATAGACACGGTGTTCAAAAAGCCAAAAGAGACTAAAGCCAACGACGAGAATGGCCATACCTCGTTCGCCGGCAATCAGAACGGCTACTGCGCCCACCACCGATGGCAATACGGAGCCGATCACGGTCGTGACGGACCAGGATAGCCGTCCCGCCAACGCTAAGCCGAAATGAACCGCGCCGATAAAACTCAAGATTGACGCGCCCCAGGCAATCGCAATCTGTAAACCCAGGGACGCCAGGTCTTGAGAATCGCCTAATACGGTCAGCCCTAATGCGAACACAAAAGGCAACACCCCCATATAGCCGGCCCAACGGGCGGCAGGGGCCAACGCGGCAGGATGATCGGCAGAGCGGCTCAAATGATTCATCACGAATTCATTGTCGCAGGAGAAGATGACGATAGTCACCTTTGTCTATTCAGCCAGTCGGACAGAACGGCCGCGACACTCTCCGGGTCTTCGTGGTGCATCATATGCCCGAGAGTCGGGAAATCATGAATTTCCAGATTCGAGAAACAGGTCTTGAATCGCTCCAATTCCTCGCTGCCGTCATGGGTACCGAGGCGTTTACGGTACTCTGACTCTCCGGCGAGCAGCACCAGAGTCGGGGCTGTGATACGGCGCCAGCACGCCTCGGCTTCCTCGCGGCGGTAGAGCACCGGGTTGATCAGCCGATGCCAAGGATCGAATCGCAACATGACACCCCCCTCGGGCAGTGATCTTGTCCACGATGAGGCAATAAAAGCTGCGCGCTCGGCGGTCAATCTCGGGTTCCGATGTTGCAGCATGTTGGCGAGACGCTCTGCAGAGTCATAAACGGTTTCGCGTACTCCTTTTCTCAACTCATCAAGCCATTGTTCCAAGCGATTCGGCGCAATCGACGCATCCACTCGAGGAAGGCCAAAACCTTCGAGCGAAGCGATCCGTCGAACTCGCGAGGGGCGAACCCCGGAATACAAACTCGCGATATGTCCACCCATGCTGTGCCCGATGAGTGTTACTGAATCGGCGCAATAGTGATCGAGAATCCCCTCTAGGTCCGCCACATAGTCCTGAAACCAATAGGGTGCGTCATTGCGTTCGCTACCCCCGAATCCGCGCCAGTCTGGCGCGATGAAGTGATAGCCGCGGGGAAAGGCATCGACCAAAAATTGGAACGTATCGGAGCAGTCCTGGAATCCGTGTAGTAAAAAGACCGTCGGGGCGTCGTCCTCGCCCCAATGCACGACGCGGTGCTTGATGTTTCGGACGAGAATGTTCTCCTCGCGCGACGGCACGATGGGCTGGTAAGACTGCATGCCGTGTCAGTTTCCGAGAAACAATTGGTAGGCCGGATTTTCGGTCTCATCGATCCACGGATACTGCAGATCTGTCAGATGCGTCAAAAACTCTTGCCGCGTGGATTCCGGCACCTGAATACCGGCCATCACCCGCCCCGCGTCGGAACCATGATTACGGTAATGAAACAACGTGATGTTCCAGCGCCCGCCCACCGCCTCGAGAAAACGCAGTAGCGCCCCAGGGCGTTCGGGAAACTCAAACCTAAATAGTCGCTCATCGGAAATTGACTCGGCATGGCCGCCGATCATGTATCGCACGTGAAGCTTGGCGAGTTCGTTATCGGTCATATCGGTGACGACATAACCCGCCTTATTCAAGGCAGTGATTACGACGCTGCGCTCATCGCGCCCCCCGGGCATCCCGAATCCCAAAAAAATATTGGCGATACCGGGTTTCTCGTAGCGGTAGTTGAATTCAGTAACGCTACGTCTACCCAGGGCGCGGCAGAGCTCGAGAAAGCTGCCGGGGCGTTCGGGGATTTCTACGGCCAGCAAAGCTTCGCGTTTTGCGCCAATCTCGGCGCGCTCGGCGATGTGTCTCAAGCGATCGAAGTTCATGTTGGCGCCACAGTTGATGGCAACCAGTCGTTGATCCGAGCAGCCTTCGCGAGCGACGTATTTTTTTATGGCGGCAACCGCAAGCGCGCCAGCCGGCTCCACGATGGAACGTGTGTCTTCGAAAATGTCCTGGATTCCGGCGCAGATCTCATCGGTATCGACGAGCAGCATCTCATCCACGAACTCTCGTGCCAAACGAAAAGTGTCTTCACCCACCCGTCGAACCGCGACACCATCTGCAAAGATGCCCACTCGCGACAAGCTCAAGCGCTCACCTTGTAGTAATGAGTCGTGCATCGCGGTGGAGTCGGCGGCATTTACGCCGATGATCCGAACACCCGGATGTACATGCTTCAGGTAGGTTGCGATACCTGCGATCAGTCCGCCCCCACCGACTGGCACGAACACCGCATCGATCTCACCGCCCGTTTGGCGTGACAACTCTACGCCGATGGTGCCCTGCCCCGCGATTACATCGGGATCATCAAAAGGGTGGACGAATACAAGGCCTCTTTCGCGCGCCAATTTTAGTGCGTGCTCATACGCAGCGTCGTAGTCGTCGCCATGCAAAACGACCTCACCACCCAAATCGATCACTGCCTGGACTTTGATCTGCGGTGTCGTCACCGGCATCACAATGAGAGAGGGAATATGGCGTCGAGTCGCTGCGAGAGCGACGCCTTGAGCATGATTCCCTGCAGATGCACAGATGACCCCTTTTGCAGCAACCTCATCAGACAACTGCGAGATCTTGTTGTATGCGCCGCGAAGCTTGAACGAAAAGACAGGCTGAAGGTCTTCGCGCTTGAGCAAAATCTCGTTACCGAGTCGTTTGGATAATCTCGTAGCGCGTTCGAGAGGGGACTCGATAGCGACGTCATAGACTCGCGCCTTCAAGATACGCTCGACAAAATCTGCTGTGGACACTGCACTCATGGCTCAAAGAGCATAACCGAGGTGACAGCACCGGATATACTGCCGCTCGACTATGCGACACGTCTGGACGCTCACGCTCGCACAAGCTCTTGCGGCCTGTAGCACCATCACGCTTGTGACTTTCGGCGGCATCGCAGGAACGTACATGGCGCCCACTGCGGCGCTTGCGACCCTGCCACTATCCATGTCGGTCGTCGGACTCGCCGTCATGTCGATGCCGGCGGCGCTGCTCATGCAGCGAATCGGGCGGCGGACGGCCTTTATCGGCAGCGCACTCGTGGCAGCACTCGCATCCCTACTCTGCGCCTACGCAATTTACCGACAAGAATTTGTACTTTTTTGCTTCGCGGCGCTGCTCATCGGCAGCAATATGGCTTTTGTTCAGCAATACCGATTCGCGGCCATCGAGTTCGTAGGTCCAGAGCAAGCGGGCCGAGCCGCGTCGACGGTCATGATCGGGACACTGGTCGCCGCGTTTGTCGGACCCACGCTCGGTGGAGCCGTCAGCGAGTTGGGCAATTGGCCTCGATATACCTTTTCTTTCATCGTTCTATCCGGCCTGTGTCTCGCTGCCGCGCTGGTCTTAACCCGATTGCCGGCCTCGCCGATGAAGAGGATCGAACGACAGTCAGATCAGTCCCGAAATCTTCGCGCCTTAATGGCGGATCCAAAGTTTCGATTAGCCGTACTCGCTGGGTTGTCTTCATATGCCGTCATGAGTTTCATCATGACTGCGACCCCTCTCAGCATGCATGTCCATGACGGCTTCTCGACGGGCGAAACCACGGCCGTGATCACCGCGCATCTTTTCGGAATGTATCTTCCGTCACTTGCAACACCCTGGTTCGTATCGAAACTTGGCGTCCGGGGAATGATGTTGGCCGGCGTTCTCATCAACGTCATCTGCGTCATCATTTGTGCATTCGTCGGTCGGCACTTTCTACATTACTTCTCGGCATTGCTATTGTTGGGCGTCGGCTGGAACCTATTGTTCGTCGGCGCGACCGCCCTACTCGCCTCGAGCTACTCCGATTCCGAACGATTTCGCGCGCAGGGATTCAACGATTTCATGGTATTCGGCTCGCAGGCACTCGCTTCCCTGTCTGCCGGAGTTGCGATCGAGATGCTCGGCTGGGAGACACTCAATCTCATCACCTTGCCACTCTTGCTTTGGGTGCTTTGGTCAATGAGAAGAGTGGTCATCCCCCAAAGGAGATAATCACTTTTCCATCACGATCGCTGCCGGTCTGTGCAGCCAGGTCACATGCCTCGAGAATGCGCGATAGCGGAAATACGCCGGCGATTCGAGCGACAAGACTCCCGTCAGCCATCAGCATCGCAAGGTCGGCGTACATTTTTCGTACTTGAGCAGGAGTTCGATGGCGAAACTGTCGTACGAAGCTTATGCCGTGGAGTACGATGCCCTGCCGGAACATCAAATAAAAGTCGAGCTCGCATGGCAACCCACTCATCGCTCCATAGCACACGAGCGGTGAATCTGGCGCGAGGCACTCTGCGATTCGCTGCGTCCCTGCGCCTGCAACGGCGTCGATGCCAAGACGAATCGGCGCCTGGTTGACCGCTAGACTGACGCGCTGCGCAAGATCGGGGCCATCTATAAGAACGATATCGGCGCCCAAAGATTTCAGCTCGTCTATAAGATCGGTACGACGCACGACATTGACCGTGCGAATACCTCGTCGGCGCGCAAGCTGGACGATATAACGTCCACAACTCGAATTGGCCGCGTTCTGAATCAGCCAATCGCCTTGGGTGAGCGTCGCAAAATCCTCAAGCAATACCCAGGCAGTCGGCCCATTGACCGTCAAAAGACTCAGTTGATGCGCGTTGCCCTCCGGCGCCGGCATGCACCCCTCGGCACGGCAACGTACCTCCTCACGAAAGGTGCCGCTTCCTAGTGCGGGAAAGACTCGTTCGCCGATGCGAAAGGCGGTGACGTCATCGGCGACTCGAACGATCCGACCGATCCCTTCATAACCGGGCGTGCGCGGCACTGGATAACGAAACCCTTCTGCTCCTCCGATCGTACGTAGATCGGCGATGTGCATCGCTGCAGCTTCCATTCGAATAACGACTTCTCCAGGTCCGGGGTACTCGGAGGGTTCGTCGATAACGCGCAGCACATCGCGTGGCTCGCCGTAGCGATCGTGGATGGCGCGCTTGGGCATGCTCGCAGGGAGCCTCTATCTCAGGGTCAGATGATGCCGCGTTCGATCATTCGCGAAATCGAATCGGCCTGGCGCTGCTGGAAGTACGCCCGATCCGGGATGACGAGCTTGCCGCCCTGTAAAAGCCCGTTACGTCGTCGAAGATCAGCGTTTGCAAAAGACTCGGCGAACATTTCAAGCGCCTGCCGAGACAGCATGTTCGCCATAGCGGGACGACGTCGATACGACCGTAATCCCGCCATATCAAGAAATGCCGAAGCCACGGACGAATTCCCTGCGCCGGCAACAACCATCTGATTACCGTGATAGTCAATGAGATCCGAATAACCGTTACTGGAATCTGCCGGCACATCGATACCGAGAAGCGCCGCCGTATTGGCGGAGACGACATAAGCAAGATTTTCGAGGGCTCGCGCCCGACGAGCGATTTGTTTGATCGTCAGGTTGGGTGATGCGACCTCACTCGTAGAGTGGAGAAACACCTCTGCACCACGAATGGCATGCGCTCTTGCAATCTCAGGATAGAGAATTTCCTCAGAGGCAATTGCAGCCAACTTGCCGATAGCGGTTTGTGCAACAGGGAATACGCCTTCGATTCCGTAGAGATCAAGATACTTGTCCCATACGTCATGCGGTGTCGGCGCGAAAATCGAAATCAAACGCCGATAAGTGAGCACCCGATTACCCGAAGGATCGAAAACCCAGCATGCTTGAAAATAGATTCCGGGAAAATGCGGATCGGTTTCGTAACCGTTTCCCGCAAGGAATATCCCGTGTTTTTGCGAGATCGCTCCGAGACGCTCGTACTCCGGACCATCGGGCGCAATCGCCCCTTTCGCCGCCCACTCCGGAATGGTCTCCCCCCAGGGCGGGCCGGAGAGAATGTACTCGGGCAATACGACGAGCTTGAGATCAGCCCCGATCCATCGCTTGGCGCCGGTGATCGCCTGATCGATACGGGTCAAAGAAGCGCCCATACGCGCCGCGGCAGCTTCGCGATTATGGTCGGGATGGACACCGTCACAATCGACTTGTAAAGCAAGTGCGACGTAACGATCGAGTGCTTGGCTAATCATTGATGAAGTCCCACGAGCCGGGTCTCTGCAAGATCACTGAACGTATCGAGTTCGATGATTTGACCGGCTTGAATAAGGAATCGATCGCACCATCGAACCTGCGTAAACGGCGTTCCGTCTTTCCATGTGCCGCTCATCGCGCCACGGACATAAACGGCGAATCCTCCGACCGCTTCGCAAGCCTCAAAGCTGTCGCACTGCTTGCGTACTTCTTGATATCGATCGGCGGCATAAGCTGCGAACGCAGCGAGGCTTGCAAATCGATGCCCGCCTGAGATGGTGATTCGCTGACCAGGGGCCATCAGTTTAGATGCCGAGTCGAGGTCGCCCGACGCCATCGTGTCGAACCATCGGCGCACGAGATCGATCGCATCGCCGCGTTCTCCACGCGCCGTGCCTACGACGATTCTGCCTTCACCCAGGATTGTCATGCGTATTTCCGGTCTATTCCGCCTTCCGACGGGTTTCGAAACTGCCCAAGTATGCCCCAGCCGGCTTCGGCTTGCCCCTGTAGCCGTAACGCGGGCAATGTCTTAGCCTTTACGGCAAACCTCAGCACGGGAATGTTCCATGAAAATGGCCGATATCCGGAAACTCGCTCCTCGTTTACTGATTTCTATACTGCCCCTGGCGGGAGCCGCGTCAGCGTTCTCACAGTCATCCCCGACAGAAGGCCTGACCGCCGAGCGAATGTGGTCGCTGGTTCGGCTCGGCGATACGGATATCTCTCCGGATGGGCGTCTGGCTGTCGTAACCGTGACGCAGTTCGATGTCAAAGAAAACAAAGGGGCGACGGATCTTTGGTTGTTTTCTACCGACGGCAAAACCTCACGCCGACTCACCAGCGACAAAGCCACCGACTCGTCACCGAGGTTTAGTCCTGATGGGTCGCTGATCGCATTCGTCTCCAAGCGCGGTGACGATGAGGAGGGGCAGATCTACGTGATTCCGGTAGATGGCGGCGAAGCGCAGCGCTTGACCGATGTGCCGACGGGCGCGAACGCTCCGAAGTGGTTCCCTGATGGGCGAAAGATCGCCTTTGCATCACCGATATGGATCGATCTCGTGCGCTGGGAAGATCAGGAAAAGCGGCTCAAGGAGCGAGAAAAAACCAAGATGACGGCCCAAGTTTGGGACCGCGCTCCGATCTCCTACTGGGACCGCTTCCTCGACGATCGCGAACCTCATCTCTACGCGATCGAGATATCGGGCGGCGAGCCGGTCGCCATCACCCGCCAATCCGGCTTTCACTTGCCGAAGTCCGAATACTCGGACTCGACCTACGACATCTCGCCAGACGGCACGGAGATAGTGTTCTCCACCGATGTCGACAAAACCGGAATCGATTCGAACTTCGATTTGATTGCGCTCGATACGTGCGGTTGCAAACCTGCGCGCAACCTCACGGAGGGTAATCGTGCGGACGATCGTTCACCTGCATACAGCCCGGATGGAAAGTGGCTGGCCTATACCGCGCAATCCATTCCCGGGTTTTATGCGGATCGCGCCAAGCTTCTTTTGATCGATCGTACGACCAACGAGCGTCGTGATCTGTCCCTCGACTTCGATCGAACCGTATCCGGGCCCATCTGGCGCGCCGACGCTCGGGCGATTTACAGCGCTATTGACGATGCTGCCACCAACCGGATCTATCGCTTCGATCTCGGAGCGCCCGGGAAACCCAAGGCCATCACCGGAGACCGTAGTTTCGGAAATCTTGCGATTGCAACAAACAGCGGGACCCGACCCACTGCGGTCGCACTGCGCCAATCGTTCTTAGAGCCCCCCACGCTGGTTCGGCTCGATTTGGGTAACGGCGCTGCGATACCCCTCTCTCGATTCAACGATGCAACGCTCGCGACTACGAAGCAAGGTCGCGTCGAAAGTGTTACGTACGCTGGTTCGGGAGGTGCGCCGATCCAGATGTGGGTCGTGTATCCCCCAGACTTTGATCCGTCTAAGAAATATCCCGTGTTCATGTTGCTGCATGGCGGTCCACATAACGGCATTCAGGACGCCATTCAATGGCGTTGGAATGCCCAGGTGTTTGCGAACTGGGGCTATATCGTGACGTGGCACAATTTCCACGGATCGAGCGGTTTCGGTCAGGCGTTCACTGACTCCATCAACCCCGATCGGATCACCAAGCCTTACGAGGACACCATCAAGGCAGCCGAATGGCTATCTGCCAAGCCTTATGTCGATGCAGAGCGCATGGTCGCGGGAGGAGGTAGCTATGGTGGATTTCTCGCGAGCACTCTTCTCGGTCGGGCGCATCCGTTCAAGACCCTGATCGCCCACGCGGCGGTCTACAACAACTTCACGCAAATCGGTGCGGATTACGGTGCCGAGCGGGATCGATTTTTCGAATTCTGGGAACGCCCCGAAGAATTCGCCCGATACTCACCGCACACGTCTGCCGGCAACTTCGCGACACCGACACTCGTCATCCACGGACAGCTCGATATGAGAGTCCCCGTAAATCAGGGCATCGAATTGTTCAACACGCTGCAAAAACGCGGCGTGCCTTCAAAGTTTGTTTACTATCCGGACGAGAATCACTGGATTCTGAAGCCGCAGAATTCCCTCTTCTGGTACAAGACGGTCAAGGACTGGATCGAAACTTACGCGCCGCCCGGCGCCCGTTAAGCGAGGGTCACGACCATGAAGAAGCTGCTGTTCGGAGTCCTCAAGGCGATTGGCGGGCTGGTTCTAGCCCTGGTGCTTTTCATCCTGACGTACTTCTTCTGGCTGAGCGGTTCGTCTCACGAACCCATCAATATTCGTGCTGCGTCGGAGTATGTCTCGCCGGGTGGGCCGGTTCTCGTCTTCGGAGGCACGCGCGGGACAGGTCTCGAGATCGTCCGCAAACTTCGTGAGCGTGGCGAAGCCGTCACGGTAGCGGTACGCAGCACCTCCAATACGACAGAGCTCAAAAAATTGGGTGCGGATACCGTCGTCGCTGATGCACTCGATGCCAAACAAGTCGAAGCCGCTGTCGGTTCGAAAAAGTTTGCTGCGGTCATTTCGACGCTGGGTACCACCCGAGGCGAACAACACAAACGGCCCGACTATATCGGTAACCGTAACGTCATCGACGCCGCCCGGGTAGCAGGAGTCAAACGCTTCGTTTTCATCACCGTGATTGGTGCGGGCGATTCTTCAGACGCCGCACCCGGTTTCTCCAAGCGTTTTCTGGCGGAAGTCATCGCCCTGAAAACTCAAGCAGAGGACCATCTTCGCGCGAGTGGCCTCGACTACACCATTATTCGTCCGGGGGGTCTTGGAGATGTCCCCACATCGGGGACGGCCGTACTCGCCGAAGATCCGGCCGCGTTCAGTTTCATCGGACGCGCTGACCTCGCTGACCTTGCCGTACAAGCGCTCGGAGATGCGTCGACGATCGGCAAAACCTATTCGGCTTACGACCCCAGTCGCAAGACGATGTCGACGATGTATTTCTAGTCCGTGTTACCAAGGTAGTTCGCTGCCGTCGTAGACCCAGAAGCGTCCTGCGGTCTCGAGTGTGAGCGAGTCGATGACTTTACGCATTCCGGCCACACTCGATTCGACATCGATATCAGCCTGAGGACCGCCTAAATCGGTACGTACCCATCCGGGATGCAGTGCTGTGGCGGCAATGCCCCGAGATTTTGCGAGATCGATAGCCATCGACTTCATCATGGCGTTGACGGCAGCCTTGCTTGCTCGATATGCATACAGCCCACCGAGACGATTGATACCGACCGAGCCGAGCATACTGGTCAGTGTGACGATCTTTTTCTGATTGGATCGCGCGACGTGCTCGACGAATGCTTCAGACATTTTCATCGGGCCGAATACGTTGAGACGGAAAACGCTCCCCCAGTCTTTGTAATTGGATCGTCCGAAACTGCCGAACGCGAGGCCTTCCTTGGCAAAACTGCCATCACCCATCGTACCGGCAGAATTGAGCAAGACATCGATGGCCGTCCCATTCAGATCAGATGCCAGTTGATCGATGGCGGCATGGTCCTCGACGTCAAGCGCAAACGTTCTGACCTGTTTCGGGTGAGTTGAGGCTAACGCCTGAAGCTGCGATGCAGCGCTAGGGTTTCGGGCACACGCCAGAACGGTCCAGCCCGCCTCTGCGTATTGACGTACGCATTCGAGCCCCAGCCCGCGCGATGTTCCGGTAATCAGGATGGTAGGCACACTGGCAACCTCTGTGGGATAAGCTTATCTACCACTCTACGCGGCCAATCGAATCAGCGACAACGACCATGACGGGCATCACCCACCCATCGGATTATCAAAAGCTGGTCATCAGCAAGATAACTGGGGACTTCCGAACATCGACGGAAGTCGTCAGAGAAGTCTGGCGAGCACCTCAGGCCGGAGAGGTGGTTATTCGCAACGAGTTTGCAGGCTGCAATGCCATTTTCGACAAAAATCTTTGCCGTAACTCTGTCCGCTACGTCAAAGTGAATCCGCCGTTCGATATGGGTATCGAAACCGTCGGGCGGGTCGTGGCCGTAGGTCCAGGGGTCAGTCACCTTCACGAAGGAGACGCCGTAGCCGCCAGTCGGCTCGGTTCGGGATATCGCGAATATCAAATCGCTGCAGCACACAAAGTCATTCCCGTACGCGAGCCTACCGCTGAGACGCTCGCACTGATCCCGACGGGTATTTCGGCGATGGTCGGACTCGAGAAAATCGCCGAGGTTCGCGACGGAGATACCGTCGCTGTATCCGCAGCCGCAGGGGGTCTCGGCCACTTCGTCGTTCAGTTCGCGAAATTACGTGGTTGTCATGTCATCGGTATCACCGGCAGCGACGAAAAGGTCGCATTACTAAAAGCGCTCGGTGTCGATCGGCCAATCAATTATCGTCGCGAAAATATTCGCGACGTTCTTGAAAACGAGTATCCGAAAGGTATCGATGTCGCCTATGACTCGGTGGGCGGCGAAATCTTCGATGCTTTTGTCGATCATGTGGCTTTTCGCGGTCGCGTCATCGTCAGTGGCCATACTTCGGATTTCGATAAAGAAGTCGAACTCGTTCCGCAGCCACGTGCCTACCGAAAACTGTATTGGAAGTCGGCATCGATTCGGGGTTTTCAAAATCAGGCTTTCCCCGAGTACTTCGACGACAGCGTCGCTCGCATTCTCGAGCTTTTCCACAACGGTAAGTTGCGGGCTCTGATCGATCCGACATCCTTCGTCGGGCTCGACCGGGTCGCCGATGCCGTCGAACACCTACTCGCCGGAAAAAACACGGGGAAGGTCGTCATTCGGTTGCGTTGACACAGCCTGGTCACGGCCACACACCGGTCGCGATTTCCTCAGATCAGTAGCGCATTGGTTTCGGAGCTTTAGGATTCAGAGTCACTAGCCCGGGGGTCATCATGAGCGCGCACACGTCGGCCTTGTCGAACTACAGTCTTTCCAAAGCGACGCTAGATTTTCTCGCGCGCTCGCACGGACATTTCATCAATGGCAAGTGGGTGTATCCGACCTCGGGAGCCTCCATCGATATCCATGATCCAGCGACGGGTCTCAAGATTTCGAGCTGCTCTGCGGGTGGTGCTGCCGAGATCGACGCTGCGGTAAAGGCAGCGCGAGCGGCATTCGAGGGGCCTTGGTCAAAGTTCACGGCGGCCCAACGTAGCGCCGTTCTTTGGAAATCTCCGACTTGATCGTCGCTAACTTTCAGCAGTTATGTGAGCTAGAGATTCTCGATAACGGACTCCCTACGCCCCTCGCTCAGTATGTGTGTGGCATGGTCGTCCCCGAATTCTTCCGCTACTACGCCGGGTGGCCTACCAAGATCGAGGGCGCAACGATCCCGGCCGCTCCGCAAGGAAAGCTGCCGGGTGAAGCGCTCTCGTTCACCTTGCGTGAGCCGATTGGCGTCGTGGGTGCCATCACGCCCTGGAACTCGCCACTACCCATGGTGATGCTCAAAATTGCCCCTGCACTCGCCACGGGCTGCACGCTCGTGCTGAAGCCTGCGGAGCTCACCCCACTTACCGCGATGCGACTGGCCGAGATTTGTCAGGAAGCTGGCGTACCCGACGGCGTTATCAACATCGTCAACGGTTATGGAGAGTCTGTGGGTGCTGCGCTCGCTGCACATCCGGGCGTCGACAAAATTGCTTTCACGGGTTCCACCGAGGTGGGTCGTCTTATCGTCAAGGCCGCTGCGGGCAATCTCAAGAAAGTCACCCTCGAGCTTGGTGGCAAGTCGCCGGTCGTCGTATTCAAAGATGCCGATCTCGAGCAAGTCATTCCCGGTGCCGCTCGAGCCTGCTTTTTCCTGCAGGGCCAAAACTGCATGGCGGGTACACGTCTTTTCGTGCACGAAAAAGTACACGATAAGGTCGTTGAGGGTATTGCCACAATCGCTCGAGCGATGAAGCTCGGACCGGGGCTCGATCCATCATCCGAATTCGGTCCGCTGATCTCCGCGCAACAACGTGAGCGCGTTGCAGGATTTGTCGAAGCAGGTCGTAAAGAAGGTGCCGATGTTGTCTGTGGCGGTGGCTCACCCACACGACCGGGATACTTCTTCGAACCTACCGTTCTATCCCGTACTAATAACGAGATGACCCCGGTGAAGAACGAAATTTTTGGTCCGGTGCTTTGTGTGCAGACGTTTGGCGACGATGATCTTGATACGGTTGCACGTGCCGCAAACTCGACGATTTACGGACTCTCCGGGAGCGTCTGGACACGTGATCTTGGTATCGCCATGCAGATGGTGCGGAAGATTGACGCAGGCCAGGTCAGCGTCAATATGCACGCCGCGATCGATCCGGCGGTGCCCTTTGGCGGCAATAAACAATCAGGATGGGGCCGCGAGTTTGGCAAAGAAGGTCTTGAGCCGTATCTCAAAACCAAAGGTATTTCGATGACGTGGTAAGTGAGTGCACTACCCTTTTCATCTGCTGCAAATTGATGCAGCCCCGACCGTACCGGAGATATCGCGCATGAGTCTCTGGTAATCCGTAGAAGCATGAAGCATCCGACGGGTAGCACATCTCAACGCCAACGCGTCAGCTGGCCTTAACGTAAAAGACGTTGGCAGCTCCACGAGACGCGTCAACCTGGGGTCGCCTCGTAAAGATTCGAGTTCGATCTCGATGTGATAAAGCTCAGCGCTTTCATTAATTGCATGTCGAGTGAGCGCTTCGTTAAGCAACACCCGTGTCTCAGCGGAGTATCGATCTACGGGCACGGTGCCCATCAGACGCAACATCTGCAGAGCATCGGGAGGTTCTCTATTGACGCCGACCTGGGTAGATTTCGAATCGCCAGCATTGACCGAAACATAGACTAACCTTCGTCGATTCCCCGGTCTTGGCGCCTCGCGCCAGGTCATCCATCGACTGCCATCCGACAACGCGTCCAATAGTGCCCGCGCACCCAGGTTATCGCTCAGTGCGCCGTCGACAAGATGCAGATAACCGAATCGAGAGGCGTCAGCGCGAGCACTCAATACCGAAGCACGAAAGTACTTACGCGAACTGTGGTCGCCCGTCTTGATTGTTTTTGATACCCAGTCTGGGAGATTGTAGTCACAGCGACCTGCACGATTTTCGATGGTGATCGGTGTGAGTAATGCAGGGATCAGAGTCGATGCGGCGATCGCTCGCGAAATCGGGAATCGGGAGAGGTCGGTACAGATCAGATCGAAACTGTCTTGGGTGAACTCGAAGCGGCTTGCGAGGGCGATATCCGTCGCGTTGATGATAAGAAAGGGTCTATCCCCCTGCTTACCGAGATCATCGAAGGTCGCGCCCTTGAACAGTCGGCGATCAAAATATTCGGCGTATAAGTCACCTCGAAAATATTCTCTGGATGCCATTCGGAGCCAATTTCTTGGATCGAGCAGAATGGCGCGCCGAACCGTTGCCGTGAAATCCTCGTTGAGAAACCGAGACTCGAAATCCCGGAACACTCGATCCCCATAAAGCGCGTAGTAGGCCGCGGGAACCGCGCCGCCTGAAACTGCAGAGATCACATCGATCTCATCAAGAAGCCGGGAGGTCTTCGATCCCCGAACTGCAGTATCCGCAGCAAGCTGCTCAAAGAGGCCATAGGCCATTGCTGATGCGCGCATCCCGCCGCCGGAGAGACTGACGATCATCAGCATCTCGTCGTTCTGGCGAAGTGGCACGACTTGCGCGCCACGATAACCCGCCTCGACGGTTACATGGGCAAGAGACTCTCCGAGATAAGCCCGCGGCGCAGTGCAACCGGCGAGCATCAGGACCACCGACCCGAGGACGATGGCAGATCGAGTTAAGCGGGTGCTCAGCCTCCGCACGACATTACCAAGTGCCTGTGTTTGGCATTGATATCCAAGGCTCTACGGGTGTTCTCGCGCCGCCCTGTTGGAGCAGCTCTATCGATATACCGTCAGGCGACCGGACAAATGCCATCCGGCCATCGCGCGGCGGTCGAAGGATCGTGACGCCATGGCTCATCAGACGATGACACGAGGCATAGATATCTTCGACTGCATACGCCACGTGTCCGAAATTTCGTCCACCGGTATACGTCTCGGGATCCCAGTTGTAAGTCAGCTCAATTTGCGCGGCATGGTCGCCAGGCGCAGCGAGAAATACCAAGGTGTAACGGCCTTTGGGCACTTCCTTGGTAGAGATCACCTCCAACCCCAGCGCATCTCGATAAAATTGGAGTGAGGTCTCAAGGTTGGTCACACGGACCATCGTATGCAGGTATTTCATGAGATGAAGTATAGGATGCAAGGGTGACATTGTCTGAATCCGAATGGCTGGCCGTACTGACGAGTTTGAGCGTTGCCGTACGTGCCCTTGTTTTCACCTTGCCTTTGGCGGTTGGGCTCGGTTGGCTACTGGCGCGCAAAACGTTCCCGGGCCGTACCGTGCTCGATGCGCTCGTTCATTCGCCGCTCGTTCTTCCTCCCGTAGTCGTGGGCTACGCCTTACTCCTAATCTTTGGCGTTCAGGGCCCGATCGGCCTCTGGCTCGACACCTACTTTGATTTTCGTCTGGTGTTCACGGCCAATGGTGCCGCCCTCGCCGCGGGTATCGTGGCTCTCCCGATCATGGTTCGGACAATCCGCCTATCGCTGGAGTCCATCGACCCCAGACTCGAGTCGGCCGCCCGCTGTCTCGGTGCGAACACCGTTGACCGTTTCTTCTCCGTCACTCTGCCTCTGGCACTGCCGGGTATTTCTGCAGCCGCCGTCCTTGGGTTCGCCATTTGCCTCGGTGAGTTCGG
>JBEAXT010000155.1:0-5875 GCA_041159695.1 Pseudomonadota bacterium
ATCACGGGACCGATATCGACTGCGAGATCACGGGGATCGCCGACGACGAGCGTATCCATCGCGCCCCTCAGCATCTCGATGATCCGATCCGCGATATCTTCTTGAACGCAGAGCACACGTAATGCGGAGCAGCGCTGACCTGCGCTGCCGAAGGCGGATGTGATGGCGTCATCGACGACCTGCTCAGGCAAGGCGGTGGAATCGATGATCATCGCGTTGATGCCGCCTGTCTCGGCAATGAGCGGCAAGATGGCGCCCGGACGTGCGGCCAATTTTTGGTTCAGCCAGCGCGCTGTGGCCGTAGAGCCCGTGAACACGACCCCCGCGAGCGCGGGCTGATCGAGCGCTGTCTCGCCGAACTCGCGTCCAATCATCGGCAGCACGTGCAGTGCACCTTTTGGAATACCGGCCTGATGGAGTAGCTCTGCGAAGGCGAGGGCAACCCGCGGGGTGGTCTCTGCAGGTTTCGCGATAACGGTATTCCCGGTGACGAGTGCCGCGACGACCTGACCGGCGAAAATAGCGAGCGGGAAGTTCCAAGGGCTGATGCAGGCGAACACACCGCGACCCACAAGATGCAACGCGTTGGTTTCGCCCGTCGGTCCCGGCATCGGGGTGGATGTGTGCTGCAGTCGTCGCGCTTCCGCTGCGTAATAACGACAGAAGTCGATCGCCTCGCGAACTTCGGCGAGCGCATCGCCGAATGTTTTACCCGCTTCCTGTACGAGCAAAGCGAGGAAGCGATCGCGTTGTTGCTCGAGTAGATCGGCCGCGCGCTCGAGACAAGCCGCGCGATGCTCGACGTCGTGCTGCTGCCAAGTCTCGAGTGCTGTCGCTGCCGCTTCAAAGGCGGGCATCACCTTGTTCGACGGCTCGAACGGTGGCGCGTCCGCGAGCGGATGGGTTTGGCAGACTTTTCGTAGGGCGTGTAAGGAGGACTCGAGTCCGAGGTCGATCCCCAAAGAATTCTTTCTTGCCTTGCCGAACAATTGCGGCGGCAGCGGGATACCGGGATGCGCGAGATCGTTGTTCGAGAGTCGGCGCTGCGCTTCTTCGATCGGGTCGACGACGACCTCGTCCACCGTGACGCGCTCGTCCATGAACCGGTTGACGAACGAGGTATTCGCGCCGTTCTCGAGCAGTCTTCGCACGAGATATGCGAGGAGCTCGGCATGCGGACCGACGGGGGCGTAGACCCGCACGGGTGGAAAGTCGGCGATCTGACGAATGGCCTCGTCGTAAAGCAGTGCGCCCATGCCGTGCAGACGCTGGAATTCGAGCGCCGGTGTGTTGGAAGCCGCTCGTCGCATCGCCAGGATCGCGCCGATCGTATGGGCGTTGTGGGTGGCGAACTGGGGGTACACGAGCGGTGCGGCGCTGATGAGTTTTCGGGCGCAGGCAAGATAGGCGACATCGGTGGCGCACTTGCGCGTGTACACCGGGTACTCCGCCAAACCGCGTTCCTGCGCGCGCTTGATTTCGCTATCCCAGTACGCACCCTTCACGAGACGAACGGCCAGTGGACGACGCAGGTCTTTTGCCAGCGCGATCAAGTGCTCAACGACCTGAGGTGCGCGACGTCCATAGGCCTGCACGGCTAAGCCGAGTCCCGGCCAGTCGCGCGTCGACGTATCGCGCGCCAACGCCTCGACGAGCTCGAGCGAGAGCTCGAGGCGATCCTGTTCCTCAGCGTCGATCGTGAGGCCGAGTCCTCGTGCTGCGGCCAGGCGAGCGAGCTCGATCGCTCGAGGCAGTAAACGATCGAGCGTTCGTTTGCGCTGCACGAGCGAGTACCGTGCATCGAGCGCGGAGAGTTTGATGGAGATCGCGTGATAGCCGTGCAGCGACGCACCGGACGTTTTGGCTCGCGCTGCAGCGATCGTGTCGATCGCCGAGGCATAGGCCTCCGTGTAACGCTCGGCATCGGCGTCCGTGCGAGCGCCTTCACCCAGCATGTCGAAGGAGCAGAGCGCGAGTGCGGTCTCCGTGCCGCAGCGTCTGAGCGCCTCTTCGATGCTGCGACCCACCACGAACTCACCGCCGATGATCCGCATCGCGCGGCGTAAGGCATTACGCACGACGGGCTCGGACATTCGCTGGCTAAGGCTGCGCACCCAGCGACCGGCGTCGCCCGTCATGTCGCCCGGAAGCTCGACGAGTCGTCCGGTCAGCATGAGACCCCAAGTCGAGGCATTGACGAAGAGGGAGGAGGAGCGGCCTGAATGGGCGTCCCAATTTCCGCTCGTGATTTTCTCGGCGATCAGACGATCGGCCGTATCGTCGTCCGGGATACGCAGCAAGGCCTCGGCGAGGCACATGAGCGCGATGCCCTCTTGATTCGAAAGTCCGAACTCCTGAAGGAAAGCGTCGAGGTAAGGGCGTTCGTCGGCGCGTCGACGCGCCCCGGAGACGAGCGCGCGGCCCGTGGCGATCGCGGCATCGCGCCATGTGTTGTCAAGGGATTCGACAAGGAGCCGAACGTCTGTCGGCTCGTCTCGCGTAACCGGTGAGGCGAATGTCATGCCCCGTATTATGGGTCCGGGTACAATGGCCGTCCAAACCCCGCAAGTCTGAGGACCGATTTTCAATGAACGCCCCAACCGAGAACACGAGCCGCAAGGCGCTTCTGATCGCGTTCGAGAATGCCGGTTACCTCAAACCGTTTATTGCGCTGGCCATCGATCTGGCCTTGTTCGGTGGCGGTCTTGCTCTCGTCCTCATCGACGCGTCGGTCTGGTTAAAGATCCTCGGTTCGCTCATGGTGACTGCGGGTATCGTTCGTCTCTTCCTCATCGGCCACGACGCCTGCCATGGCTCTTTTTTCAAAAGTAAGTGGCTCAACCAGATCGTGGGTCGTATCGCGTTCCTGCCGTCGATGACGGCCTTTAGTCTTTGGGATGTCGGGCACAATGTCGCGCATCACGGTTTCAATAATCTCAAGGGCCGTGATCAAGTCTGGGCGCCGTTCTCCAAGGATGAATTCGATGCACTGCCGCGTTATCGCCGGGCGCTCGAACGCATCTACCGGAGCGGCCTCGGATGGGGTCTCTATTACTTCCTCGAGCTCTGGTGGAAGAAACTCTACTTCGCCACGCGCAAGCAAATTGGTGCGAGCCGTGCCAAATACCATTGGGATAGCGCGCTCGTGACGGTGGGTATGGGGCTATGGGTGGGCTCGATCGTTCTGGTATCGATCAAGACGGAGCAAAGCCTCGTGTTGCTGTTGGCGCTCGGTGTCCTGGTGCCGTTCGCACTCTGGAACGTCGTGATGGGCTTCGTGGTGTTCGTTCACCACACTCATCCGAAGATCGCGTGGTTCATGAAGCGTCACGAGTGGCAGCAATATCGTGCGTACCTCACGGCAACGGTGCAGGTGCGGTTGCCGTTCGGTATCGATCGCTTGCTCCACAACATCATGGAGCACAATGCGCATCACCTAAATCCGCGTATCCCGATGTATTCGCTGCGTCGTGCTCAGAGCGTGTTGACCGAACGTTTCAACGACCAGTTTCAGGTGTATCGAATGAACTGGCGGACGTATCGTGACTGCGTACGCCGCTGCAAACTCTACGACTACACCAATCACGCCTGGCTCGATTTTCGGGGTCAGGTGACCGCGCGGGTTCCGCTCTTCGCGCCCTCAACCTGAAATCTGCACCGCGTCGCCGACCCGCAGCAGGCTGCCGGCGCCCCGTGCGACGCGCGCGTTCTGTCCGAAGGTAACGCCCCGTTGCTGGGCATCGAATCGGAATTCCTGCAGTACGGGTAGAGGGCTCAAACCCTTTTGTCCTTCTTGCTGATCAATGCCGGTCACGGCGCATCGCGTGCAGGCTTTGACGAGCTTAAGTCCCGCGTCGCCGATACGTAATTCTTTGATTTGGTCTTCTTCCCAAGCCGTCGTGCCGTCGAGGACGATGTTCGGACGGAATCGGTTCATCGGCAGAGCCGAGGGCAACCGACGATTGAGATCGGCAAGCGAGGCGAGGGTGCAGACGAGTAAGGGATAGCCATCCGGGAAGTTGTCCGATCCTGCGGCGACAATGCGAGCCGGCTCGCCGACGACGGCACTCGCGTAGCGCGCCGCCTCTCGCCCGAGATCGACCACTTCGATCTCGCGCTTCCAGACGCTGACGGTCCGCCAGTCACCGGGCGCAGTGGTCAGCGGTTCGGGTCTCTCGAGCCGTAAACGGCCGGCGTTCGGGTGATCGAGTGTTACGCCGCGTTCATCGGGTATCGCCTCGAGTAGGGCGAGCACCGGATGGCTGCGCTGCGTGATGAAGCGCCCCTCAGCGGTGATGAACATCCATTCGCGATCGTGCTGCAGACCCCGAGGGCCGAGGCGCGCCATCGAGAGGTCGATGACCCGCCCCGATTTGACCGGGTAGATGTGCAGCGAATGAATACGGATATCCCGTGCGTCCACGTCGGCATCATAGCGCCGAGGGGATCCCGACGCGGGCTACAATCGATCCATGACAACAGCGGCGCGGCGCGCGCTCCATGACATTCGCTTCGAATCGACGGTCGTCGACGCGTTGCCGGCTGATCCGCTCTCGGAGAACGTCCCGCGGCAGGTTCCTGAGGCAGCGTACACGTTCGTGACACCGACGCCGGTGGCGGCGCCGCGCTTGCTCGCGTGGTCCGACGAGCTCGCCGCAGATCTCGGCCTCGAGCGACCGGGCGTCAGCGGCGCAGCGGTCGACATCCTCGCGGGTAACGTGCTCGCGCCGGGAATGCGTCCCTACGCGGCGCGATACGGCGGACATCAATTCGGAAATTGGGCGGGTCAGCTGGGGGATGGTCGCGCCATCACGCTGGGTGAGTTGATCGCCTCCGACGGCACGCGGCAAGAGCTTCAACTGAAGGGCGCGGGGCCGACACCCTATTCCCGATTCGCCGACGGCCGCGCTGTGCTGCGTTCGTCGCTGCGCGAATTTCTTTGTAGCGAGGCGATGCATCACCTCGGCGTGCCGACGACTCGAGCCTTGTCGCTGGTATCGACCGGGGAGCAGGTCGTCCGCGACATGTTCTACGACGGAAATCCGCAACCCGAGCCGGGCGCGATCGTCTGTCGCGTCGCGCCGACCTTCATACGCTTCGGTAACTTCGAAATTCATGCCGCGAGCGAAGAGACGGCGTTGCTGCGTCGTCTCGTCGAGCATGTCATCCGGTCGCACTATGCCGAGATTGATCTACACGATCCCAAAGCGCCGATTCTTTGGTTCACCGAAGTCTGCCGACGAACGGCAGTGATGGTCGCGCATTGGATGCGCGTGGGGTTCGTGCACGGCGTGATGAATACCGACAACATGTCCATCCTCGGCGTCACGCTCGATTATGGTCCGTATGGCTGGCTCGAGGGCTACGACCCCACCTGGACGCCCAACACCACCGACGCAGCGGGTCGACGTTACTGCTACGGCAACCAGCCGCAGATCGCGCTGTGGAATCTGGCCCGACTCGCGGGCGCACTGCTGCCCATGATCGACGACCGTGACGGGCTGCAGGCGGGTTTGGAGCTTTATCGCAGCACCTACGGTCGGACCTGGCAGGGCATGCTCGCGGCGAAGCTTGGGCTGGAGTCGATCGATCGCGACGGCGATTCGGCGCTGGTCGATGATCTATTTTCTTTGATGACTGCGGTCGAGACCGATATGCCGATTCTGTTTCGCGGTCTCGGCGAGCAACTTTCCGTGGCCGCGGAGGCCTTCGTTGATGGGGTCGTTCGACCTGCGCTCTACGAGGGTGCGGAGTGCTCAAGCGATTTGCGGTCGCGTTGGCAGACGTGGTTCAGACGCTGGCGGGCACGAGGCGAGGCGAGTGGCCTCGACATCGGCGAGCGGCAACGCCGCATGAACACGCACAACCCGTGCTA
>JBEAXT010000160.1:0-3671 GCA_041159695.1 Pseudomonadota bacterium
GTGTATCGATCGTGATCACGGCAACTCTCAGGCGCCGCGTCAGACGCCGGGCGGCCGATACTTGCCCACGAGTTTCGACCAGCGCGCCTCGATTCGATCGAACGACTCGGGTGCGAGTCGCTCGAGCTCGGCGCGGTTCAGCGCCTGATAGACCTGCGGGCCGCCCTCTTCGGGCCATTGGCGCGTGGCGTCGATCACGATCTTCGAGGTCATCGGGCGCTTGGTCAGCGACGGGTCGAGCGGCATGCCGCGCGATTCCGGGATGATGACCGTGGCCGGTTGCGGCTGCCAGCGCGAACCGAGCGTGTGCATCATCTGCGTGCGATCGAGCACTTCGATGTCGTCATCGACGATCACCACCACCTTGGCAATGCCGACGATCTGCGCAATGCGTTTGCCGATCTCGAGTGCCTCCCCCGCTTTTTGCTTGCGGATGCTGACGAAACACAGGCCCGTTGCTTCAACAGGCGTGTGCAGCATCTTGATGTTGGGTACAAAGCGCTTGAGTGAATGCAGCGCGACCTGTTCCAGCGGTGCGGTCGGAAAGCCGCGGGTGAGCCCCGTGAACTGATTGACGATCCAGGGGTTTTTCCGGTGCGTGATGGCCGTCACGTTCATCCAGAAATTGGCGTTTTTCTTTGCCCCCATATAGCCGTACATCTCGCCGAAGGGGCCTTCGGGCAGCATTGGCTGATCAAGCGGTACTTCGCCTTCGATCACCATCTCGGAGGTTGCCGGGATCAGGTGATCATTGGTCTCGGAGCGCACCACACGCAGCGGTTTGCCGCGGATTGCCGAAACGACCTCGAGTTCGTCCGCGCGCGCGCGATTCAGTTTGGAGCCCGAGACCACCCAAGTCACCGGATCCTGACCGAGCGCGATGGATACTTTGACCGATTTCTCGCCCCTTTCTTTGGCCTTCATGAAGGCCTGCCACGCACCCTGACCTTCTTCAGGATTGATGCCGAGCAGTCGCGGTCCCTTGATCTCGCATCGATAAGTACCAAAGTTCTTGCCGAGTTCCTGATCGTTGGTGAACACCGAGCCCGTGTTGACATAGCGGGCCGAATCCGCCGGATTCGACTGGATGAAAGCGAACTGCCGCAAGTCGATGGCATCGCCAGTCAGCACCACCTGCTTGCAGGGCGCCGTGTCGCGAGTCACCTCGACGAACGGGGCCGTCGGGAACGCGCCGCCCTTGCCGATCTGCAGGTACTCCTCCACGCGGGCGAGCGCTTTGTAGTAGGTGGCCACGTGATCGTTCGACACTGGCTCGAGACCAAAAGCCAGACACTCGGTGTCCCAGTGTCCGCAGTGGTTGGCGATGATCGGACCCTTGTGCCACTTGCCGTCGATCTTGACGTTTTCCATGACCAGCGCCGGCGCAACGTACATGCCGAAGCGATCGACCAGCCGATACATGAGTGCCGTGCCCTCATAGGCATCCTGATCGATGTCGCGCACTCGCAGCACGAGGCCGCGCCGCTCGAGCTCGGCCATCCAATCGCGCAGATCCTCGAACGGTCCGACCTGCCAGGCAGGCCATTCTCCCGGCGAAGTTGCCGTCGCTGAGGTCGTTGCGCCCGTGGTTGCGGCTTGTTGCGCGGCGGCGAGTTTCAGGTCCGCTGCAGCGAGCGCGGCCGTTGAGAGTCCGGCGGCTGAGAGGCCTGCGCTATGGGTCAGGAAATCACGACGGGAAAAGGGTGGCATGCGGGGCTCCTGCAGCAATCGAGACGGTAACGAGCTGACTGAAACTGACACGGGTCACCCCGTCGCGTAAAGCGCTCCGCCACAGCGGCGACCGGTCTATGATCACCACCCGGCCATCGCGGCTCAAGGAAAGAGGCTGTGTCCCTGCGTCATCTCATCGTGGTCCTCGGCGATCAGCTCGATCGGCGCTCGGCGGCCTTTGATGGCTTCGATGCGGCGCAGGATCTGGTGTGGATGTGCGAGGCGCGCGAAGAGTCCACCCGGGTCCCTGTGAGCCGTCCCCGCATTGCGCTCTTTTTGGCGGCGATGCGGCACTTTCGTGCAGCGCTCGAACAAGAGGGCGTGCGGGTCTGTTACCACACGCTGGCCGAGGGCGCCGACTCGTTGAGCACCACCCTTGCCGCGGATATCGCGCGCCTGCAGCCGCAGCGGGTGATCATGCTCGAGGCGGGGGAATGGGGCTTGCGCGAGAGTCTGCGCAGCGTTTGTTCTGCCGCGATGCTGGATGAGCGCGAAGATCGTCATTTTCTTTGTTCGTGTGAGGACTTCCGGCGACACGCTCACGGACGCAAGCAGCTGCGCATGGAATTCTTTTATCGCGAGATGCGCCGCACCCACCGTGTGTTGCTCGATGGGCAGGGTGCACCCGAAGGCGGCGAGTGGAACTACGATAGCGAGAATCGCAAGAGTTTCGGCCGCGAAGGTCCGGCCAAACTCGCCATGCCTGCGCCGCTGTCGTTTGTGCCCGATGCCATCACGCGCGGGGTGCTCGCTGAGGTGTCGCGGGTGTTCGCGGATCATCCTGGCGCACTCGAGCACTTCGATTGGCCGGTGACACGAGACGAGGCTTTGGCGGCGCTCGAGGATTTCATCGCGAATCGTCTCGAGAGCTTCGGCGATCATCAGGATGCGATGTGGACGGGTGAGCCTTGGCTCTTTCACTCGCGTATCGCCGCGGCGCTCAATCTCAAGTTGCTCGATCCGCGCGAGGTGATCGCTGCCGCCGAAACCGCGTATCGCCAGAAGCAGGCACCGCTCGCTGCCGTCGAGGGTTTCATCCGGCAGATTCTCGGTTGGCGGGAATATGTCCGTGGCGTCTACTGGCTGCATATGCCGGGTTATCTGCAACGCAATGCGCTGCAGGCCACCCAGCCGCTACCCGATTTTTTCTGGAGTGGTGATACCTCGATGCGCTGTCTTGCCGAGTGCATCGGCCAGACCTTGCGCTACGGCTATGCTCACCACATCCAGCGCCTGATGGTGACCGGTCTCTATGCGTTGTTGCTCGGCGTCGATCCGCGCGAAGTACACCGCTGGTATCTCGCGGTCTACGTGGATGCCGTGGAGTGGGTCGAGCTGCCCAATACCCTTGGCATGTCGCAATACGCCGACGGTGGCGTGATGGCCTCGAAACCCTATGTCGCCACGGGTCGATATATCGAGCGCATGAGCAACTATTGCGATGGTTGCCGTTTTGATCCCGCCAAATCGATTGGCGAAGATGCCTGTCCGTTCACCACGCTCTATTGGAACTTCCTGCAGCGGCATGCTGCCGAGCTGCGACGCAATCCGCGCATGAGTCTGCAGCTGCGCAATCTGCAGCGACTCAGTACGGCCGAGCTCGAGGCCATCGGTCGCCGCGCCGCCGAGATTCGCGCCGGACGACTCGACGGGGCCGCGGCCGCTGCGGATGCGTGACGCCGGACGTAGTACGCTATCGCGATGACGTCTTCAGCCAGCAATCTCTCGCAGCGCTTTCCCGCCAAGCGCGTGTTCATCACCGGTGCGGCAAGTGGCCTCGGTCTCGCTTGCGCCGAAATCCTTGCCCGCGAGGGCTGGCAACTCATCCTTACTGATGTCGATGCCGCAAGACTCGATCTCGTGGTCAACAGTTTTTCTCGTGATGGCGCACGTGTGATCGCCGCTGTCTGCGATGTACGCAATGCAGAGGCCGTCGACGC
>JBEAXT010000023.1:0-5936 GCA_041159695.1 Pseudomonadota bacterium
TCGGCGATATCGGCGTCATCCTGATGCGCAAGGATCCACCCTTCGATACCGAGTACATTTACAGCACATACATTCTGGAGCGTGCCGAAGACCAAGGCGCTCTGGTCGTCAATCGGCCTCGTGGTCTGCGCGATATGAACGAGAAGGTCTACACGGCCTGGTTTCCGCAGTGCTGCGCTCCGACACTCATCACGCGGGACATGAGCGACATGCATGCCTTTCTGGCGGAGCACTCTAAGATTGTGTGCAAGCCCCTGCATGGCATGGGAGGGCGATCGATTTTCGTCATCGAGCAGGGCGATAAAAACGCCAGCGTCGTCTTCGAAACGCTCACTCACTACGGCAATCAGTTTGCGATTGTTCAACGCTATCTGCCCGAGATCGTGACGAGCGGCGACTCGAGAGTGTTATTGGTCGACGGCGAGCCGATGCCGTTCGCGCTGGCGCGTATCCCAAGTCACAGCGACAACCGCGGAAACCTTGCAGCCGGCGCAACCGGCATCGGTCGTCCGCTCAACGAGCGCGACCGTTTTCTTGCTGCGCAAATCGGCCCTCGCCTTGCAGAACAAGGCATGCTGTTCGTTGGACTTGATGTCATCGGCGATTTCGTCACCGAAATCAATGTGACAAGCCCAACCGGTATCCGGGAGCTCGACCAGCAATTCGGTATCGATATCGCCTCAGCGTTAATCGCAGCCATCCGGCGTCGACTCGAGGTACGCCGCTCGTGACCCATGAAAACAGCCTCACCAATCATCTCCTGGTCGCCATGCCCTCGTTGGCCGATCCGGAGTTCTCACAAACCGTAACGCTCGTCTGCGAGCACAGCCTCGAGAAAGGCGCTCTCGGTATCGTCATCAACAAACCCTTGCCGATGACGCTCGGGGAGGTATTCGAGCAAATGAGTCTCGAGACCTCGAGCGCTGAACTCTCAGGTCGCTCGGTGCTCCGGGGCGGCCCTGTTCATCGTGATCGGGGGTTCGTTGTCCACCGCCCTGCAGGACGCTGGGATTCCTCGCATGCGGTCTCGGAGCACATTCACGTCACCACATCCAAAGATATTCTCGCTGCGATGGCTCGCGGGGAAGGCCCGGCGGACGCCTTCATCGCGCTCGGTTATGCGGGCTGGGAGGTGGGGCAGCTGGAGCGCGAGATGCACGACAACGCCTGGATCTCGCTTCCGGTCGACGAACGCATCCTCTTCGAGATGCCCTTCGAGGATCGGTGGCACGCGGTATGGCGCCAACTCGGCATCGACATCGGTCGCATGAGTCATGTCGCCGGGCACGCCTGAGGACGGATTCCGACTTCCGGAGGTCGTGATCGGCTTCGATTTCGGCTTGCGGCGCATTGGGCTCGCCGTAGGCGACACGCTGACCGGCACGGCCCGACCCCTGACGGCCCTCGAGCGCAAACACGTTGACCTCTCGGACACCGAATGGCGAGCCCTTGAAATCGAGGTAGTCAAAGCGGGCGCCCGACAGCTCGTGGTCGGCTGCCCGTATAATGTCGACGGCACGTCGGGCCCGATGACCGGACGAGCTAAAGCTTTCGCAAAAGCGCTGGGCGAGCGACTCAAACTACCGGTGCACCTTGTCGACGAACGTTACTCGTCACTCGAGGCGGAGGCGGCCTTGCGCGATCGACGTAGTACGCACGATCGCAAACGATACGACCGCGGCGCGATCGACAGTGCCGCGGCGACGGTGGTTTTGGAACGCTGGCTTGCCGGCGAACGCTGAAGGATGACCACGGATGCCTGACTCGAACCGCAAGCCCATCACGCAGCTGCGCGCAGACGGCTCGTTGAGACACCTGCTCACACTCGAAGGCCTGCCGTCTCAAATCGTCCGTAGACTCCTCGAGCGATCCGAGCACTACGCGAGACCGCTATCGAAACCGGCTGCACGCAGTGACGCGCTTGTCGGCCGAACGATCGCCGTGATGTTTGCCGAGCCCTCGACCCGCACTCGCGTGTCGTTCGAGCTTGCCGCGCGCCGACTCGGCGCCGATGTCGTGAATATCGAAGTCCAGCTTTCCTCGCGCCTGAAGGGGGAAAGTGTGCTCGATACTGTTGCTACACTCGAATCGATGCACGTCGATGCTTTCGTACTGCGCGATGCCGATCCGTCGGTTCCCGAACTCGTCGCCTCGCATGTCGCCGATCATGTGAGCGTCCTGTCGGGCGGCGCAGGCAGTCACGCCCATCCCACTCAAGGACTGCTCGATGCCCTGACCGTCCGCCAGCATAAGGGCAACATCGAAGGACTTCGCATCGCGATCGTCGGAGACATCCGCCACTCGCGCGTCGCACGCTCGTCCTGGCATGCCTTCGCAGCGCTCGGTGCCAAAGAAATCCGGATTGTCGCGCCTCAGGGACTCATGCCCGAGAGTGGCGAGTTCGCGGGCTGTACGCGGCTCACCTCGCTTGAGAGCGGTATCGCGGACTGCGATGTCGTCATGATGCTGCGGATACAGAAAGAGCGAATGACGGCCGCCTCGATCCCCGACGAAGCCACTTACTTCGCCGAATGGGGACTCACCACCCAACGTCTGCGCGCAGCCAAGCCCGACGCTCTCGTCATGCATCCTCAGCCGATGAATCGCGGGGTCGAAATCGCTTCAGAAGTCGCCGATGGCCCACAGTCGGTCATCCGGGATCAAGTTCGTAACGGTGTCGCTGTTCGCATGGCGGTACTCGAAGCTACGCTCGCCGGAGGACGCCCATGAGCGTAGAGCACCCCGCCCATCGCGGCAGCATCTGTCTCGAAGACGGCAAAGTCTTAGCCCAACACGCGTTTCCCGGCGATCAGTACGTGATTCGCATCGAGGCGCCAAAGTGCGCGGCACGGGCCTTACCCGGAAGCTTCGCGCACCTGACCGTCGACGATGACATCCCCATGCGCAGGCCGCTCTCGATCATGCGCGCAGATCGGCGCGAGGGATGGATCGACATCCTCTATAAAACGGTCGGCCCGGGACTCGCGGCATTGTCTCGTCGTCGCATCGGCGATCAACTCTCCGTGCTCGGCCCCATCGGACGCGGTTTCGATTTAAATCCTGAGCGTCCTCGACCACTGCTCATCGGCGGCGGCGTCGGGATTCCGCCCATGGTCTTCCTTGCCGAAGCACTCACCGTCGATCGTCGAGCCGAATGGAAGCCCCTCGTGCTGATGGGCTCCGAAATCCCGTTTCCGTTTCAGACCCGGCCGTCCACCATTCTCGTGCCAGGAGTTCCTGAAGGCGTCATCGCCTCGATGCCTCTGCTCGATGGGTGGGGCGTTCCGTCACGCCTCGCCAGTCGTAGCGGCTTTCCAGGATGCTTCGACGGTTTCGTGACGGAGCTCGCGGCCGCTTGGTTATCGTCACTCGATCCCAAAGCGCTGCGCGAGGTCGAGGTGTTTTCGTGCGGCCCCACGCCCATGCTCGAAGCTACCGCCAAACTGGCCGCGCGCTTTGGACTGCCCTGCCAGGTTTCCCTCGAAGAATTCATGGCGTGCGCCGTGGGGGGATGCGCAGGCTGCGCGGTGCGGGTGAAGACGCCGAGCGGACCGGCCATGAAGCGCGTATGCGTCGATGGGCCTGTATTCGACGGCTACACCGTATTCGATGTCTGAGCCGGTGGTGGTGACTGCAATCGGCACGTCACCTGCAGAGCGCCTGACGGCGGTACGGCGACGCATCGAGCGTGCCGCTCGAGAGGCGGGCCGCGATCCCCACGAGGTCTCGCTCATCGCCGTCAGTAAGCAACAATCTGTCGAGGCGGTCGCGGCGCTCGCCGATCTCGGTCAGCGCGACTTCGGCGAAAACTATTTACAGGAAGGTCTCGCCAAAATCGAGGCGCTACGCGATCGACGCCTCACCTGGCACTTCATCGGCCAGCTGCAGTCAAACAAGACTCGCCCCGTCGCGGAGTGTTTCGATTGGGTCCACACGGTCGATCGCCCCAAAATTGCGGCAAGGCTTTCGGAGCAACGACCCTTCCATGCCCCACCGCTCTGCGTCTGCGTTCAGGTCAAGCTGGGAAACGAGGCGTCCAAAGGCGGGGTTTCTCCTGCGGATCTCCCGGTCTTGCTCGATACCATCGAGCAGTTACCGCGGCTGCGATTACGTGGCCTGATGGCCATACCGCCCGCCGAAACGGATCCGAGTCGCCAAAGACATTGGTTCGCGGAGCTTCGCGGGCTCCTCGAGGCAGCGCGCCAGCACCATCCCGATCTGGATACGCTCTCGATGGGGATGAGCGCAGACCTTGAAGCTGCCATCGCCGAGGGGGCCACCCACGTTCGGATCGGCACCGCGCTCTTCGGTGAGCGACTACAATCCCCCGCATGACGGCACCTGATCTAGGGCGAGGTCTCGGCGTGCTGGGCGGCGGACACATGGGCCGCGCCCTCATCGAATCGCTGCTGAAGCGAGGCGCCGATCGTTCGCGGCTCAAGGTCGTCGAAACCTTGGTCTCGACGGCCACCGCCCTAACCCGCGATTTGGGTATCCAGGTTGTTCCTGATGGTCGTTCGTTGTTTCCGGAGATCGAGACGATCATTTTGGCGATCAAGCCTCAAGATATGGCGCGCGCACTACACGTGTTGCGTCCACAACTCGAACTTCATCGCCCGCTCGTGATCTCCATCGCCGCCGGTCTCTCCGTCACCCAGCTCCAACCGTGGTGTGGTACCGACGTACCGATCGTTCGCGCCATGCCCAATCGCCCGGCCCTCGTGGGTGCGGGAGCTACGGGTCTCTACGCCGCGAAGAGCATTCCGGAGCCCTTGAGACATCGTGCGGCCACGATATTGGGTGCGGCAGGCATCGTGGTCTGGGTTGATGACGAAGCGCTCATGGATGTCGTCACGGCGATCTCGGGCAGCGGTCCCGCGTATTTCTTCCGGCTGGCGGAGGCCTTGGCCGCTGCGGGTCGCTCGCAGGGTCTGTCCGAGTCGGCGGCAATGCAGTTGGCGAGCGCAACCCTGCACGGTGCTGGGGCCATGACGACGTCGGATGCGAGCTTGCCGGCACTTCGGGCCTCGGTCACCTCACCGGGCGGGACGACCGCCGCGGCCTTAGCGTCATTCGAACGCAACGGCCTTGAGGCTATGGTGGAGGCCGCAGTGGCTGCGGCCGTCCAAAGAGGTCGGGAACTGTCTGCAAACGCCGATAAGGGGGGTTGAACGTGCACCAAGTGGTTCTCTTTCTCGCCGAAACCTTTTTCTCGCTACTCCTTTTGGTCTTTCTGCTGCGCCTGATGTTGCAATGGGCCAGGGCGAATTTCCGTAATCCGATCGCCGACGCGATCTTGCGTATGACGAACTGGCTGATCATGCCGTTACGCCGCGTGCTACCGCCGATGGGTCGTATTGATACCGCGTCACTGGTTGCCGCCTACGCCGTCTCGCTCGTTCAAACCGCAGCGCTCAGCGTCATCCTCGCCGGTGCACTGCCCGATGCCCTGCCCTGGCTCTGGGCCGCGGCGATCGAACTCGTGAGATCCGCGTTATGGCTCTATTTCTGGGCCATTTTCATCTATGCGCTGGCCTCGATGATCGCACCAGGCGTGCGATCACCGCTCCAGGACCTACTCGAGTCGCTGTGCGAACCCGTGCTGGAGCGGATCCGTCGTGCCGTTCCCGCAATCGGCGGGCTCGATCTGTCTCCCATGTGGGCCGGGATCATCATCCAGGTGTTACTCATACTCATTCGCTGAACGTCCGCCGCCTCGAGTAGCGACTGGAAAGGCAGTACAGAAAAGTCATTTTTCCAGCCGAAATATCGCAAAAAGTGTTTGCTACGGCGTGGCTCTATGCTATTTTTCTGCCCGTTCGCAACGCGCAAAACAACGCGCAAACCTAAAAAACCAGGAGTATTCCAAGATGGCGAAAAAGGGTGGTCCTCCGACCAAGTCGGAAATCCTCAACCAGATCGCAAAAGAAACCTCG
>JBEAXT010000177.1:0-3300 GCA_041159695.1 Pseudomonadota bacterium
ATCTCGAGCAGACCGATCTGCAGCTCTCGCGAGAGCCCTATCCACTACCTAAGCTCGTGATTCGACGACGACCGCCATCGCTCTTCGATTACGTCTTCGAGGATTTCGACTTCGTCGACTATCAGCACCATCCGGCGATTCGCGCGCCGGTAGCGGTGTGACCGATTTTCAAACAGGGAGATTTTTCGTGCCGATACCCGTCATGCGCAACAGCACCTGGATCCAAGTCCGTCATTCAAGAATTCATGGTAAGGGCGTTTTTGCCGCCAAGCGTATCCCGAAGGGCACGCGCGTCATTGAGTATCTTGGTGATCGAATCACCCATGCCGAGGCCGATGCGCGCTACGACGAGCACGATCCGAACGATAACCACACTTTCCTCTTCATCGTCGATAAGAAGACCGTAATCGACGCGGGCGTCGGCGGCAATGCAGCCCGCTTCATCAATCACTCCTGCGATGGCAACTGCGAGTCGGTGATCGAAGACCGTCGCGTGTTCATCGAAACCACCCGCGTGGTGCAAAAGGGAGAAGAGCTCGGATACGACTACGAGATCGGCCGCGAAAAGGACGATCCGCCGAACGTTGACGAAATCTTTGCCTGTCGGTGTGGCTCGCCCAAATGCCGTGGCACGATGCTGTGGCCTCCGAAGGATCCGCGTAAGCCGAAGGCAAAGAAAAAGGCGAAGAAAAAGACGAAGAAAAAATCTAAGGCCTCGGCGAAAACGAAGTCCAAAACTCGTTCGACCGCGCGACGCTGATGCAGGGCAGGGCGCCGCGTCTCACTCTGATCGTCGCCGTAGCCGATAACGGTGTGATCGGGCGCGAGGGCGGTCTGCCTTGGCGGCTGTCGGAGGACCTGCGTCGTTTCAAGCAGCGTACGCTCGGGCGCCCAGTCGTGATGGGTCGTAAAACCTGGGAGTCGCTCGGCAAGCCTTTACCTGGGCGCAACAACATCGTCATCACTCGACGGACCGATTATCGGATCGACGTGCCGGGCGTCATCGTCGCGCGTGATCTCGATACGGCGATCGCGGCTGCAGGCGATGTCGATGAGGTGATGATCATCGGTGGCGCTGAAATTTATGCGCTCGCGCTGCCTCGAGCGGACCTCGTGGAGCTGACGCAGGTTCACGCGAGCGTCGATGGCGATACGGTGTTTCCGACTCTTCCGTCGGCAGAATGGCAGGAGATCGCTCGCAGCACGCATCCGGCGGACGAGCGCAATCAGTATCCGGCGAGCTTCGTGACCTTGCAGCGCCGCTGAGACGTCTGGGGTGTAACAAAACCGAAATGATCCGTTAACTTTTCGGTCATCGGCATTGGGGACCATTCGTCCCGCGTTCCATCCGCGGTTTTTCGAGGTCTCACCATGTCCAGCATCGCCGTCGCGCGTCGTTCGCGTTGGTCTCCCGTTTTCCTCGCCGTCTCAGGGATTCTGTCGGCCTCCGCCGCAGCCCAAGAGACCTCTTGGCAATCCTCAGCCACTGCCGACGACGGGCTGCAGGAAGTTTTGATCACCGCCATCATCGACGCGGCGAAGCGTGCGGCCGATGAGCAAAAAAACGCTAGAGGTGTCACCAACATCGTGGCCTCAGACTCCATCGGTCGATTTCCCGACCCGAATATCGCCGAGGCCCTTCAGCGCGTCGTCGGTGTCGCGATTTCGCGCGATCAGGGTGAGGGCCGATACATCAACGTCCGCGGTGGTCCGTCCGAGTTCTCGGCCGTGACGATCGATGGCGTCAGTGTTGCTGCGCCCGACCCGACCACTCGCGCCATCGACCTCGATACCATCCCCTCCGATATCGTTGGCTCGCTGGAGATCACCAAGACGCTGCGTCCCGATCAGGATGCCGATTCCGTAACCGGCGCGATCAACATTCGTACGCAGTCGCCATTCGACTACAAAGGCTTCCGTCTTCGGGCATCCGGCGGCGGATCGTATAACGAGTTTGGTGGAACGAACGATGTGCGCGGCTCGCTGTCGGTCAGCAACATCTGGGAGGGCGACTCCCGCATTGGTTTGCTGTTTTCTGGGAGTTACTCGGAAACCGACCGACAGGTCGACAATATCGAAACCGCTTGGACGCGACTGACGCGTCCCGAGGGTGGGACGGTATTTGGCGTCGTCGAGAATCTCTTCAAAGATTACGATACGCGCCGAGAGCGTATTGCTCTGACTGGTGCTGCAGAGCTACGCGCCGATGATGAGTCACGTCTTTTTGCGCGAGGAACATTCTCACGTTATACGGACGACGAGTACCGTAACCAACTGCTTGTCCTGTGGTCCGAAGGCGTGCTGCTGCCGGGCGCTACGGACGAGAAGGCGTCCTTCCGAAATATTCGGGTTGCGAAGCAAATCCGCCACAGAATCGTACAGAACGAGATCGTGACGGGCGAAATCGGCGGAGAAAAGAAGTTCGAAAACTGGGCCTTTGACGGCTCGGTATCGGTTGCGAAGACCGAACAGACCTACCCGCGTCGTGACGAGTTACTGTGGCGCACGGCGGCCCTCGGTACGGCCACGGCCCCGATCTCGTACGATTACACGGTGAGTGCGCGTGAACCCGCGATCTCGATTTTTGATACTAATCCGCACCTCACCCCGACGAACTTTTCCTTCCGTGAAAACGCCTTCAGAACGTCTGACACATCCGAGGATGCGGTAGCCGCAGTCGCGAATCTCACGATCCCGGTGGAGATCGGCAGCGGCAAAGGCAACTTCAAGCTCGGTGCGAAATTCAGGTCGGGCGAGCGCACGGCCGATGAAAATCGGTATCGAAACCGCGCGTCGACTGCTGCGCCGTCCCAGCCGCTCTCGGCCTTCCTCACAGGGCAGGAGAGTCGGAATTACGGCTACAACCTCGGCTTCAAAGTCGATCCTGCACTCGCCGACGCGTATTACGATGCGTCGAAGGCGTCTTCGCCCATTCGTCCCGAGCAGTCGGCGACGGCTGATTACCAAGCGGACGAAAAGATTCTCTCGGGCTATGCGATGTGGGATCTCGACTTTGACCGTCTAGGCGTTGTCGCCGGAATTCGTGTCGAAAAGACCGAGACGGAAGGTTCCGCACCGGTCTTCAACGCATCGACGGGTGCGATCAGTACCCGCAGTGACTCCAAGAGCTATACCGATCTCTTCCCGGGACTCACGCTTCGTTACGAGCTCAACGACAACCTCATCGCTCGTGCAGCGATTACTCGCGGCATGATGCGCCCCGACTTCACGGACATCGTGCCGCGGGCGCTCGAAACCCAGGAGGGCTCGCTGCTCGTGGTCCAGCAGGGTAACCCGGAC
>JBEAXT010000191.1:0-3331 GCA_041159695.1 Pseudomonadota bacterium
CTCAGGAACTCACCCGCTACCTGGACTCGATCGAGGCCGACCCGCGTCGTCAAGAAGAGCTTGAGCAACGCCTCGCCACCATCGAGTCTCTAGCGCGCAAGCACCGCTGCGCCGCAGAAGAGCTACCGAGTAAATCGGTTGAGCTTGCTGCCGAACTCGCAGGTCTCGAAAAAATCGATTCAAATCTTGCCGCGTTACGCGCGCAGACGACTGCAGCCATCGAAGCATGGCACGGCAGCGCGACGAAACTCTCGCGACAACGGCGCAAAGCCGCGACTGAACTCGCCACCGAAATCAGCGCCCGCATGCAAAAACTCGGCATGATCGGCGGCCGGTTCGATATCGAGTTGTCGGCGAATGAAACACCGACGGGGGGCACCTCGGCTCATGGCCTCGAAGATGTCGCTTTTCTCGTCTCAGCCAACGCAGGGCAACCGCTGCGGCCCATCGGTAAAGTGGCCTCGGGCGGTGAGCTTTCTCGTCTCTCGCTCGCCGTGCAGGTGGCGCTCGCCGGTCGCATCAAAGACCTCGGCGCCGGCGGCTGCATGGTGTTCGATGAAGTCGATTCCGGTGTGGGCGGCGCCGTTGCCGAAATCGTCGGCCGCGAGCTCGCCGCGCTCGGCTCAACCGCTCAGGTGCTATGCGTGACGCACTTGCCGCAAGTCGCGGCCCTCGGGAGTCAACACTTTCGCGTATCGAAGATGACCGATGGACGCACAACGCGAACTCAAGTGACGACGCTGGAAGACGATTCTCGCATCGAAGAAATCGCCCGGCTCGGCGGTGTATCGATCACGGGCAAGGCCCGCGAGCATGCGGCAGAGATGCTCGAAGCCGGTGCGAAACTCAGTCGACGGTCTTCTTCCCGCGATGAGGGCAGTTCGTCCGCTGGCAGTGCCCGTAAATCACGAGGGCGTGCTCGCTGATCGAGAAGCCGAGCCGCTCGGCTACGGCGTTTTGGCGATCCTCGATACCCGCATCGACGAATTCTTCGACGTGCCCGCAGTCGAGGCACAAGATGTGATCATGATGGGCACCCGCGTTCAGTTCGAACACCGCCATGCCGTCGGCAAAGTGGTGACGCGTCACGAGCCCGGCCGACTCGAACTGGGTCAACACGCGGTACACCGTCGCCAGGCCGATCTCTTCACGCAAATCGACCAGACGACGGTAAATGTCCTCGGCCGACAAGTGCCGGTTCGGGCTGTTTTCGAGGATCTCGAGGATCTTGACGCGCGGAAGCGTCACCTTGAGTCCTGCCTTGCGCAGATCGCTGCCTTCCACGATGACACCCGCTCTTTCGGTTAGAATGCCGATTATGGTTCATTCTGCTTCGCGCTCACCAGTCGTTCCGCTGATGGCGGCCCTCCTGCTCGGCTGCCTTGTGCTGTTGAGCGGTTGCGTCTACCGAATGGCCGTACAGCAAGGCAATTACCTTGACGCCCGTCAGGTGACCCAGGCCAAGGAAGGCATGACCCGTGCGCAGATCCGGTTTCTGCTCGGCACGCCCATGTTGCCCGACGCCTTCAACCGCGACCGCTGGGACTACCTCTACACCCTCAATCTCGGTGACGGCTCCGACGTCACGCGGCAGCGCCTGACGATCTATTTCGAAGGCGACAAAGTCAGCCGCATCGAGAATGCCGGAGCACCGACCGAGCTCCCGGCGGAGTCGAGCGCATCGCCCACGACCCCCGCGACGACGGCAACGCCTTAACGCGCTCTCCCACGACGCGGTTTCGCGGTCAGCGGGTTTCGTCCCTTGTCGGTTTGAGCGTGTCGCGCCCGATCGCGTCGTGCGGATTTTGGATCTACGGCCAGCGGTAAATAAATCTCGACTCGATCACCGTCGATCACGCGCCGATCTCGCTCGCAGCGATCACCAAAGATACCGACCGGCGCACCAGACCAAAAAGCCTCGTCAATCGAGACTCCTGAAGCCGCCAACGCGTCACGAGCGCGATCCAGCACGTGATCGACCGTACTTCCGTCGGGGACCTCGAAGGACAACTCGCCTTGCCAAGCGGTCGTCGCCGCCGCAAACGCACACCGAATCATCGGGATTTCGCTCTCGCGACGAAAGCATCGACCAATGATTTGGCGGTCTCCTCGAACATCGGCGCGAGCATCATGTCCGCAAGTCGATTCGAGAACTCAAATCTCAGACGCAAACTCACTTCGCAGCCCGCGTCTCCGAGCGGCTTCAACGTCCAGACCCCCTCGAGCGCACGAAACGGCCCGCGAACGAGGCGCATGGTGACCGAACGGCCGGGCTCTAAGGTATTGCGCGTCGTGAAGTCCGTATCGAGCCCGCCCCGCTTCACGCCGAGCGTCGCCACGACCTCGCCGACCCCCTGCTCTTCGATGCGTGCTCGGGTACATCCCGGCACGAACTCCGGGTAGCGCTCGATATCGATGATCAGCTCATAGAGTTGATCGGCCGACAAAGGCACGAGCGCCGAGCGGGTGACTTCACGCATAACCCGCATTCTACGCCGAGCACCGACCGAGGCCGCTCCCCGGCGCGTAGAATGCGGCTCCAGGAACGCCCCCGTGAACCGACCCACCCGACAACCACCCGCCAAGCCGAACCCCGCGAAAGCCTCCGAAGGGCCGCGCGTGATTGCGGAGAACCGACGTGCGCGTTTCGATTACTTCATCGAGGAGCGTTACGAGGCCGGTCTCGTGCTCGAAGGGTGGGAAGTCAAAGCCCTGCGCGCGGGCAAGGCGCAGATCACGGAGGCCTACGTCTTTTTAAGGAATGGCGAAGTCTTTCTGACCGGTGCTCACCTGACGCCCCTCAAGACGACGTCGACCCACGTCGTCGCCGAGCCGACACGGACGCGCAAACTGCTACTCAACAAACGTGAGATCGCCCATCTGGTCGGTGCGGTAGAGCGCAAGGGGTACACGATCGTACCGCTCGAACTGTATTGGCAGCGCGGCAAGGCGAAGTTGCGCATCGGTCTCGCCAAAGGTAAGCAGCAACACGACAAGCGTACCACCGAGAAGGAACGCGATTGGGCGCGGGACAAGGCACGATTGTTACGGCGCGGCTGAACACGCCGCCAAACGCCTGTTTGTTCACTCCCGGCAGCATGAACTTTCCGCTTCGGGTACACTGCGTCCGTTGATTGATCTGAAGGGGGCGACCGGCTTCGACGTGGGTTGCGAACCTTCAGGGGCGTGCCGAGGTGCAGTGAGCCTCGTAAAACTTTGCTGCAAACTACAGTTGCCAACGACGACAACTACGCTCTGGCGGCTTAATCCCGCCTAACCTCTGACCGGCTGGTGCCTATAACACCGAATCAGGGGACGCGCTTATAGGATC
>JBEAXT010000103.1:0-2501 GCA_041159695.1 Pseudomonadota bacterium
TGGGCGATCTCGACGTCTTCGCGCAACTCGCGTTCCTGACGGGCTTTAAGCGCCACGTGCATCTGCCCCGCGACGTAGTCACAGTCGATCTGATGTCGATCGATCAATTCGCGCTGCAATCGCAAGGCTTCGACCGTCATGTCCCAGATCCGGTGCGCATCGCCCGCACCGATGAGCGATTCGAGTTTGCTCTGTCCGCAGGCGACGCCGGTGATGGCTTGCGCGCCGCTGCGACCCGAGGCGCCCCAGCCGACGAGTTCGGCTTCGAGCAGGATCACGCGGAAGCCGCGCTCGGCCAAGTGCAGGGCTGTGGAACAACCCGCGATGCCGCCGCCGATGACGCAGACGTCAGCCTCGTGTTCGCCCTCGAGCGAGGATCTCGGTGGTGAACCGGGGGTGCTCGAGGCGTACCACGACTCGACGTGTGCGCTCATGGTGCGTTCAGATCGCGCCGAGATACCACTGCATCTCGAGGGGCGTGACGTAAGAGTTGAATTCGTCGAGTTCGCCTTGCTTGACCTTCGCGTAGTGATCGCGGAACGGACGACCGAGGAAACTCGCGGCGAGTTCACTACGGGCGAATCGCTCGATGGCGCTCGCCCAGTGCAGCGGCAGGCGCTCGCCGGCCTCGCGATACGCGTTACCACGAATCGGCGCACCCGGCTCGCGGCCCTCAGCAATGCCCTGATGAATACCGGCGAGCACCCAGGCGACAACGAGATACGGGTTGGCGTCGGCACCGGCTAGTCGGTGCTCGATACGTCGATTGTTGTCGTCGCTCAACGGAATGCGTACGGCGGTCCCGCGATTGTTGATCGACCAGCACGGGATCATGGGCACGTAGGCTTCCGATCTGAATCGTCGATAGGAGTTGGGCCCTGGCGCGCAGATCGCCATACCGTCGGCGAGACTGTGCAGGAGCCCGCCGATCGCATGGCGGAGATAGGTGCTCTCGATGCCGTGGTTCGGTGCATCGTCGGGCGCCGCAGCGGGGTCGGCGCAGGCGAAGATATTCTGACCGGCGGCATCGAGCACACTGACGTGCACGTGCAATCCGGAACCTGCCATATCGCGGTAAGGTTTCGGCATGAACGTGGCATCCCAGCCTTGCTCGCGTGCCACGCTGCGCACCACGCGCTTGAAACGCAGCGCCTCGTCGCAGGCTCGCAGCGCATCGGGTCGATGCTCGAGGTTCACCTCGAACTGTCCCGGGCCGTATTCGGCGAGGGCACTGGTCGAGGGAAGACCCTGAAGCCGAGCCACTTCGTCGATGCGCGAGAGGACCTTGGAGAATTCATTGAGGTCCGTCATCGAGTTGATCTGAGTCCGGAACTCGCGCCGGCCTGCGATCGGCAGAGGCGGTGGTTGCGGCATACCCCCTTCGAGTCGCGCGCGATCAATGAAATAGAACTCGTACTCGAGCGCGACCACGGGTGTGAGGTTGAGACGATGGAAGCGATCGAGCACCTTCGTCAGGACATGTCGTGGATCCGCGAAGAACGGACGACCGTCCGGCTCGTACATCGCCACCTGAACTTGCGCGACATCGCCGCGTTGCCAGGGCACGGGCACCAAAGAATCGGGCAGGGGCTTGCAGGGTCGATCGGCGTCGCCCTCGTCGAACCCGAGGCCGCTTTCCTGGATGGTGCCGCCTTGAACGTCCAGCGCGAACATCGAGCCCGGAAGCATCATGCCGTCGGCGTAGAGCCGCTCGAGACCCTCCCGCTCGATGCGTTTGCCGCGCTCGACGCCGTTGAGGTCGTTCAGGAAGACATCGACGTGTCGGGTGTTCGGATGGCGCTCGAGAAACCGGTCGAGCTCGGGAAAGGCACTCATGGGGACTCGGGGAGGCTGGGCCCGAACGAGGTGTCCGGGGAGGGCAGGAGCATACGGGGCTGGCGTAGCCCTAGCAATATAGATTCAATCAAAACAGTGACTTACGACGAAATTCTCGAAGACTGGACGGTTATACAGGAGTCCATGTGATCTAATCTACGAGCGCTCCGGGCCAATCTCGGAGCCGTCCCCCGCATGTCCCGTCGTCCTCTCATCGGAATTCCTGCCGACCGCCGAATGGTTGGCCCCCATCCGTTTCACATGGTCGGGGAGAAGTATGCGCATGCGGTGGCGCGTGCCGCGGGCGCCTTGCCGATCCTGATCCCGGTCCTGCCGGAGCCGCTTGAGTCGGGCGAAGTTCTCGCGCAACTCGATGGCCTGCTGTTCCCGGGAAGTCCCTCGAACGTCGAGCCGCACCATTACGATGAGGGCCCGAGTGAGCCCGGTACCTTGCACGACCCCGAGCGGGACGCGACGACGCTGCCCCTCATACGCGCCGCGATTGAGCAGGGCGTGCCGGTGCTCGGTCTGTGCCGGGGTTTCCAGGAAATGAACGTCGCGCTCGGCGGCAAGCTCTGGCAGAAGGTGCACGAGGTTCCCGGCCTCCACGATCATCGCGAGGACAAGTCCGCGCCCCTCGAGGTGCAGTACGGTCCGGCGCACGA
>JBEAXT010000128.1:0-14735 GCA_041159695.1 Pseudomonadota bacterium
CACCAGGCGAGTGATACCCGTTACGGTTTCGCCTTCCCGAGCGGGACGCAAGTGATTGGCGTTGATTTCCTGACCGACGGCGGCCTGCTCATCGTTGAGCGACCAATTGGATGCAATGCTCGCCAAAGATTCCGCGAAGGCGACCGAGGCCCCGCCGTGAAGGATACGCATGGGCTGACAGTTACGCGCTGTCACGGGCATCGTCCCTTTGAGGTAGTCATCGCCGACGTCGGTCAGAACGATCCCGAGCGTCTCGACCATGGTGTCGTGAGCCTTGGCGTTCATCGCCGCCAGCGTGGCTTCAGGACGCCAAGGAATTTTTTGGCCTTTCAAGATGGATCACCTTCGTTGTTGGATCGAAGTGAGGCGCCTACGCGTCGGTAGGCTTCACGGAAGGGGATGCCTTCCTTTACGACAAGTTCGTTGGCGCGCTCGGCTGCATGAATCGCTGGATCCATCGTGATGTTCTCCGGCTTGAAGGACATCGCATCGATGGCTGCCGCCACGATAGAACTGCTCGCGACCGCGAGATCGATACCGCGAAACAGCGGCGCCTTGAGCAACTGAAGGTCGCGCTGATACCCCGACGGCAGTTTGGCAAAGATGCCGAGCGCTTCGACGAGACAGGCTTGCGCAGAGGCGGTTCGACCCCGCAACAGCTCGAAGACATCGGGGTTGCGCTTCTGCGGCATGATCGAGGAGCCCGTCGTGAACTCGTCCGGAAGATCGAGGAAGGCGAACTCCTGGGTATAGAAGAGGCAGATATCCGCCGAGAATCGGCCGATGTCTTGCAACAGCAGCGTGATCTCGAAGAGCAGCTGTGCCTCAGCTTTGCCGCGCGAGAGTTGTACCGCCGTGACGGGCTCGTGTATCTCGTCGAAGTCGAGTGCCTTGCGGGTCGCTTCGCGATCGATAGGCAAGTCGGGCGTACCGTAGCCGGCGGCGGAGCCGAGCGGACTTTTGAGGAGTCGGCGCTGTACGGCCCGCAGGCCTGAGGCATCGTCACGCAGCTCGGCAGCGAAACCGTCTGCCCACAAGCCGACCGAACTCGGCATGGCCTGTTGCATGTGCGTATAGCCTGGCAGTTCGACGTGCCCCTGTCGTGTCGCGAGTCGATCGAGCGCCGAGGCAATCTCTTCGGCGCCTTGCGCTAGTTGCTCGGTGACGTCTCGAAGGTAAAGTCGTAACGCGGTGAGTACCTGATCGTTGCGAGAACGGCCAAGGTGCACTCGGCCACCGGCTTCGCCGATCTTGGCCGTAAGTCGACGTTCGAGCGCAGTCTGACCGTCTTCATCAGACAGTTCGATCTTCCACTCGCCTCGTGCATGCGAGGCAGCGAGGGCTTCGAGTCCGCGCTCGATCGACTCGCAGTCGGCATCGGAGAGCAAGCCCTGTTCGTTCAGCATTTGAGCATGAGCGATGGAGGCCCGCGCATCGTAGGGAACGAGACGCTCATCAAGCGCATGATCCTCGCCAGCCGTGAAGGCGAGCACGCGCTCATCGAGGGGCGCCCCTTTGTCCCAGAGCCGGCTCATGACTTCGACGCGTCACCGGCCGCCAACTCGGCCGGCGCCAGTTTGCCAATGTCCTCTACGATGAGCGTGCCTGTTCCCTCGTTGGTGAACACCTCAGCAAGAATTGCATCAGGCGATTTGTAGGAGATCACATGCACGCGCTTCACGCCGCCCTGGATCGCGCTTTCGATGGCTTTTGCCTTGGGTAGCATGCCGTCGACGATACGTTTTTCATCGCGTAAACGCTTGAGTCCGGCGAGATCGGTATAAGAAATGACTGACGAGGGATCTTCGACCCGCTCTAGGATGCCGGGCGCGCCCGTGCAGAGGACGAGCTTTTCAGCGCCGAGTGCGGCGCCGATCGCAGAGGCGACCGTATCCGCGTTGATGTTCAACAAGGTTCCGGACCCGTCGCTCGAAAGCGGTGAGATCACGGGCATCAGCCCGTTGTCGAGCAGTTTTCTTAGAACGTCGGTATCGATGTAGTCGATATCACCGACGAAACCGTAGTCGATCGTCGAGTCACCCGTTTGCATTTTGACCGGTGCACGTTTGTGCGCCTGTACGAGGCCAGCGTCGACTCCGCTCAAACCGATGGCCCGAATCTCGAGTTCTCGGCAGGCGGCGAGGATGCGTGTGTTGATGAGACCCGACAGCACCATCGCCGTGGCGTCGATAGAGCGTGCATCGGTGATGCGACGACCTTCGACCATTTGCGTGGGTACACCGAGTTTCTCGGTGACTTCGGTCAGCTGTGGTCCGCCCCCATGTACGAACACGACGCGGATACCCAGTGAATGAAGAATTGCGATTTGCTCGATCAAGCCTCGCGTGGCGTCCGGATCGCCAAACACGCCGCCGCCCGCCTTCACGACGAAGGTTTTACCTTTATAGAGTCGGATGTAGGGCGCCGCACTGCGCAACGCCCGGATAACGGCGGCTGGGTCGGCTCGGTGCATGATCATCGTTCGACTCCTCTATTCGAAAGCATGCGGTGCAGCACCGCCATCTGTGCAGGCAAACGGTTGTATGCCTCGCGTTGAACCACGCTGCGCGGACCGTCGAGTACGTCGTCGGCGACTGCGACGTTACGTCGTACCGGCAAGCAATGCATGAACTTGCAATCGCTGGCCGATTTAGCGAACCAGTCTTCGCGGACGCACCAATCTGCGAGGCCCGCTCGCAAGGTGGCATCACCGACCGAGTCACCGTAATGCGTGGTCGAACCCCATTCTTTGGCGTACACCACCTGAGCGCCTGCGAGCGCTTCGTTTCGATCGTCGGTTTCCCGGACCGAGCCACCGGAAACAGCCGCTGCAGCGCGGGCTTTGTCCATGATCTCTGGCGGAAGCGCAAACCCTTCCGGGCGAAGCACGACGACATCCATACCGCGATGCGCAGCCATGTGTACCGTCGTCGCCGGTACGGCCAGCGGGGTCACTCGCGGATGATTCGCCCAGGTCAGGACGAACTTTGCACGTTGCGGTACTCGAAGATCGTCGAGCGTCTTCCAGTCGGCAAGCGCCTGACAGGGGTGACTCATCGCTGATTCGAGATTGATGAGGGGTTTTTCGACGACCGACGCCATGGCCTTGAAGGGGGTCTCTGCAAGATCGTGTCGAAGATCTTTTCCCTCTGCGAATGCACGTATGCCGAGCGCATCGGCATACGAGGCAAGCACAGGCAGACCCTCACGCACGTGCTCAGCGGCTGCACCATTCATGACGGCGCCCGTGCGCGTTTCGAGTTGCCAGGTACCTTGTCCAGGCGTGATGACGAAGGACTGACCACCGAGTCGCATCATCCCCACCTGAAATGAAGAGAGCGTACGCAGTGACGGATTGAAGAATACGAGTCCGAGAATCTTTCCGGCGAGCGCCCGCGGCTCCGGATGTTCTTCGAGACGACGAGCGAGCGCGAGCAGATCGAGTATTTCCTCGCGACTGAAATCGGCCAGATCGAGAAAGCGTTTCATAGGTTCTCTAGGGCCTCGCGGAGGAGGTCCACGTGCTCTTTCTGAAGGGTGTAGGGAGGCAGTAGTCGAACGACGTGAGGGTCGCCACTCGTGCCGACGAGAATGTTCCGATCGAGCAAAGCTCTTTGAATGTCTTTGGCCGGACGCGAACAGATGAGGCCGTGCAGAAACCCTGCGCCTTGATGATCGGTCACGGGCCCGACGGTACAGGTGTCACGTAGGTATTTCGAGACGCGTCGGACATTCTCGAGAAGGTTTTCGTTCTCGATCGCCTCGATGACGGCTTCGATCACCGCGCAGGCCATCGGCCCACCACCGAAAGTGGTGCCGAGCCCCTCGAGCTTGAGTGCTGCCGTGACACGGGGCGACATAAGTAACGCTCCGCATGGAAATCCGTTGCCGAGCGCTTTGGCCGTCGTGATCATGTCCGGTATGACGTTGTAGTACTGGGCGGCGAAAGGCTGGCCGCTACGACCGACGCCGATTTGTACTTCGTCAAAAATGAGTACGCTGCCGGTGTCATGACAACGCGCGCGGAGCGCATCAAGAAAGTCGCGGCCCATATCGTATGCGCCACCAACGCCTTGTACAGGCTCGACGATCACAGCCGCCGTATCCGCATCGACCTGACGTGCAATCGCGTCGATATCGCGACGCGGAATCCATCCGATGTCGAATGGAGCACGAGGGAACTCGTACCACTTCTTGTCAGCGCCCCAAGTCACCGCGCCGGCCGCTGCCGTTCGGCCGTGGAAGGCGCCTTCGATGGCGACCACTTTCGAGCGTCGCGTCATCTTGAAAGCCATGCGTAACGCGTTCTCGTTCGCTTCGGCACCCGAGTTCACGAAAAAAATACTGTCGAAATGACCGCCGGCAAAATGTGCGAGCCGCGTTGCGGCGCGTACCCGGACGTCCATCGGCACGGCATTACTCTGGAAGCTGCAGGCCTCTGCTTGTCGACTCAGCGCGCGCATCCATCCGGCGTGCTTGTAGCCGAGTGCTGCAACGGCATGGCCGCCGTACAGATCGAGCACGCGTCGACCGTCGCGCGTGTGCAGCCACACCCCTTCGGCGTCGACGACCTCCATCGGGTATTGCGCGAAAACGGGAGCGAGATGATCGGCAGGACTCATAGGCAGCGACTCAAAAATCAGGTCCAGCCGGCAGCGGGCGCCGTGAGACCGGTGTGCTCCGGCAGATTCAACAGCCGGTTCATCCACTGGACGGCACCGCCGGCTGCGCCTTTGGTGAGATTGTCGATCACGCACATCGCGACCAAAGTGCGACCATCAGTCGAAGCGTGTAGATGCGCGTAGTTGCTGGCGACGACATCTTTGAGACGCGGTGGTGTGTCGACGACACGGACGAAAGGCGATGACGCATAGAAATCGCGTATGTTGGCGAGCAGCGTTTTACTGTCGAGCCCCGCCTTCGAGTTCGCGAGCGTTGCTTGAACCGTCACGTGGATGCCTCGAGCGAACGGCCCCGAATGCGGCACGAAGGCAAAGTTCGCCGTCACGCCCGTCGCTGCCGCTGCGCAGGCGGTGATCTCCGGCGCATGACGATGCGCCAGCGCGTTGTAGGCATAGAGGTCGCTGTGCCGCATCGGGTGATGAGTGCCATCGACCGGTTTACGACCGGAACCCGTGCTACCGGTCACGCCGCTGACAAAGAGCGTAGGGGAGACGAGTCCGAGCGAGAGCAAAGGTACGCTCGCGAGCAGCGTCGCCGTGGCGAAGCAACCTGGATGAGCGACGTGCGGCGTCGGCGATTTAGACAAATGTTCCGGCAGGGCGCAGGTGAAATCCTTGAGGCGCGACGGTGCACCGTGCGGGTGTTTATAGACCGCTGCATAGGCGTCTGCCGCGGCGTAACGGTAATCCGCCGAGATATCAACGACGCGCGGTGCGGTGCCCGCGGCTTCAGCGGCGCGTAACAGCTTGTCGATCAGGGCTGCGCTCACGCCATGCGGTGCAGCAGAAAACACGGCGCTCTGGGGGAAAGACGTGATGAGTGTCTCGATCTCGGTTTCTGAGAGGAAACGGAGGTCGCCGAGCAATGGAGCGAGATGCGGGAACGCTTTGGCGACGGATTCGCCGGGCTGCGAGTCGGACATGACACCCACAATGTCGAGCTGCGGATGACTCGCGACGAGACGAAGCACTTCGCCTGCGACGTATCCCGTACCGCCGAGGACGAGTGTCGGTATCTTGATCACGAGGCCGCCACCGCCGGGAATCGAGTGCCGAGACCGATGGCGTCGATGACGCAGTCGCCGAGTGCAGCACCGTCGGCGAGTGCGTTGAATGCGGCAACCTTCATCTGCTCACGGATGATGTCGACGCCGACAGCGTTATCAGTGGACGGCCCCGTTACCGCACACGGTTCGATACCAAAGCGCTCGCGTAAAAGTTTGACGCCGCCCCACGCGGCGACGGGATCATTCGCGGATAACACGACACCGGTTAGCGCCTTACGAATATCGGCGCACTCGAGGATCGAGTCGACGCCATACGTTCCGAGGATGCCGTCTCCGAGCTCGAAGACGATGACGTCAGGTTTTTTGGCGGCGATTTCGGTGATCATCGTTCGCGTCAACGCAGGACCAACCGCGCGCGTCGTCGTGATGACACCCAAGTCGGTGAAGATCATGGAATTTCGGGCGCCGGCATCTTCCATCGCAAGGATGTCTCGACGCAGCGAGACGCCGGTGGCCTTGAAGCAATCGACCACGAGGCCCCGATGTCGCATGCGACTCACCATCGCGCAGGCCGCAGCCGTTTTTCCGGCTTCCATGCAGGTGCCGGCGAGTGCCACGACGGGAACGCCTTGGGCATCGAGCGTTGCGGCGAGGTCGAGCTTTCGATAGCCCGCCCGCGCGGGTACGCCGATCCGTTCGCCGAGATAGGGAAAGTGCAGAACGACGCCGAGCACGCGACAGTCGAAAGGGCGGCCCTTATCCGGATTGGCGGAGTCACAAACGCCCAGTACGCCGCCGATATTGAGCATCTGAATCACATCGCCTACGGCGAGTTTTTCAGGCACATGACCCGAATAGCCGAATAGCGCTTTGCGATGGCCAAGCGCGCCGACCACGATGTCGCCCTTGGTGACTTTTGCCATACGGCCGCTCGTCAATTCGAGCGTGTTGTAACTCGATTTGGTGTTGAGGATTTCCACGACCACCACGACGCCTTCCTCGGAGGGCAGATTTTCCGTGGCAATACGCAGCTCTTGTCCGAGGCCGCAGGCCTGCGTGACCGAGGCGATTTTGTCGACGACGATGGTTCTCATTTCTTGGAAGTCCCCTGTACAGCCGCGAGCTCACCGGCTCGCCGATGGAAAACACCTGTGAGTCCGACGATGCGCGAAAAGCCGAGCGCATCGGCGGCCGTCCACTCTCCCGTCGCTTCGCCATAAACGCCCTTGGAGGCAGCCATCAGCGAGTAAGGCGAGTCCACGCCTTCGACGAAGATGGAACCCGGCCGGAACATCACGTGGACGACACCGCTGACGCGCTGCTGCGACGAGATGAAAAGCGCCTCAATATCTCGACATACCGGATCGAGAAGCTGGCCCTCGTGGACCCAGTCGCCGTAAGGGCCGGCGAGCATTTCTTTGATACGCTGCTGACGTCCTGTGAGCACCAGCTTTTCGAGCTCGCGATGCGCATTGAGGAGTACCTCGGCAGCAGGGGCTTCGAAAGCGACGCGCCCTTTTGTGCCGATGATGGTGTCGCCAAGATGGATGCCGCGACCAATGCCGAAAGGCCCCGCGAGAGCCTCGAGCGTTTCGATGACGTCCACGGGCGACAGAGTCTTGCCGTCGAGACCGCAGGGCACGCCTTGATCGAAATGAATGGTGTGTCGTTCGGGCGGTCGCGGATGAGTGAACGCATCCTTCGAGAGAACCCAGGCGTCATCGGGAATGCTGCCTTGAGAGGTCAAGGTTTCCTTGCCACCGATGCTGACGCCCCATAACCCACGATTGATCGAATACGCGGCACCGAAGGGTGGGACCGGGAGCTTTCGGGTTTGCAGAAACTCGAGTTCCTCCTGACGCTTGAAATGCCGGTCACGAACGGGCGCGATCACTTCGAGTTCGGGTGCAAGCGTGCGCAGCGCCACCTCGAAGCGGACCTGATCGTTGCCTGCCGCCGTGCAGCCATGGGCGATGCTGCCGGTACCCAGCTTTCGCGCCATGAGTGCGATGGTTTGAGCCTGCATGACGCGTTCCGCGCCGACGCACAGGGGATAAAGCTGGCCGCGCCGGACGTTTCCCATGATGAGAAAGCGCAGCACCTGATCAAAGTAATCGGCACGAGCGTCGATCTGGTGATGTGAAACGGCGCCTAAAGCCAGTGCACGTTGCTCGAGTGTTTTGGCGGTGCCCGCATCGATCCCGCCGGTATCGACGGTGACCGTGATGATCGGGCGCTGATACTGCTCCTTGAGCCAGGGGACGAGGAAAGAGGTATCGAGGCCGCCCGAGTAGGCGAGAACGATGGGTTGGGACATGGGAATCCTTAGACTCGGAAGAGTTCGCGCAGACGCGCGACGATGGCCGTTTGCGCGGCGGCGCTGTCAGTGGCGATAAAAATGGTGTCATCACCCGAGATGGTTCCGACGATCTCGGGCCATTCGGCTTTGTCGATCGCGATCGCGACGCTTTGCGCCGCGCCAACCGTCGTACGCAGCACCGTGAGTGAGCTGCCCGCCGTCGCGATCCCTCGGACGAATTGGCGCAAGGTGCCGAAGTCGTCCAAGGATCGCTGGGTGGCGTCCGGGGGTAGGTAACGACCGCCGGCTTTCAGCACGCCGAGATCGCGCAGGTCGCGACTCACCGAAGACTGTGTGACCGGAAACCCCTGCTGCTTGAGGAGATCGACGATCTCCCCCTGCTTGCGGACGGCACTGCCGCGCAACAGGCGCAGGATGGCGTTTCGGCGGTCGGCTTGATGGAGATCGGTCTGCATAAAAGTGCACGCATTATGCATATTAATGCACGCTAGTCAAGAGCCTATCCGCCCCCCCGCGGCCGGGGCGGGCGAGCCGAATGCGGGGGTGCTCAGCCGGACTTCAGCGCGGCCAACCGTTCGACGACCGGGGGGTGCGAGTAGTTGAAGCGGACGTACCAGGGATCTGGAGTCAGGGTGCTCGCATTGTCTTCCGTCAATTTGACGAGGGCCGAGGCGAGGCCTGATCCGCTCGACTGCGTTTTGGCATACGCATCGGCCTCAAATTCGTATTGGCGTGAGCGCCGACTGGAAAGCGGTCTGAAGACCACGCTGATGCTCGGTAACGCCAGCAGGAAGAGCAAGAGCGCAAGTGCATCGTTCGAGGCTGAGGCATTAGGAGTCACGCCGAGGCCGAGGTAGAACGCCGGCTGCTGAGCGAGCCAGCCGAGCGCTGCGAGTCCGATCAGGCTCATCACGAAGAGCCCAGCAATCAACTTCACGATGTGCTTGTGGTGGAAGTGGCCAAGCTCATGAGCAAGAACGGCCTCCAGTTCATCGGTCGAGAGACGCGCGAGCAGCGTGTCGTAGAACACGACACGCTTGGATCGCCCGATCCCCGTGAAGTACGCATTGGACTGCGCCGACCGCTTGCTGCCATCCATGACGTACAGGCCCTCGGCCGAAAAACCGCAGCGCTGCATCAGCTCTTCGACTCGAGCTCGAAGCGTTTCGTCCTCAAGCGGTTTGAATTCATTGAAGAGCGGTGCGATGAAAAGCGGGTAGACCACCATCAGTAGAAGGTTAAACGTCATCCAAAGCGCCCAAGCCCATAACCACCACATCGGCCCGGCGACACCCATCAGCCAAAGCACGGCTGCGATCAGCGGTACGCCGACGATAACCGATAGCGCCATGCTCTTCAGGATGTCGCTCACCCATAGCTTGATCGACATACGATTGAAGCCGAACTTTTCTTCGATACGGAAATTTTGATACCACTCGAAGGGAAGATCGATCACGCTACCGATCAGGGTGAATACTAGGACGAGCGTCACCGGATAAAGAAGACTGCCTGCCGCGGCCTCGTCACCGCCGAACACATGCAGTACGCCATGATTGAGCAGTTCGAGACCACCTCCCACAGTCCAGGCGAGCAGCACGAGGGTGCCGAAGGCGAGCTGTAGGAGTCCAAATTGCTGATTGGCGCAGGTGTAGTCGGCTGCCTTGGCATGAGCCTCGAGGCTGATGGCGTCTTCGAAGCCTTCGGGCACGCGATCGCGATGCGAGGTCACATTCCGGATTTGGCGTCGCGAAAGCCATACGGTTAATGACACGCTGATGCCAAGAGCGACCAAAAAAATCCAGGTTATGAACTCCGCGGTCATGCGCTTGCCTCAATGCGGTGTTGATCAGACAAACTCGAGTTTTCGCGCGCCTCGGCTTACGCGTAGCGTCTGGGTGTCCTCAAGCGCGCTGTTGCGCTCGCGAACAGTTTTCAGGAAATGAAACTGACCAGAGACTGACTCCGGTGTCAGCAGAATGCTGGTATAGCCACGTCGGCTCGCATCCATGTATGCGAGGCCTGGGTTATTCGCGGCGATCGCGCGCGCGATCTCGCGTGGATCGACCCCCGGCAAGTTGTATTCAAATCCCGGAGAGGCAACGGAATGCGTGGCGAATTCAACACCCACACGACGGTTGTCGACAGTCAGGTTTTGCGCCCACGCATTATGCGTATCACCCGCGAGCACGACGAGATCGGCATTGGCGTCCGCTGAATCTTTGAGGAGCCGCTGTCGCGCTGCAGGGAACCCGCCCCAGCTGTCGAGGTTGTAGGGCAAGCCCGCTCGAGATGCGGCGAGGCCGGCGCGAAGTCGCCGTCGGATGAATTCCGGCGACTCGGGTCCCACCCATTTTGCGGCGTCCTGCGGCATGATGATCTCGCCCATCAACACTTGTTGAGCGATCACTTGCCAACGCGTTCTCGATGCCGTCGAGCGGCGCAAGCTTTGACGCAGCCACTGCTCCTGTTCGGCGCCGAGCATCGTTCGGCTAGTCGAATTGACCACACCCTCACGAAATTCCTTCAACGCCGCGGCGATATCCTCGCGACCCTTGAGCGCTGCTTCAACATCGGGGGGCGCGCTTCGACCAGAAATCCGCGTTTCGAGTTTGAACAGCGTCGCCAGCGAACCGATTTGATAGTCATGCCAGCGCGAATCGCTGACGGGCATCCACTCTTGGTACACCCGCTCCGCGACAGCTTTACGCGCCGACCAGTCGCCCTCGGTGGCGGGCTGGTGGTTTTCCGCGCCGTCCGCCCACGCATCATTGGTGAATTCGTGATCGTCCCACTGGGCAATCATGGGATAGAACTGGTGTAGTCGTTGCAGATCGGGGTCCAGTCGATAACTTGCGTAACGCAATCGATAATCGGCAAGCGAAACGGTCTCGTGATTGGGTTCGATATGCCGTCCGGGAATCAAAGATTTGCGATCCGGATAGCTGCCGAGCGGGTACTCGTAGATGTAATCACCGACATGAACCATGAGGTCGAGATCACTGCGTTCGCAGGCATGCGCATACGCATTGAACCAACCGAAGCCGAGGTTCGAGCACGAGAAGAGACCGATTCCGAATTTGGAGACATCGCCAACCGGTAACGTGCGTGTCCGTCCGATCACGCTCATCGAGCCGTCGGGAGCGATGAACCGATAGAAGTACCAACGGCCGGGCTCAAGATTTCGGACGGTGATCCTTGCGGTGCAGTCGCGATTTACCTCGGCGTTTGTCTCCCCACCGCCGACGAGACGCGTGAAGCCGACGTCGCGAGCGACTTCCACGCGCAATCGAACATCACCCGCGGCGACGAATCGGGTCCACAATAAAATGGAATCAATGTCTGGCTCGCCGCTCGCCACGCCATGCGTGAACCCGCGCGCAGACAGCACACTGCCCACGGCGGGTAACGATAGAGCGCCCAGTCCGAACATCGCGGCGTGGATCAATTGGCGACGGTCGATACGAACGGTCATAGGGGCTCCGCGGGGGCAGTGAAGGATGATTTAGCGGGGTTGTAAGGATAACCGAGCCACTCGCGATAGAATGCGACAGTTTAAAAACTCGCGGAACCTTCTGATGAGCAGTCCCGAACAGTTCGTACTGACCGTTAACGCAGTGATTTTGCTCTGTGCGTATTTCATCGTGTACCCGCGTTTTGCGGGGGCGGATCAAAATCGGCTCGCGGTCAACGACTTGGTAGCCAATGGTTGCGCCTTGCTCGTCGTCGGCTTCAACTTCTGGGACTCAGGTCAGCGTTTTGATCTACTCTTTTTCGACTTGGGCTGGTTCGGCTTTACTGTCCTGACGTTCTTGTTGATGGAACTGCCGCTTTTCTTTTGGTATGCCCGTCGCCATCAACTATTCCGGCCGAGAGACGAGTGATCAGTCTGACGCCGTGATCTGTTGGTGAGCACTCGAGGTGTCAGGACGAACGCCTCGCCATAGCCAAAACGATTCCGCCGCCTGCTCGACCAGCATTCCGAGACCCTGGGCAACGCCCGCAGCGCCGTGCTGTCGCGCCCAGCGGATGAAGGGCGTATCGGGTTTACCGTAACCGAGGTCGTAGGCGAACGTATGCTGACCCATGATTGCGGGGCTGACTGCGGGGACGCCACCGGTCAGCCCGAGAGGCGTCGCATGGATGACGAGATCGAAGTCGCCGCGCTCCAAAAAAACGTTTAGTCCGTCGTAGCTGCAGCCCTGATCTCCGACGAGCGCTTTAGCGCGCTCGGGCGTTCGGTTCGCGATGACAATCTCGCGTGGTCGGCAATCCTGCAGCGGGCCGAGAATGCCTCGCGTTGCACCGCCGGCGCCCAGGATGAGCAGACGCCGATCAGCCACTGCGACCCCAAGTCTTGCGAGATCGGCCATCAGCCCCGCGCCATCGGTATTGTCACCTCGGATGCGACCGTCATCGAACTTGATCAACGTGTTGACGGCTCCGGCTTTTCTGGCACGTGGCGTGAGCTCGTCGGCCCATGCCGCCGCTCGCTCTTTGTGCGGCACCGTGACGTTGAGTCCTCGTCCGCCAGAGTCGAAAAAAGCGCGTATCTCTCGCTCGAAATTTTCTGGCGTGATGTCGTAACGATCGTATTGCACGGCCTGATCGGTCGCTTCGGCGAACAGACGGTGGATCGTGGGCGACAGGCTGTGCGCGATCGGGTGTCCCACCACGCCGTAACGGTCGGGCATCTTCGAGATACTCGTGTTGTCAGATCGCTCCGTCACGGAAACGATCTTACCGTACGGCGCATCCGCCCAGGCCTTCCGGATCGAGTACGGCGCGAAGTGCGGGCAACCACTGACGCGCCCGATCGCCGAATTGGAACGGCGGGTTGATGATCAGCATACCGGCACCGTTCAAGCCGACCCGATTGTCGAGAGGGTGGATCCACAGTTCGAGCGTGAGCGTCTCGATGGATTCGCCACCGGCTTTTTGCGGAAGCGCAGACATCAGTCTCGTCCGCCACGCATCGGTATCTTTGACCTGTTTAATGGGATACCAGATCGCGATCACGGCGTTGGCGAGTCTTCGCAAGACGTCCTGCGACGCGCGCTCGGCGGCCTTGAAGTCGCTTGCGGTATCTTCGTAGGGCGGATCGATCATCACGAGCGCCCGTCGTTCGATGGGTGGCAGCCATGCCGTCAGTCGTGCGTAGCCGTCTGCGCATTCGATGGTCACCGACTCGGGCGCGCCTCCCACTTCGCGGGGTGCTCGCTTTGCATTCTTGATGGCCTCGCGCAACGCCGAATGCTCAGCTATCTGCGACTCGATTAGCGTCAGACGATCCTGAGGACGGAGCGCAGCGAGCGCGACAAGAGGCGACCCCGGATACGCAAAGCGATTTCCCGTGTGTTGGCGCGTATCGCGGACGACATTCAGGTAGTCGACGATTTCGGGATGGTCTGAAAGCGCCGTCTCGCTGTGTTCGGCTCGCAAGAGCCGGTCGAGTCCGCCCGTCGCTTCACCGGACTGCCTCGACTCGCCCGAAGCGAGATCGTAGAGGCCGCGACCCGCATGGGTATCGAGCGCCAGCAGCCCCTTGTCCTTCTTGGTGAGGGATCGAAGTAAAGCAAGCAGCGTGACGTGCTTAAGCACATCCGCAAAGTTTCCGGCGTGAAACGCGTGTCGGTATTTCACCGGCCCGCGTCAGTCGGCGGTATCTGGTGCCGCGGCTTTGCTCTTGGCCTTGGCTTTTTTCTTTGGCGCCGCTTTCTTTTTCGGCGCGGCCTTTTCTTTTAACTCAGCCTTGGCTTTCGTCTCCGCCTTCGCTTTCGGTTCCGCTTTGGTCCGAGCAGACTTCGCGGCCTTGCCCCCGAACCGTCCACGTCCCGGACGTTGTGGTGCAGCAGCGAGTAGCGCGCGGCACTCTTCCAGCGTCAATGTTTTCGGGTCACGTTCTTTCGGAATACGCGCGTTGCGCTGTTTGTCGGTGATGTAGGGTCCGTACCGACCATTCAGCACTTGGATGTCATCGATACCGAAGTCTTGAATGATGCGATTCGCATCAGCGAGTTTTTTAGCGGCGACGACCTCGATCGCCCGCTCGAGTGTGATGGTGTACGGATCGTCTTCAGCCTTGAGCGAGGCATACTTGCTGCCGTACTTAATGTACGGACCAAAACGCCCGATGTTGGCCTCGAGCGGCTCGCCCTCCGGACTCTCACCGAGTTTGCGAGGCAACTGAAAGAGCTGCAGCGCTTCGGGAAGCGAGATCTTGTCCATGCTCTGTCCGGGGCGTAGCCCCGCGAAACGCGGCTTGTCTTCGTCGTCTCGCGTTCCGATTTGTACGAACGGACCAAAGCGGCCCATACGCACGGAGATGGGTTTGCCGCTCGCGGGGTCTGTTCCGAGTTCGCGCGCCTGCGCGGCCTCGTCTCGCGAGACGGTTTTCTCGATATGCTCGACTCGATCAATGAAAGGCTGCCAGAATTTTTGCAGCGGATCGGTCCACGCTTCTTCGCCGCGAGAAATCGCATCGAGCTCGTCTTCCATGGCGGCCGTGAAACCGTAGTCCACGTATTCACCAAAGTTCGAACTCAGAAAATTATTGACGATCTTGCCGATGTCGGTCGGGATGAAGCGCCGGCCGTCCATATCGACGTACTCACGATCTTTGAGAGTCGAGATGATGGACGCATAAGTGGACGGGCGACCGATGCCGTGCTCTTCGAGCGCTTTCACGAGTGACGCTTCGGAGTAGCGGGGCGGCGGCTCCGTGAAATG
>JBEAXT010000230.1:0-2720 GCA_041159695.1 Pseudomonadota bacterium
ATATAGCCTTTCTCGCGGTTGAGCGTCAGCGAGAGATAGATCTCGCGTTCGATGGCCGAGCCGGTCTCGACGTACACGCGATCGACCGGCAGCCCTTCGGGCCCGGTCTGCTTCGTGGCGAGACGCGTGCCGAGCATGGCTTTTGCCGCCTCACGCACGGTCTGAGTGTCGCGCGCGAGCTTGACGCCACCCGCCTTTCCGCGACCCCCCGCATGGACTTGTGCCTTCACGACCCAGACCTGACCGCCGAGCGCCTCGGCCGCGGCGACCGCCTCCTCGGGCGTGGCCGCTACGCGGCCGGCCGGAACGGGTATTCCGTACGCCGAAAAGACTTCTTTCGCCTGATATTCGTGAAGATTCATCGAGACCCCCCAAACCTGCTGGACTAAACTCCCATTTTCGTCGAAACCCGAGGTTAAGGGAACCGCTGATGACGGATGCACTCTCCTCGATGCCGCAGGGGCTGCAGATCCTGGCCGCTCCGGGGGTGTTTCCCGTTGTGGCGGCATTGCTGGGGCTCATCGTCGGCAGTTTTCTCAACACGGTCATTCATCGCGTGCCGCGCATGCTCGAGCGCGAGTGGCGAGCACAATGCGCCGAACTCGAAGGTCGCGTCACCGCCTCGCCCCGATACAACCTCATCGCGCCGAGATCGCATTGCCCGGCTTGCGAAACACCGATTCGCGCACGACATCTCGTACCCCTTGTCAGTTGGATCGCGCTTCGCGGGCGTTGTGCCGCCTGTGGCACGGCCATCGCCGTGCGTTATCCGCTGATCGAGCTCGGGACCGCCATCGCGTTCACTCTCGTGGCCCTCAGGTTCGGCTCGGGCATCGAAGCGTGGGCTGCACTGCTGCTCACCGCATTTCTCATCGCGCTCGCGGTGATCGACTTCGATACGCACTATCTGCCAGACCAGATGACGCTTCCGTTGCTTTGGATCGGACTCGCTGCGGGCTTGCTCGGCGATGTCCGCACCGCCGTGATCGGCGCAATCGTCGGTTATCTCTCGCTGTGGGCGTTCTATCACGTGTTCAAAATAATCACCGGTAAGGAAGGCATGGGTTACGGCGACTTCAAATTATTCGCAGCCCTCGGTGCGTGGCTCGGACCTGCCGCACTGATGCCCGTGATCCTCATCGCGTCCATCGCCGGCGCGGCAGTCGGACTCACGCTCGTGTTGTTGCTCGGGCGCTCCCGCGAGCAACCCTTGGCCTTCGGACCCTTTCTCGCTGCAGCCGGTTGGATCGTCACGATGTGGGGCGAGTCAGTGCCGGGCGCTATGCTGCTCAAAGATTGGACGGGCTACTGATCGATGTTTCGCGTAGGTCTCACCGGAGGAATCGCCAGCGGTAAATCGCGAGCGGCCGAAATCTTCGCGTCGCTCGGGGTGACCGTGATCGACAGCGACGTCATTGCACGAGAAATCGTGGCCCCGGGAAGCGCGGGGCTTGCGGCTATCGTGCGGCGGTTCGGTCCTCGGGTGCTCGATGCCCAAGGCCAGCTCGATCGGCGGGCGTTACGGACCCTCGTCTTCGCCGATCCGACCGCCAGAGAAAACCTCGAGGCCATCACCCACCCCCTTATCCGCACCCGAATGGCGACGCTCAACCGCGAGGCGAGCGGGCCGTACATCATCAATGCAATTCCGTTGCTCGCCGAAACCGGCGGCCGGCGCGATCTCGATCGAGTCCTCGTGATCGACTGTCCGGAGACCCTGCAAATTGCCCGAGTGATGACGCGCGATCACGTCGACGAAGCGGCGGCTCGGGCGATCCTCGGCGCCCAGGCGACACGGGAGGCGCGACTCGCGATCGCCGACGACGTGATCGTCAACGACGGCGACCTCGTGGCGCTCGAAACCGCAGTCAGATCGCTCCATCTGCGTTACCTCGCACTCTCAGCAGCCCCTCAGAAACCCGAAAAAAGTTAAATCGGAGCAACTTGGGTGGCGGCCGGGGTCGGGCTGTAACAGAATAGGAAAATGACCGAAGTGGCCGCAGAGGGGGTAGCCACGGCGCCTGCGGGTAACGAGGGGCCCTTGGTTTTCGAGCAACCGCTCAACGAGCGGATGCGCGCCTATTTGCGCATCGACTTCCTCTTCAATCAGGGCCTCTTCCACGCTCACTCGAACTCGCAGTGGGGCAGTCGTGCCGCGATTGCGAGCTTGCTCGACATCCTCGCCATCATCACCCGCAGTGACGTCCGCGCCGATGTGCTCAAAGAACTCGAGCGACAGATCGCGGTGTACACCGAGTTTCAGCGTCGTCCCAACATCGACGTCGATCGACTGCAGGCGCTCGTCGCGAATCTCACCCGTCTGCGCACCGAGCTGCTCGGCGCAGGCTCGACTTGGATGCAGCCGCTTCGTGACTCGGGCTTCCTCGCCGCGATTCGGCACCGTAGCACCATCCCGGGCGGCACCTGTGATTTCGATCTTCCCGACCTGTCGTTCTGGCTCGCACAATCAACCGACGCACGCGAGCAAACACTGGCCGAGTGGTTCGCGTTGCTGCGCCCCCTGTGCGACTCCATCGCCGAGCTGCTCTGGCTTACACGTCAAAGCGGTCGCGCACGTGCCGAAGTGGCGACGAACGGCGTCTTCCACATCACGTTCGATCGCGGTCAGCCCGTGCAGCTCCTGCGTGTCGCCGTTTCAGCGGACTTCGGCGTTTTCCCCGAGATCAGCGGCAGTCATTACCGAGCGAGCGTACGATTTG
>JBEAXT010000232.1:0-9406 GCA_041159695.1 Pseudomonadota bacterium
CACGAAACCAGTGTGTTCGTCGGCCAGTCGGGCGTCGGCAAGTCGTCTCTCATCGGTCAACTCGTACCCGGCCTCGATCTCGCCACCGGAGAACTCGATCGCGATGCAGAGGGTCGACATACGACGACAAGCTCTTCGCTCCACGATTTACCGGGCGGCGGTCATGTCATCGACTCTCCCGGCGTTCGTGATTTCGCGCCCGCCATCGATACGCTCGAGCCGCGCAGTCTCGGCTTTCCGGAAATCGATCAACTTTCGACGGGTTGTCGCTTCGCCGACTGCCAGCACATGCAAGAGCCTGGTTGCGCCGTTCGCAAAGCGGCAGAGAACGGCGACCTAGACGACCGTCGGTACGAGAGTTATCGCAGGCTTCGACGACTGCATGCCGATCTGAAGGCCGCCCAAGGCCCCGCGCGAAAACGCGATTAAATCAGCGACTGGCGCCCCGCGAGTGCATGCGCCAGCGTACCCCCATCAATATATTCGAGCTCACCGCCGATCGGCACACCATGGGCGATGCGCGTCGCTCGAATCCCTCGCGCCTTCGCGATCTCTGACAAAAAGTGCGCCGTCGCCTCGCCCTCGACGGTAGGGTTGGTGGCGAGAATCATCTCCTGAACCGCACCCGAATCGAGTAAGCCCTCGAGCTCGCGGATGCCGAGCTGCTCGGGTCCGACGCCATCGAGCGGCGAGAGATGTCCCATCAAAACGAAGTAGCGCCCCCGATAACCGCCCGATTGCTCGATGGCGACGACGTCTGCCGGCGATTCCACCACACAGAGCTGGCTCGCATCGCGCTGCGTCGAACTGCAAATAAAACAGGACTCGCTCTCGGTGAGCATGCGGCACTGCCGACAGCGACCGACCTTGGCGAGCGCGCCCGTCAGCGCCTCGGTCAGTGATCGCGCTCCGTCACGACCCTCCTGCAGCAAATGGAAGGCCATGCGTTGCGCCGTCTTCGGGCCCACGCCCGGCAGCGTCCGTAATGCATCGATGAGCCGCGCGAGCGCGGGAGTGTGCTTCATCTAAGCGAACGCCTCAGAACGGCATCTTGAAGCCGGGCGGCAGACGCAGACCGGCCATCAGCGAAGACATGCGCTGCTGACTTTCACTCTCGACGCGGCGGACCGCATCGTTGATGGCGGCGGCAATCAAATCTTCGAGCATCTCTCGATCTTCACCGATGACGGTCGGCTCGATTTGCACCCGTTTGACTTCGTGCTTCCCGGTCATCGTGACCTTGACCATCCCGCCGCCGGACTCGCCGACGACTTCCATGCTCGCGATCTCTTCCTGCGCCTTCTGCATATTGCGCTGGAGGGCTTCCGCTTGCTTCATCATGTTGCCGAAATTGGCCATCGAGATATCCCTTAGTGCGGTTTGACAGAGTCGGTCTTGAGCGTAGCGCCGAATTTTTCTTTGAAGCCACGCACGGTGGCGTCGGATTCGAGCGAGCGTCGCGCGGCATCAAGCTCGGCGTCGACGGCACGCTGCTCGGCGCGCGCTGGCGTCTCGACCACCGCCGCCGCCAACTCGATCTCGACGCGTACGGTTTCACCGAGCGCCCGCGACAACGCCTGCGAAAGCTTGTCCACCAACGAGGCCGTTTTCAGGAGCGACTGGGCCGGGTCGAGCTCGAGTCGGATCAGCCCGCCTTCCCGACCGGCGTAGGCACAGTTGGCCGCGAGCTGCCGCGTCGCGCCGCCGAGCTCGAGTCCGGCAATGACCTCCTGCCACTTCGAGAGGTCGACACCCCCCTCGGAAGGTGGTCCCAATACCGTCGCTGCAGCTGAGCGTCTCGCCGAGCCGCTCGTAGACGGGCTCGAGGCTGTGGCCGCAGGGTTGTTGCCCCCGCGACGAACGGGCTCTTGGGCGGCCCCTCCGGCCGCCACAGGGACCCCCGACAGCCGGAAGGCCGCCATGCGTAGCAGGGTCATCTCGAACCCCGTCCGCGGGTCTGGTGCCCAGGCGAGGTCGCGACGGCCGAGGATGGCCGTTTGGTAGCACAACTGCACATCCTCGGGGCTGAGCGCGGCCGCGAGCTCGGCGAGTTGCTCCGGCGGGTGTAGCTCGTCACCCTCATAGGTGGACAGCGTCTGCTTGAGCGCCACCCGCACGAGCAGCGTCGCCAGCGCATCGAGCACGTCGCCGTAGTCCGGTGCCCACTCATCGAGCGACTGGGCGAAGCGCATCAGCTCGCCGGGGTCTGAGGTGCCGAGCAAGCGGGCAAGCTGGAAGACCTGTTTGCGATCGACCGTCGCCAACATCGCGCGTGCAGCACCCTCAGTCACCTTGCCGCCGCCGAAGGCGAGCAACTGGTCGAGCAAAGAGAGCCCATCGCGCATGCTGCCATCGGCGGCCTCGGCGATGAGCCGCACCGCTGCAGGCTCAGAGTCGATTTTTTCTGACTTGAGAATGGTCTTCATGCGATCGGCGATCATCGAGACCGACAAACGCTTGAGGTTGAACTGCAGGCAGCGCGAGAGCACCGTGACCGGTAATTTTTGGGGGTCGGTCGTCGCCAGCAAAAATTTGACGTGAGGTGGCGGCTCTTCGAGTGTTTTGAGCAAGGCGTTGAACGAATGCGCCGAGAGCATGTGCACTTCGTCGATGAGATAAACCTTGTATCGCCCTCGCGTCGGCGCGTATTGCACGTTATCGAGCAGCTCTCGCGTATCGTCGACCTTGGTGCGTGACGCGGCATCGACTTCGATGAGATCGACAAATCGTCCCTCGTCGATCTCGCGACAGGTCGCGCACGTTCCGCAAGGCGCCGACGTCATGCCCGTCTCACAGTTGAGACATTTGGCGAGAATGCGCGCGATCGTCGTTTTACCCACACCCCGCGTGCCCGTGAACAAAAACGCGTGATGCACCCGATTGGTCTCGAGGGCGTTCGAGAGCGCCTGCAGGACGTGCTCCTGCCCGGTGAGTTCATCGAATCGGCGTGGTCGCCATTTTCGAGCGAGTGCGGTGTAGCTCATGCGCGTCCTAGTGGAGGCGGCCCGCACCAGCTGGACTTCGGCACCCGACATCGCCGCGACCGTTGCTCCCTTCCGGGCCTGGCGGGGTTAACGGCTGGTCGTCGCGAAGGAACCGATGCGGGACGCCATAGTCCTGTTTGGGCAGCGCCCTTAAGGTGCTCAAGCCCGGCCCGGAGTTTATACCAGACCCTCTCGGGTGGCAGCCTACTCGAGCGCCTTGCGGGGGCAAACAGGCTGCGCGAAGCTCATCGCGTACCGAGAACGGACATCCACTTGCCGAAGCGTTTTTGATCGAACGCATTGTCGTCTCGCAACGCGTCGAACAGTCGGTCGATTTCAGCGCGCTTTTCGCGGTCAAGCTTGAGACCTGCCAGCATGACAACCATCCCCATCGCTGCCTGCTCTGCCGCGGCCGGATCGGGGAACTCACCGCTCCGTGACGCATCGACCAACGCCATGGCCACCACGTTCATCTTCGTGGTCGACCAATCGACTGCATTCAACTGCTGCTCTGACGTATAAAGCGCGCTCCTCACCTCACGCACGGCCACTCGCAGTGACTCGGCGTCGCCGTGAGCCGCTTTCCTCAACGCGACGATCGCCCGATCGAGATCTGTGCGAGCACCCAGCTGCAGGGCTGATACGACACGCCGCAAAACCAGCAGATGCGCATCCTGCCAGCGCAGATCCCCCGGCTCGCTCCCGAGAGCCGTCGAGCCACCGAACGCAGTCAGTCGCAAGTCACGATGACACGAGTGGCAAGCAAAAACGCCAAAGTCCGGAATCGGACCGAGTCGACCTATGCCGTGCCGTTCGATGAGAGCGATCTGACGACGAGAAGAGTCGACCAAACCCTTGACCCAAATAACCGAGTGATTGGTCGTTGATTTCTTTCGATAATGCTCGCGGCCGCCACTCGTGCGCCATAGCTCCAGATAGGTATCGAGCTCGAAAACGATTCGCGGATGTCCCGCCGCCATCATTCGATGATTGGCATAACGATTTTGATCGCCGATGTGGCAACCGAGGCAAGCGCTCGCCAACACCTCCGTTTTTTCGAGAGGAACCAGACCGTTCGCCAGATGCCGACTGCGCGGGATCTTCGGTTGTTGATAGTGGGTCGCCAACCATTTCTCCGACCCCCCATGACAGCTCTCGCAGCCGACACCATCATCGAGTTGGAATTTCACGCCTCGCTGAGCCTTTGGCACGGCGTCCGAATGACACGCGAGACAGGCGGCCGCCTGATGCGCCGGGCCGATGCCCATGCGACGCGCGATTTCCTGCGACTGCTGATTGAGCAGCACTTTGTAGGCATTGGAGTGCGGGTCGAACTGCGACCAAGTGGTGTATTCGTTTTGTAACGCCTTGTCGTACGCCTTAAGAGGCTGACTGGCCCCGTGACAGAGCGACGACGCGCAGGTGGCGACGCCCTCGTGACGAGGCGGGACGTCCTCGGCCATCGCGCCGAACGCAAAAAGCGTAGCAAGCCCTAACGCCGCCCATCGCGCGCGAAGCACTTCCCGACTCATCGTGAGCTCCTCTGCGCCTGTTTCGTGACGGGTTCATCTTCGACGTACCAAGGCTCGCCGTCGTCGTTGAGATACAAGCGCTGCATTTCCTGCAGATTGAAGGGCCGAGATCCCCTACGGCCGAACACCGCGACTTGACCACCGCTCTCGTCGACCGCACGGTCTCGCTCGAGCGGACGAGATAGGCTCAGCGCGGCGAACCGCGTCGGCCGAAGAGCGATCAACTCCGGACGCGGTTCCGGACTGAAGCCGTAAAAGTTCGGCTGCGACGATGGACTCGTCAACTGAACGATCTTCAACCCACCTGTCCCGTCTGCCACGTACGCGAAGAGTGAAGCGTTGGTCGAGGCGATCATGACGTCACGCGAGTCGACGAGACTGCCGTCGGCGTTCCATTTTTTGAAAAGGCGCGCTGCATGCGGTCGCTTCACGTCGATGATCGCCATACCCTCCGGTCCATTGGCGACATAGGCATAGGTACGAGCGACCGTGAAGCCGCCGGCTTTAGCCAGCAAGACCGTCGCTGCCGGCAACTTGCGCGGACGATTGGGCGAGGTCACATCGACGACTTCGAAGCCACGCGCTGTCGTGACGAAGAGATAACGGAACTGCAGCGATATCGCACGAGGTTCCTCGAACGGAATCTCGGCAACGATCTTTGGATCGCGCGGTGTAGACAGATCTGCGATCACGACATGTCGACTCGTAGCAACGTACGCCAGATTTCCCGCGATGGTGAGGTACCGGGCGCCCGTCAGCTTCCCGTCGGGATTCCAGGTGACATACCGTCGCAAAAAGTTATTTCGGAACTCGCCGTCGGCCAGCGTGTTGATATCGACGAGTACGAGCCCCTCGATCGAGTCGGTGATCACCGCAAAGTTATAGATCGGCAGGAAAGGCTGTTCGAGATTTGCCTTGCGCATGAGCTCGCCCTCGTTGCGCGGAGGATGTACCGGCTGGGTCGTAGCCAGCGCCACGCAGGTGGCATTGGCCGTCTTCACTTGCGTGTTATGACCCAGCGGCGAGAACGGCGCACTGATCAATTTTTGACTGACGCCCTTGTTGGCGATGCTTGCCGCGTCCAACACGCGTAGTCCGCGTTTGCCTTCGGCTGAAAAAACGTACTCTCCGCGCATCTGAACGCATCGAGCTGCATCGCCAGATATTGCACTGATCCGCCGCAGCGTGCGATTTCGACCAAGATGCTCGGAATACCACTTCGGATACGCGTAGCGATGCAGATAGCTACCGATGACCGCTTGCGGTTCCTCCCATTCCGTCACTTCGATCGCGGCGACGCCCCGTTCGGTACCGACCCACGCATTGAGGCCTGCGAAGTTGATGAACTGGGTTCCGAAGCCCAGCGTCTGCGCGATGATCGCGTTGTTGTCTCCCTCTTTGGCGAGATGGCAATCGCTGCAGGTTTTTGTCTCGGTCTTACGCTCTGTATGCGGATAGTGCGGATTCATCGCCTGCGAGCTGTAACCTGACGCTGCAATCGGCGGTTGCTGGACATAGATTTTCTCTCGGTTGGAATTGGTCGACGACAACACCAGCGCCGAGGAGGATCGTACCGGCGCCATCTTTCCGCCCTCGCTCGCACCCCGCCAACCGAGCATGAAGATATCCTCGCGCAAAACCTGGGGGTTATAGGTTGCGAAATTACGGGTTTCCCCGCCCTCGTAACGATGGCGCTCAGTCTTCGCATTCGCCTCGATCGGAAGATGGCAACCGCCGCAACTTGTCGTCCATGGAGTGTGGCAGGTGTAGCACTCCATCTTGTCGTCACTGTGAGCGAGCATCGCCCACGGGATATCGGGACCCCACCTCTGGTTCTCCGAGTCCTTTGCCATGGTTTTCGCGCGCGCGGCTTTCGGGTTGTAGTGAGCGTTCCCCGGCGTGATCGAGTCTTTGACTTGAGACACCTCCCACTCAAGACCAGGCGTCACGGCAGAGCGTTGGATGAGCGTATCGCCTCGCCACTCGAAGCGAAGTTTTCCATCGGGATTACGAATGAGCCCAAGCTTCGTTCCCGACTTCGGTGCAGCCGGACCGGATGTCCGCAAATTGGCGACGGAAGCCGTCGTCCCATGACAGTCCTTGCAGTCGATCTCGACCGCAGCAGCCACGGATCCGTGAAGATAACCATTACCGTGTGAGTCCTGCGTGAAGTGGCAGTCGACGCAGTGCATGCCGACATCGACGTGGATAGACGACATCTGCACGGTCTTCTTCCATTTCTGCGGATCATCGTTCGCGATTATGTTGCCCTCCGCATCTAAAAGATTACCTTCGCGATCGCGCTTGTGGATGGCGCGGAAATTCCAGCCGTGCCCATGGTAGTCGGCAAACTGCGTATCTTTGAGCGTCGGGTTCAATTCGCTCACGCCCTTGAGGAACTCCAGATCGGCCCATTTCCCTCGAGGCGCCGCGCCTTCCGGATTGCGATCGAGCACCTGCCTAATTAGGTCGGGCGTCGGAAACTGCTGCTCCTCCGGCCACATCGACGACGCATCGGACTCGTAATCCCACATCGTGTAACCAAGGAATGAATTGATGAACATATTGGGCTGGTGCATGTGACAAATCATGCACTGGCTCGTCGGGATGCTTCGGGTGAACGCGTGCGTCAAGGGATGACCGCTGCGGTTCTTGGGGATCGTCGGATCGACCGTTTGCGACTTACCGTCGTGGCCAAATTTCGCATACGGACCGGAATGACGCGGATCGCGATCATTGGCGTACACAACATGACAACTCGTGCAGCCCGAGGATCTAAAGTCCCCCGGGTTATCGTTGGTCCCCATGAACCACATCAGTGGATCGTTCAAGCGAGTCTTGTGGATATTGAGGACGGGCACCGCGATTCGGCCGCCCGTTCCCGGACCACGATTCGATTGTTTGAAATCCGGACGGCCCGGCTCCTCGAGGCGCTGAATTTGCCCGAGGGAATTCGGAATCCCCGTCTCGGGGAATAAATTCGTGATGTTCCGACCACCGCGCTCGAACGCACGAAAGATATCGGCGGGCGGGAGATTTTCCCACCGGGGCAACGGATAGATCCGATCTACCAATTCGTGTCGATCACGCTGCTCCGGCGTCGTTTTGGCACCCTCGAGAATCGCAGCCACACCCTCTTTGGTATAGCTCTCACCCAGGATGTAGTTCTTGAATGGCAGCAATCCGTTGTTGTACGCGGCACCACCCCAAAACATCGTCGCCGTCGCCATCAGGCTGCGCGTCGCATCGTGAATTGTTCGCGCATGGCAGGCGCCGCACGCCGCCTCTGCCGCCCGGTAGTCCCCCGGATTCACAAAACGAATGAACTCATTTGCCTCTTTGTTCAGCAGCGCATACGTGCGCTCCGGGTTGGCGCTAGAGGGGTGATGCCAAGCTGAGGGGTACTTCGGCAAAACGTGCGCAGAGTCGCGCGTCTCGGCATATTTCGGATCACTACGCCGAGTCTCAGCGTCGTTCGCACCGATCCAACGAATTCTTGCCGAGCCACCGTGACAGTCGGTACAGCCAAGCACGACCGCGGGGTTTGCGTGCATCGTCGGTTGGTCGGTCTTAGTGTGACAGTCGTTGCAACCGGCGCTCTTGGCAACCGCCTCTTCCGGAGTTTGTCTGGCGGGTGCCGGTGGCGCGCTCAAGTATGAACGCTGAACGGCCTCGAGGCCCTCCGCGGAGGTCGCGGTGTCGACAAACGTCGGAAGCCATAACACACCGGCAAATGCGAGAAATAGGGCAACGAGCTTTTTCATGAAGTCGAGCGTTAGTAGGTAAGAACAAGATTACCGAGTACGGCGTAAGCCATGTCATCTTCGAAGAGATCGCGATATCCCTCGCCCGGAACCAAGGTCGCGACGGACAGGCGACCGACGATGTTCTGCATCGCAAGCGGTCGCCAGATCACTGCGATCGAGGCGTCGATGCCGATATCACGATCGATGTCCCCTTGAGCGCGCGCGACGCGCAACGTCGCGGTGTCCACGAATTGAAGCCAGTTGACGTTGGTGCTCACGCGTAGCGTGGGCGTGAGGTCGAAATCCGCGCCAACGCCGAGGAGCTTTAGACCGGGATTAGCGAAATTCGACTGGCCGAATTCTTTTGACGAGCGCAATGAATTGAGCAAGCCGTTCCGACCCGACAGCGTCACACGACCACCACCGATCAACGGTACCGGCTCGCGTATCCAAAAACTGGTATCGGCTCCTGCGAACAGTGGGTTCTCAAAAATGGCGTCAAAGCCCTCCCCCCGACCATCGAATGGATCGGAATCCGCCGAACCCCATGCGAGCGAGGCACGAGCGCGCACCCAGGAGAAATCCTTCGACAGCTCTGCTGCGAAAAATCCCGCCCGTATTTGCTGTGCTCGGTCGACGAACGTCCCTCTTTCGGCATCACCGACCGCGTAGTACGCCGAGGCCGTGAGGTTGAGCCCACCGATGTGTCCATCGGCCGATATACCGAGGTAGGTTACATCGTAGTCACCTGAGCGCTCGACTCCGAGCGATACCGGACGCTGGATGACTCCGTTATCGTCGTACTGGATTTGCCCACCCTCGCGATTGCGGTTGTGGATCACCGTTCCCTGAGTAAAGAACCCCAGCGTCGGCCAGTCCTGAACATAAAGATTGGCCACGAATACGTCGTCGTCACGGAAGGAAGCGAGCCCACGAGAGAACACGTCGTTGAGACCGCTATTGGTGTCTTTGTCGAGGCGACGGAACCAGGCGAGGTTGTACTGGTATCGATTACTCGATCGAATACCGAACAGGCGCGCGCCGAACATCGCATCGTTCAACAAAAAGCCACGAAAGTCCGACGTGAACGGCTGTATGCCGACCCGGATGCTGTCGAAATCGTAGTTGGGCGAGACATTACGCA
>JBEAXT010000235.1:0-9418 GCA_041159695.1 Pseudomonadota bacterium
CAATCCATCACGGCTTTCATGGTCGGCATGGAAAGCAAGGTCATGACGTTCACCATGCAGCGCGCCATCAACGAATATCGACAGGAACCTTTGATGGCTATCATCCCCGGCGTGGCACTCAGTCAGCTTTGGAACCTGGTGGGTATCGCGGATACCGCACTAATGATTGTGGCCGCCTTCGTCGTGCTGGCGGGTCTTCTCGGTATGCTCACAGCCATCCTGACGAGCCTCAACGAACGACGCCGCGAGATGGCCATCCTACGTTCGGTGGGTGCACGACCGCGCCATGTCTTCACTCTGCTCATCGCAGAGGCAGGAATGCTCGCGAGTGCGGGCGTCGCCGTCGGGGTGAGCCTCTGCTACGGTCTCATCCTTGCAGCGCGACCTCTGCTCGAGCAGCGCTTCGGAATCTTTCTCGATCTTGGCGGTCTGACCGGCTACGATCTCACCATCCTCGGTGCAATCATTGGCGCTGCATTGGTCATGGGTGCTTTACCGGCCTGGCGCGCCTATCGAAATACCCTGAGTGATGGCCTGACCATCCGTGTTTGAAGCGACCACCATAAGGCACACATGATCCACAAGAAGTTTGTTTTGCCGATCCTGCTATCGCTAACGCTGCTCGGCGGTCATATCGAGGCGCAGGGCATCACCCCGCCCGCCGTCGGCACGCCGGTCCCGGAGCGAGCAAAGAAACCCGCGGCACCGGTCGGCGTCGCGCGCGAAATCGATTGGGACGAACTGCTGCCCCCGGACGCGCGATCGCGCTTCGCTGCGAGCCCACCCCCCGCGGTTCACGATTATCTCGGCGAAGGGGGTATGGCGGCTCAGCAAGTCATGGATTTTTCGATCAACAAAGGGCTCGATGGCGCGAACGTCAAGATTCCGGGGTTCATCGTCCCGCTCGATATCGGTAAGGACGGACTCGTCTCCGAGTTTTTCCTCGTCCCCTACTTCGGGGCCTGTATTCACGTACCGCCTCCTCCGCCCAATCAAATCGTTTACGTGCGCATGAGCAAAGGTGTCGCCCTCGACTCGATCTACGAGGCCTACTGGATCACGGGTCGGATGAAGACCACCAACAAGACCACTCGTCTCGGCGCATCGGCCTATCAGCTCGACGGATCGAAGGTCGAGATCTACAAATACTGACCTCCTATGCCCACGCTCTTCGAAAAAATCATCGCGCGGGAGATCCCCGGCGACATCGTTCACCAAGACGATCGGGTCACGGCTTTCCGCGACATTCACCCGCGGGCGCCGGTTCACATCCTGATCGTTCCGAACAAGCCCATCCCGACCGCGAATGACATCACCGACGGGGACGAAACCTTGGTCGGCCATATGTTCACCGTCGCTCGAGATCTCGCGCGCCGCGAGGGCATCGCCGAGAGCGGCTATCGACTGATCATCAACTGCAACGGAGATGGCGGTCAGGAGGTCTACCACCTCCACGTCCACCTCGTCGGCGGCGCGCCACTCGGCCCGATGATCCAACGACGCTAATCCCTCGTACACCAAAGAAAAAAATGCCTCGCGAACTCTATCCTGCTATCGACGCCCATCGGAGCGGTTGGCTGCGCGTATCCGATCTTCACGAGATGTATTGGGAAGAAAGCGGCAATCCGGCCGGAAAGCCTGTCGTTTTTCTCCATGGTGGACCGGGAGGAGGCACCGACGCCCGTATGCGGCGTTTCTTTGATCCCGCTCGTTATCGCATCGTTCTCTTCGATCAGCGCGGCTGCGGAAAAAGTCGGCCCTACGCGAGCCTCGTCGATAACACGACCTGGCATCTCGTCTCGGACATCGAGCGTCTTCGGGAACATCTGGGTATCGATCGATGGCAGGTATTCGGCGGCTCCTGGGGCTCGACCCTCGCCCTCGCCTATGCTCAAACCCATCCGGATCGCGTCACTGAGCTTGTACTGCGCGGCATCTTCTTAGTGCGTCCCTGGGAGTTCCGCTGGTTTTACGAAACACCGGATGGCACGGGCACCCTCTATCCCGATCTCTACGAAGAATTCGTCAAGCCGATTCCGCTCGCCGAACGCGGCGATCTCATGCAGGCCTACTATCGTCGATTGACGAGCGACAATGCCGAGGTCCGTCGCGAAGCGGCGCGCGCCTGGTCCGTCTGGGAAGGTGCAACGAGCTTTCTGCGTCTGAACCCCGATTACATCGCAAAGTTTGCAGAGGACGAGGTCGCCGATGCGTTCGCACGTATCGAGTGTCATTACTTCGTCAACGGCGGCTTTCTGCGCACACCGTCACAACTTCTCGACGACGTCCCCAAAATTCGCCACCTGCCCTGCACCATCGTGCAGGGTCGTTACGACGTGGTGTGCCCCATGAAAAGCGCCTGGGATCTGCATCGGGCATGGCCGGAGGCAGACCTACGCATCATCGCCGATGCGGGGCATTCGGCATTCGAGCCGGGAATTCTGAGCGAGCTGGTGGCCGCAACCGACCGTTACGCGACGCGCTGACGACCGTTACGCGACGCGCTGACCGAGCTGTAACACGCCACGCTCATCGAGCAGCCGGCGGCTCTGCAGCCAACGTCGCGCATCGTCGGCGTCTTCGTCAAACCAGCGCGCGGCCGATCCCAGCCTGAAGGTGTAGCCCCAGGCATCCATATCGGCCATTACCGTCGGTGCGCCTACGCCCGGCAAGCAGTCGCCCCAAAGAATTTGCAGGTAACAGACGGCGTTCTCTTCGGAGACATCGCCGCCAGCGTCGCGATCGAGACAACGACGGCGCGACTCGTCCATGCACACGAAATGCGCCGCCTCGTGTAACGCGGAATGCAGCGGCGTATCAGGCCTGAGAAACAGCGTGCTGCCGATGAGGCCCGCTTCGCTATCTCCCCAAAACGATCCGGGGATATGCGCATTTGCGGCAACCCACTCGACGGTCAGGCCATACCTCCCGAGCAGCGCAGCGAGTGCGTTGCGCAGTGGCTCGTCGATCATTCGCATGGATGATGCCAGTAGCTCAGCGTAAGCTCGCGAGCCGTTGAAGAACGATCCCGGCTGCCTCTTCGGCGAGCGTCTCGCGCAATTGCTCGCGCTCTCGCTCCTTGGCGAGTGCTAATCGCTCGTCGAAGCTGAAATCTCGCGTCACGAGCACCTGCTCACTCGAGACTCGCCATTCACCGCGGATCTTCACCGAAAACTGCACGGCATACGTGAGCTCGTACTCACGCGGAAGATTGCGTGCGGATACCGATGCGACACGCTCGATCAGCTCGTCGCGCTCGATCGAGACGGTCGTCTCGTTACCCGGCCCGACACTGACTCCGGCGTCACGCAAGTTACGCTGCATCGCATTGACGAAATCGCTCTGGCTGTCGGTGACTTGCAAGGTCAGTCGCTGCAAGTCGCTCGCGAGCGGGAGCGTGCCCTGCAGATGGAAGCCGCAACCTGCCAAGGTCAGCGAGACGATCGTGAGCAACAGCGCTGCGCTGCGCATTACACGACCACATTCACGAGCTTGCGCGGTACCACGACGATTTTCTTGGGCGTGGCGTCGCCGATGAATCGCTTGACCGTCTCGTCGGCGAGCGCTGCGGCGCGGACGGTGGCCTCGTCGGCATCGACGGCCACCGTAATCTGACTTCGAAGCTTGCCGTTGACTTGAACGACCAGCGTGAGCGCATCCTGGCTGAGCGCCTGCGGATCGGCCTTCGGCCACGAGATGTCGATGATGGCCTTGTCGTGACCCAACGCCTTCCAGAGTTCGTGGCACACATGGGGGACGATGGGCGAGAGTCCGATGACGGCGATTTCGAGCGCTTCCTGGACCACTGCACGACCTTGTGCGCTACGGTCCTCGAATCGCGATATCGCATTCAAGAGCTCCATCACCGCCGCCACGGCCGTGTTGAAGGTGCGTCGCCGCCCGATGTCGTCGGTGACCTTGACGAGCGCCTGATGCGCGGCGCGGCGTAGATCTTTTTGAGCGGTGTTCAGCGTCGAGGTATCGAGGGTAGACGTACTGCCCGCACTGACGTGTTGGTACACCGCGGTCCACAGCCGGCGAATGAAACGAAATGCGCCTTGCACCCCCTCATCCGACCACTCGAGTGTCTGCTCGGGTGGCGCCGCAAACATCATGAACAAGCGAGCGGTATCGGCGCCGTACTTTTCGACGAGACTCTGCGGATCGACGCCGTTGTTCTTGGATTTCGACATCGTTCCGAGTCCGTCGTAGTTCACCTCGAGTCGTGAACCATCAGGACGAGTCGCGAACCAGCGCTTGACGCCATCGTGCTCTTCTTCGTCGATATCGAGCGGATTGAAATAGGCGCGTCGGCCCTCGGCAGGCTGATGCGAGTAAATGTGGTTCAGCACCATGCCCTGGGTGAGCAGGTTGGCAAAGGGCTCACCCACCGTCACGAGCCCGAGGTCGCGCATCACCTTGGTCCAGAAGCGCGAGTACAGGAGGTGCAGGATCGCGTGCTCGATACCTCCGATGTACTGATCGACGGGCAGCCAATATTTGACCCGGTCGTCGACCATTTCTTTGGTGTTGTCGGCCGAGGCGTAACGCAGAAAATACCAAGACGAGTCCACGAAGGTGTCCATGGTGTCGGTTTCGCGGCGTGCGGGCTTGCCGCAGCTCGGGCAATCGACCTTGAAGAACGATGGCGTCTTGCCGAGCGGATTACCGCTGCCATCGGGCACGAGATCTTCGGGAAGCACGACCGGCAGCTGCGCATCAGGCACCGGTACTTCACCACAATGCTCGCAATGAATGAGTGGGATCGGGCATCCCCAGTACCGCTGCCGCGAGATACCCCAATCGCGCAATCTGAACTGCACACGCTTGCGACCGAGTCCTTTCTTTTCGAGAGCGGTCGCGATCGCGGTCACGGCCGCTAAAGAGGTGAGCCCAGAGAACTCTCCCGAATCGACCGTGACGCCATACTCACCGTAAGACGCCTGCCACGGCGCCGCGACCTTTTGCCATTCGGCATCGTGTGGACGCACGACGGTGACGATGTCGATACCGTTCTTCGAGGCAAACTCGAAGTCACGCTCGTCGTGAGCCGGCACGCCCATGACCGCACCTTCGCCGTAACCCATGAGGACGTAGTTGGCGACCCATACTTCTACGGGTTTGCCGGTAAAGGGGTGCAGGACGTGCAGCCCCGTACGCCGCCCCTTCTTTTCCATGGTGGCGACATCGGCCTCCATGGTGCTGCCACGTCGACATTCGTCGATGAAAGCCTGCAAAGCAGGATCGCGAGCACCGGCCGCCAGCGCGAGCGGATGCTCCGCGGCGACCGCCATGAACGTCACGCCGAACAGCGTGTCGGCACGCGTCGTGAATACTTTGAGTGTTTTCCCCTCTTGCCCCGCAGCGCGCAGCGCAGCGACGGCGTCATCGGCCAAGGGAAACGCCACCTCAGCACCTTCACTGCGGCCGATCCAATTCGCCTGCATGATCTTGACGCGCTCGGGCCAGCCATCGAGGGTGCCGAGGTCACCGAGTAACTCGTCCGCATACGCGGTGATGTTGAGGTAATACATCGGGATCTCGCGTTTCTCGACGAGCGCCCCCGTACGCCATCCGCGGCCGTCGATGACCTGCTCGTTGGCCAGCACGGTCTGATCGATCGGATCCCAATTCACCACGCCGGTTTTCTTGTAGGCGATACCTTTCTCGCGCATGCGCAAGAAGAGCCACTGATTCCAGCGGTAGTACGACGGGTCGCAGGTCGCGACTTCCCGCTCCCAATCGAGCGCGAAGCCGAGGGCCTGCAACTGCTTCTTCATGTAGGCGATGTTGTCGCGCGTCCACTTCGCCGGCGCGACGCCATTGGCCATCGCAGCGTTCTCGGCAGGCAGACCGAAGGCATCCCAACCCATCGGCTGCAAAACATTGCGTCCCTGCATACGCGCGAAGCGGGAGAGCACATCGCCAATCGTGTAATTGCGCACGTGCCCCATGTGCAGCCGTCCAGACGGATACGGGAACATGGAAAGGCAGTAGAACTTCCCTCGGGACGGGTCCTCGGTGGCGGCAAAACTGCGCGCCTCGTTCCAATATTGCTGCGCAGACCGCTCGACGGCGGCCGGCTCGTAACGCTCGTCCATGTGGAAGCCCGTGGCCAGATTGATCGGGAGAAACCGCCTTTTTGGCGAGGGGCGATGGTACACGACCGCGCCCGACGCTGCAGCGTCGGGGCGGCCGGTTCAGGGCTTCAGGGCCGCGGGGCCCTCGAGATCAATCGCCGCGAACGGGAATGAAGATCTGCGAATTGCCGCGTTGCACGAGCAAGGCGACTGCCTTGCCCGCGTTGTCCACCGCCTCGCGAAACTCCTTGGCGGTTTTGACGGAACGACCGTTGACGTTGAGCACAAAGTCTCCGCGCTGCACACCGGCATCGCGTGCGGCACCCTGAGCGCGCACGACGAGCACGCCTTCGGGTAGCGGTGCGCGAGCCCCTCGCGGATTTTGGGGATCGGAGCCGGCACTAGAGCGACTACGCTCTTCGGCAGTCAAATCGCGGACGACGAGCCCCAAACGATCAGCGGAACTCGCCGGGTCCGGCTTGCCGGCGTCGGCAACCGTCGGGCCCGGGGGCTCGAGCTCAGCGACACGGACCTTGACGTTACGCTTCGCGCGATCGCGCCAGATCTCGAGCGTGACTTCGGTGCCCGGACGGATCGCACCGATGATCGTCGGTAATTCTTCGGAGCGCTCGATGAGGCGTCCGTTGGCGGACAAGATGATGTCACCCTGACGCAAGCCGGCCTTGCTCGCAGGACCCTCGTCTTCGACGCCGCCCACGAGTGCACCGCGCGGTCGATCGAGACCGAAGCTTTCGGCGAGTGTGGCATCGACCTGCTGGATCGAGACACCAATCTTGCCGCGACTGACCCGACCCTTCGCGATGATTTGATCACGCACGCTCACCGCAACGTCGATCGGGATCGCGAACGAGATACCCATGTAGCCGCCCGAGCGGCTGTAGATTTGTGAGTTGATGCCGACGACTTCGCCCGCGAGATTGAAAAGCGGACCGCCCGAGTTACCCGGGTTCACCGCCACGTCGGTCTGGATGAAGTTCACGTAGTTCGAGTCGCCGCCGGGCAGACCGCGCGCGGTCGCACTCACGATACCGGATGTCGCCGAATTATCGAAACCGAATGGAGAGCCGATGGCCAACACCCACTCGCCGGGGCGGAGCTTGGCGGGATTGCCGATTCGAACGACCGGCAAATCTTTGGCCTCGATCTTGAGTACAGCGACATCGGTGGGCTTGTCGAGCCCTACGATGCGCGCCGTGAACTCACGACGATCGGTGAGACGGACGGTGACCTCTTCTGACTCATCGACGACGTGCGCGTTCGTCAGGATGTACCCATCATTGCTGACGATGAAACCTGAACCCTCGCCGCCTGGACGGCGCATGCCTTCATCGTCGCCATCACCGGGCGCACCGCCGCGCCCTCCCGGTGCTCCGGGCACGCCGAAGCGACGGAAGAACTCGAAGAACGGATCGTCCGGAGACATACCGGGAACACCGGCGCGTACGCGTTTACCCTTGGTCGAGATATTCACCACCGCGCGGCCGTGCTGCTCGACGAGTGAGGCGAAATCGGGCAGCGCCACGCCCGGCGCAGGCACGACGGCGGCATTGGATGCGGGCGCCTGCGCCAGCGTTGCGAGTGCTGCGCTTTCGGCATTGGAGCTTTTCGGCTGACAGGCCGTGAAGACGAGGATGGCGAACACAGCCGCAAGGCTGCGACGAACGAACGGACGTCGGGACATGGTTAAAACCCAGTGCATGGACACGAAACTCCTAGACACCGTAAACGGATGAAAGTTCAGATCGAGTTCAGCTTGCGACGTCCGACCCACAGAGCGGCCAGGACCCCGAAGACGACCCATACGAGAAAAGGTAGGTTCCCGAACTGGAGGTACGGCGGTGTGCCGCTTCGCGGCGTCACCGTCGCACGCAAGACGACCGCTTCGAAATCTGCCGCGCGCGCAACAAACTCGCCGCGAGGCCCGATCACCGCAGAGATTCCATCATTAGCAGCCCGGATGAGAAATCTTTGAGCTTCGATCGCGCGCATCCGTGAAATTTGTAGATGCTGATGTCGGGCGGTGGAGCGACCGAACCAAGCATCGTTGGTCACGTTGACGAGCGCCGTCGACTCGCGTGCCGATACGATCTGCGAACTCGCATACGCGTCTTCGTAGCAAATGCTGGCCGATAGCGCGAGCCCGGCGATGCGCAGCGGCGACTGCTGCGCAGCTCCCCGCGAGAAATCGGAGTACGGCAGGTTCATGAGGCGCATCCAGCGCCGAACGGCCTCGGGCACCGGAAAGAACTCACCGAACGGTACAAGATGATGTTTGTCGTACCAGGCGACATTCTCATCGAGCGCCAGTATCGAATTGAAGTAATCGACTCGCGGCTCGCCCTGCTCGTCGAGCTCCCCCGGCTCCGCACGAATGAGCCCGAGCAGCAAACTCGATCCTCGCTGACGCGCAGCGTCTGCCAGATCGTTGAGATAGGGCACGATGTTATTCGCCAGATCGGGCGCTGCCGCTTCGGGCCAAACGATGAGCGGAGTGCCGAGCGCAGATAGTGTCAGATCACGATACCGACGCAGACTTTCTTCGCGATTGTCAGCGAGCCATTTTTGGTCTTGAGGAATCGCACCCTGCACGATGGCGACATCGACCGGGGCTCCCGACGCTTCGGTCCACTCGATGCGCATCAAAGAAAAACCGGCGATCCATGGCAGGACGAGCACCGGAATCACGATTCGCAGCGCGCGACGCCCCTCGACTCGCCACATGACGAGCGCGCCGGCCATCATTGTGAGCAGCGAGGACAGGACGTACACGCCACCGACCGGCGCCCAGCCCGCCAACCAAGCATCGGTTTGCGAGTAGCCGAGAGACAACCAACCGAAACCCGACAGAAACCAGCCGCGCACCCACTCGAGTAATGCCCAGCCCGCGGGAAGACCGACGAGCCAACGCATGGCACCTCGCTCGGGCATCAGTCGATTGGCAACGTAACCGAGTAAAGCGTGATACGACGCCATCACGATGACGAGCGCCGCCATCAAACCGAGCGCAAGCCAGATTGGCGCCTTACCGAATCCGTTGATGCTGACGTATAGCCAGTACGTACCGGCCGCGAAGGTTCCGCAACCGAAAGCAAAACCGAGAGAGGCTGCGCGTCGCGGCGAAACGCCTTGCCATAACCCGAACAAAATCGCCGGTGCCACGATGGCGAGCGGCCAAAATCCGAACGGCGCGAAGGCTAGGGAGAGCGCAGCACCGGTCACGAGTGCGGCGCCATGAACGCGCCACCCCGCCGAGCGCGGCTTCGCGATGCCGATCGAGTCGCTCAGTCGCCGCCTCCCCGCTCTTCGATGGGCGTGAC
>JBEAXT010000130.1:0-6280 GCA_041159695.1 Pseudomonadota bacterium
GATTGCAGCGCGAATTGATCGATCGACATCAGATCGACTGTGACTACGTCGCGGGGCAGATGCACGTGGCGCTTAAAGCCCGTCAGGAACGCGAGTTGCGCGAAGACGTCGAGATCGCCCACGCGCGATATGGACACCGCTCTCTGCGTATGGTCGAGCGCGACGAACTGCGCAGCCTGATTGCGTCCGATCGCTACGTCGCCGGAACCTTCGATCCGGTCTGTGGCCATCTGCATCCGCTCAAGTACACGCTCGGGCTCGCTGCGGCCGCCGAACGCGCGGGTGTTCGAATTTTTGAAGGGACGCGCGCACTCGACTACGAACGATCAACCGCGGGCGACGCTGGGCGGGCACTGCGCGTCAAGACGTCACGCGGCGTCGTCAGGTGCCGCTCCATCGCGCTCTGTGGCAATGCTTGGCTCGGCCCATTGGCGCCTGCGCTCGCGCGCAAGATCATCGGCGTCGGGACCTATATCGTGGCGACGGAGCCCCTCGGCGCCGAGCGTGCGCAAGCGCTCATCACCAACAATGCAGCGGTCACGGACATCAACTGGGTCATCGACTACTTCCGACGCTCGTCGGACCATCGTTTGCTCTTTGGCGGTCGCGTGAGTTACTCCGGGCTCGATCCGCTCGGCACGCGACGGGCGACGCGCGCCCGTATGCTCAAAGTATTCCCGCAACTCGCCAACTCGAAAATAGAGTTTTCTTGGGGTGGGCTCGTCGACATCACGCTCAATCGAGCGCCGCACTTCGGCCGCCTCGAACCTGATGTCTATTTCGTTCAAGGCTTCAGCGGTCACGGCATCGCGCTCACGGGGCTCGCCGGGCAACTGCTCGCCGAGACGATCGATGGCACGCACGATCGATTCGACGTCTTTGCGCGCATTAGACACCGGGATTTTCCCGGTGGCGCCGCCCTACGAAGACCCGCGCTGGTGTTGGCGATGCTCTGGTATCGCCTGCGCGATCTACTGTGATCAGCCGCTTGCGGCGTGCGGAAGGAACCGTGCGAAAAAGGGCCGCAGCCGTCTCTCGGTGACCTCAGCGACCGCCGAATAGGCTGCGGGCACCACGACGAGCGACAACAAGGTCGAGGTGATGAGTCCACCGATCACGGAGACCCCGAGCGGCGTCCGGAAACTGCCGTCTGCGCCGAGCCCGAGCGCCACCGGCAGCATGCCAGCACCCATCGCGAGCGTGGTCATGATCACCGGTCTCGCTCGCTTTCGACACGCATCGATCAACGCCTCGTCACGTGACATCCCCGCACGCTCGCCGAGAATCGCGTAGTCGACGATCAAAATGGAATTTTTGACGGCGATGCCGTTCAGCAGCAGCAGGCCGATCAGCGACGGCAGCGAAAGAGAGTTACCCGTCAGGAGCAATAAGCCGAACGCGCCGCCTCCACAGAGCGGGACGGCCGCAAGAATGACGATGGGCTGCGTCGCGCTATGAAAAAGTAGCAGCAGGACGAGATAAACCGACGCGATACCCGCCAGCAACGCGAGCGCAAATCCCACGAAGAGCTCGACGAACGCCTCGGAGTCGCCCGCCGGCAGGATGCGCACACCCGCCGGAAGATTCTGCATCGCCGGCATGTTGCGGACCTTGGCCATGACGTCGCCGAGCGGCAAGCCGTTGAGCTCGGCAGAGACCGTGACCGTACGCTCTCGGTTCAGACGATCGATACGCGCCGGACCACTGCCCTCCGTGATGTCGGCGACGGCGGATAGCGGCACCGGTCCCGATTTACCGGGAACGCGCAACTGTCGCAGCACGGACGGATCGGTGAGCGATGACCCGGCCAACTGCACGCGGATCGGCACTTGACGCTCGGCCAGGTTGAGCTTGGCGAGACGTTGCGTCACATCACCACTCGTGGCGATGCGAGCCGCATCCGCGATGTCTACCGTCGACACGCCCAAATCGGCCGCGCGCGCCGGATCGGGGCGAATCACGATTTCGGGACGTAGTAATGCCGCTGTCGTCGTCACTGAGCCGATACCCGGAACCGTTCGGATCGCCGCGGCAATCTCTTGAGCTGCGATCGACAACTGTTCGGAATCTTTGCCGCCGATCGCCATCGACAGTCGATCACCCGGGCCGCCGGCGACGAAACTCGCTCGAACGCCAGGCAACGGTAATAACGCTTTGCGCACGTCGTTTTCGATCTCAGCGCTGGTGCGATCACGATCCTCGGCAAACTGCAGGGTCATCGAAATCTTGCGGACCTCGGGGAAGCTGAGGCCGCCGCCCATCGTTTCACCGCGCTCACCTCCGATCGTCGTGAAGGTGCTGACAACCTCCGGCACCTCGGCCCGCAATCGAGCGCGAACCTCCGCCGCGACCTCGAGCGAGTCGGACAAGCGCGCGCCGGGCGGGAGCTCCACTTGCAACTGCGCACGCGACTGGTCGGAGCTCGGTACGAACGTCTTGGGGATCAGCGGCACCAGCAGGATCGAAAATACGAACGTCGCCATCGCGAGCAGCAAGACGCGGCGCCGGTGATGGATGGCGTACTCCACCCAGCGGAGATAACGCGTCATCAGAGGCGAGTCGACCGCCGTCTTAGGCTCGCCTTGCATGAAATATCCGGCGAGCATGGGCGTCAGCAAGCGCGCGACGAGCAAAGAAAACAGCACGGCGGCAGCGGCTGTCCAACCGAACTCACGGAAGAACTTACCGGTCACACCGGGCATGAACGCCACCGGAATGAAGACCGCCGCCAGCGTGACGGAGGTGGCGATCACGGCGATACCGATTTCGTCGGCGGCATCGATAGCCGCCTGCATCGGCGGTTTGCCCATGGCGCGATGTCGCGCCACGTTCTCCACTTCGACGATCGCATCGTCGACGAGTACACCGATCACGACCGCGAGCGCGAGTAAGGTGAGCAAGTTGAGCGAAAACCCGAGCCAACTCATCACGGCGAAGGTCGGAATCACCGACAACGGCAAGGCGAGCGCAGAAATGGCCGTGGCCCGCCATTCCCGCAGGAAGAACCACACGACGAGTACCGCAAGTAGCGCGCCCTCGATCAACATCGCCATCGAGGCGTCGTAGGAATTTTTGGCAGTCTCGACGGTCGACTGCACCTCGGTGAAGCTCACCTCAGGGTGCTCGGCGGCTAATTTTTTGATGCTCTTTCGGACGCCCTCACCGACCGCGACCTCGCTCGAGCCCGCCGTGCGACGCACCGAGAAGCCCACCACCGGTTTGTCGTCGAGCAGCGCGGCTGCGCGCGATTCCGCAGCGCCATCGGTCACGGTCGCAATTGCCGATAAACGAACCGTACGGCCGTCGGGGAGGTAAATCGGGTAGTCGGCAAGGTCCTGAGCGTTACGAACGACAGCGACCGTACGCACCGATTGCTCAGCGCCGCCGGTTTCGGTGCGACCGCCCGGTCGCTCCACCTGCAAACGCGCCAATTGGTTAGAGACCGACCCTGCCGAAACGCCGAGCGCCTGCAGGGCCTCCGGCCTGAGATCGACCCGGACCTCGCGCTCGACGCCGCCGACGCGCGACACGGAGCCCACGCCCGATACGCCGTAGAGCGCTTTGGTCACCTTGTCATCGACGAACCAAGAGAGCTCGTCCGGCGCCAAACGGTTCGACTCGACGGCAAAGCCGATCAACGTACCACCGACGAGATTGATCCGCTGGATCACCGGTTCGTTGATGTCTTGTGGCATCTCACGTCGAACTCGGGCCACGGCATCTTTGACTTCATCGAGGGCGCGGTCGATATCCCGTCCCAGCTCGAATTCGATCCGCGTGACGGAGGAGCCCTCGCTCACCGCGGAATTGATGCGCTCGATGCCAGGAATGCTCGCGATCGCATCCTCGACGCGACGCGTCACGTCGGTCTCGAGCGTGGAGGGCGGCGCCCCGGGCAAACCAACGGTGACTTGAATCGTGGGCAACGCAATGTCTGGCAACTGCGAGATCGGCAGCTGACGCAGACCCCAAAAGCCTGCGATGACGAGGACGACGAACAACAGGACCGAAGGCAAAGGGTATTGAATACCCCAGCGCGACAGATTCATGAGCTGGAACCGTCGACGACTTTGACGATGTCACCGTCGCTCAGAAAGCCCGCTCCGCGAGCGACGACTTTTTCACCGTCTTTGAGTCCTGAGCGTACTTCGATGAAGTCACCCTGCGGCGGGCCGGAATCGATACGCCGCTGCAGGACTTTGCCGCCCTCGCCCATCACGAAGACATAGGGATATCCATCGCGAAAGACTACGGACTGCCGCGGAATGACCGTCACCTCGGCTTTACCGACCCGCAGACGACCCTCGGCGAACATGCCTGCACGCAACGCACCGGGTTTCTCGAGATCGGCATACACGAGCGCCGTGCGGGTCTGCGCATCGATGGACGGCGAGACAGCACGAATGACGCCCGTGACGACGTCGCCCGACGGCCCTCGAAGGTCGACGGTTGCACCCACCTTGATGCGGGTCAGATCGTTTTCGGACACTTCGGCGCGCCACTCCAGACGACCGCGACGGATGAGACGCAGCAGCTCGCCCCCACCGGAGACGATTTGACCCGGCTGGACGTTGCGCGCGGAGATGACGCCGGCGTCCGGCGCCCGAAGCGTCGCGAATCCAAGTCTCAGTTTGGAGGCGTCACGCTCCGCTTCAGCAGAGAGAACTTGCGCCTCAGCCTTTGCGCGATTGGCGCGCAGCACTTCAAAATCATTGGTAGAAATGAGATTGCGATCGAGCAGACTCGCGCCCCGCTTTTCTTGGGAGACCACGAGCTCCGCATTCGCACGCGCCTGAACCAAACTCGCCTCCGCCTGCCTCGCCTGCACCTCGAGCGTGCGACGATCGAGTTCGAGGAGAGCCTGACCGGCGGCCACCTTGTCGCCAGGCTCGACGAGCACATTGGCAACCCGAAGACCCGCCAGTTCGACCCCGAGCGACATCTCTTGCCAGGCAGCGACCGAACCGGAAGCGACGATCTCACGATCGATCTGGCGACGCTCGGCCGCCACCAAGGTGACCGTCAGCGAGGACGCGGCGGGCGCAGTGCCACCTCCCCGCGAGCAAGCCGAAAGCACCACGACGGCCGACACGACCATCGCTTGAAGGACAATTTTATGGAGGGGCTTCACAACCGGCGACGATACGCACCTCGGGCCAACCGTGGCCACGACGCCCCCTCCGGGCGACCATGGCCCGGTCAAACAGCGTCAGCGAACCTCGAAAGCGCGGTGAATATCCGTATTTCGCGCAAAGTCCGCAGGTACGGTCTCGCGACTGATGTCGCAAATCTTGTAGCGAGCCGCCAGTCCCTCGTCCATCCGAAATCTTTGGGCGTTCGTCGAAAAGACGAGCAGCCCCCCGGGCGCCAGTACGGCCATGCATTGATCGATGAGCGCGCCATGATCGCGCTGTACATCGAAGACCCCCTCCATACGCTTACTGTTCGAAAAGGTCGGCGGATCACAGAAAATGAGGTCGTATCGGGCGCCGCGTGCAGCTGTCGCAGTGAGCCACTCGCGTACATCCGCTCGCTCGAACCGATGCTGTGGCCCACCGAAATCATTGAGCGAGAGATTAGCCTCGGCCCATTCGAGATATGTCGCCGAGAGATCGACCGTCGTGGTCGACGCCGCACCACCGGCCGCCGCGTAGACCGTCGCCGTGCCGGTGTAGGCGAACAAATTGAGAAAGCGCTTGCCCTTTGCAGCGGCGCGCAAACGCGCGCGCGTCGTCCGATGATCGAGAAAGAGCCCCGTATCGAGGTAATCCTCGAAATTCACTCGAAAGCGCAGCCCACCCTCGCTGACGATTCGGAATTCACCGCGCTCATCACGCTTGGTGTACTGGTCGCCTCGTTTGACTCGACGACGCGTTCGAAGATGCACATGATCCGGCTTGACGTCCGTCGCCACGACGAGACCCGCAAGAGCCTCGGAGCGGCGCTTTCGAACCGTATCTTCGGGAATTTGCGCGGGCGCCTGATATTCCTGCACGACGAGCCAACGCTCCGAGCCGTCCGCCGCCGTGTAAAGATCGATGGCGAAGGCGTACTCCGGCATGTCGGCATCGTAAAGTCGATAACAGCCGACAGCCTCACGTCGCTGCCATGCCGAGAGTTGCTTGAGATTCTTGCGAATGCGGTTTGCGAACATGACCGCGCCCGGCTGCTCGGCCAAGGACACATCGATTTGCGAACCCTGACGCGGCCGAAGATCACGCTCCGCCGCTTCGCCGACACGCAACCGGAGCAGACGACATTCGAGCGCACCCACGAAGAC
>JBEAXT010000154.1:0-7436 GCA_041159695.1 Pseudomonadota bacterium
TCGGCACGGGCACCACCGACCAGCCGGTCAGATCGCGCAACTCCTCGCTGATTTCATTGAAGTTCGGCACACCCCCTCGATGCAGGTTCAGCCGATCGAGTCCGAACATGAACTCTTTACACGCCCGACCCGGGATCAGCTTCATCTGCCGCTCGTAGAGGTCATCCCAGATCTGGTGCTCATCCGGCGAATACTGCCGCTGGACCGGCTCGAGCCAGTCCTCACGGAGCCCCGCCGGCCGCTGGAGCGGCGCCAGGTAAACGGCGTCCGGTAACTCGGGAATTACCCGGTAATCAGGCAGTACCGCCATGAAAGAAACCCGTTCTCCAAAAAAGCGCCACGTGACGCCCCGGGCGCCATTTTAGGCGTATTTGGAGATACTGGGTAAAACCCAAGGAATTTCGCACCAACCCGCTAACTCCGCGCGCTCGAACTGCTTGATCACCGGATAACAGCTGCACGCATGGGTCACGAGTTCTGATTTATTTTCGATCGTGACACAACCTCGGCGCAGCGACACCAGACCCTGACCCGTCCATTCGTTCAGCAGCTGGCTCACCGTTTCACGACGCAACATCAGTATCTCAGATAGCTCTTGCTGCGTGATCGTGATGGCTCGACCCTCCCCGAATGCATCCGCGGCTTCGAGTAAAACCCGGGCGAGTCGGTGTACCCCGGTATGCAGTCCGAGACACCTTGTATCGAAGAATGCTCGCTCGGCGATCTGACTGAGGGTCTTCACCTGAAAAGCGCTGAACTTGTCTGACGGAGGCAGGTAATCGCGCACGGTCGACACCGGCAAAGAAAAGGCGTAGCCGTCGCCACAAACCTCAGCCTCGAAGTCGAGACCCTCGACACTTATCAAATCCGTGAGTCCAATAAAAAAGTTTGGCCCTGAAAGGCGGAGAAAGATGTTGAACCCGTCATCGGATTTCCGCGAAATTTTGGTGACGCAGTTGATGGGGAAAAAACGGTTTCGCCGTACTTGTCGGGAGTCAGCGAGTCGCCGCGCTTGAGCTCCACCATAGATAGATGGGCTTTCCAACCAAACCGAAGTGGCGGCGGTAACTCGGCAAACCATTGATTCTTCATCAGAAGCATAGAGCTTCCCTGTCCGAGGCCTCTTTAACCCCTCCATCAGTATCGCGGCCAAGGAACGAGAAAAAGGAACGGTATTTCGTTTTTATGTTAGGTTTCCAACACAAGGTTCCTCGCTTCAACGGACACGTTTCCTACACTGCAGCCAAGGCAACAGTTATGGTTAAACCAAAAAAATGGCAGATGGTGATGTGGGGATTATCGGCAGCGGTCCTTGCGCTGCCGGCCATCGCCATGCAGTTCAGCAAAGAAATCGCGTGGGGGCCCGAGGATTTTGCGGTTGTTGGTGCGCTACTCGCCCTGCTATGCCTCACCGTCGAGCTCGCAGCGCGCACCTCTTCGAAGCGCTATTTTCTCGCCGGGGTCGTCCTTGCCGGCATCGGCGGGTTCGCGCTCATCTTCATCAATGTCGCCGTAGGCATCATCGGCAGCGAGGAAGACCCCCGAAATCTCGTTTTTTATTCGATTCCCGCGCTGGGTTTTCTGGGGGCACTCATTACACGATTCAAGTCGACCGTTCTGGTCAGACTGCTCGTGATCATGTCAGCGATCCAGCTCTCAGCGGCCTTCTTGGCGCCCGTCGACATGCGGCACATCATGATTCCCTTCACGGGAATATTCGTTGGGCTTTGGCTTTCGTCTGCGCTACTGATTCAGCGCTCTACTCGTCCATAAAAAGAGCCGTTCCCTCGGTCAACTCCTTTCGGGTGTACACCCGAAAAGCAATCAGCGTTTCCGAGTCGATGATTCCCGCGAGCGAGTGAATCTCGCCGCTCACGATATCGGCCAGCGCCTCGTTTCGCGCTGCACGGACGATCGCCACCAAGTCGAAACGCCCGGCGACCGAGAATACTTCGCTCACGCCCTTGACCTCAGCGATTTCTTTGGCAAGTGCCGTACTCCGCGAGGGTTGTGCTTTGATCATGACCATTGCCGTGACGGACATTGTTTCCTCCAAAGAGTCAGGTTACAGCCAGACGAGGAGCGGACACACCGCCCGATTCCCGCCAACGCAGGACTTCTTCGCTCAAGATCGCGACAGCATCCCATACATCTACATACCGCAGATAAAGCGGGGTAAATCCGAATCTCATGAGATTCGGAGCCCGAAAATCACCGATCACGTGACGTGAGATGAGCCGCTGCATCAGCGTGTACCCCTGCTCGTGCGCAAACGACACGTGGCTTCCTCGCCGAGCGGCGTGTCGAGGCGAGGCGAGCGTCAATTCGTGACCGAGTCCACGGGATTCCACCAATTCGATGAAAAGCTCTGATAGCGCGATCGACTTGCTACGGACAGCCTGCATATCGAGACCATCGAACGCCGTGAGCGCGCCGTCGAGCGCAGCAAAGGCCAGAATGGGGGGCGTGCCGCAGCGATGCCGCGCCATACCGGGCGCAGGCGAATAATCGTCGGTGAAATCGAACGGGCGTGCGTGACCTAACCAACCCGACATCACCGGCATTAGGCCTGACTGAAGATCGCGACGGACATACATAAAGGCCGGAGCACCCGGCCCGCCATTTAAGTACTTATACGTGCATCCGATCGCGTAATCGGCACGCGATGCCGAGAGATCGACCGGCACTGCACCCACCGAATGGGAAAGATCCCAAAGAATTTGGGATCCGGCAGCGTGTGCGAGGTCCGTCACAATCTGTAAATCGAACATTTCGGCCGTCTGGTAATGCACATGCGTCAGCACGACCAGAAACGTGTGTTGATCGATCGCTTGCGTCAGCCGATCTCGCTCGACCTGAACGACCTCAATATCGGGGAGAAGCCCCGCCAGCCCTTCAAGAATGTACGGATCCGTCGGAAAGTTTCCGCGCTCCGTCACGATCTTACGTCGCGCCCCGCGGCTGCGTGCCGCGGCTGCCGCAATCTTGAAAAGATTCACGGACGTGGAATCACACACGAGCACGTCTTCAGGCGGCGCGCCGAGCAGCCGAGCGATACGACGCCCCAGCGTGGCGGGTTGGTCGATCCAGCCGTGGATATTCCAGCTCTTGATGAGATCGACGCCCCACTCCTCTGCCATGACCTCCTGGACTCTGCGACTCGCAGCGTGCGTCAAGGCGCCGAGCGAGTTGCCATCGAGATAAATGACATCTTCGGGAAGCTTGAACTCCGCGCGCTTCGCGGCGAGAGGATCGCTCGCATCAAGCTGCGCACAGTCCTCGCGCGATTTAACCTTCATTGGAGAGCTCTCTCAGTACCGCACGCACCGGCGTCGCCTCGATGCCCTCGATCGGCAGCGGTAACGCAATCAGCTCGTATCGTCCCTCGGCGATCCCGTCGAGCACCAAGCCTTCGAGAATCGCCATGCCTGCGCGGTGTGCGGCGTGATGCGAGCGTAGCGCTTTGCAAGTTTCCGGATCGATGGACGGCGCGTCGGTCCCGATCAGTCGGCACCCACGTGCAGCCAATGCGTCGATCAGGTCCGGTGCGATGGCGGTAAAACCCGCGGGCCAAAGATTCCAGTCGGGCGCTTTCATGGTGCGTAACAGAACGCGCTCGACACGCGCCGGGAGTCGATCAATGACATCCGATAGACCAACGCGATCGTGGGCAAAGCTGACATCTCTCAGCTCGCAGTCACCCACGAACGCCGAAAGATCGAGTGCATCGAGCGAGACCGCATCGTCACGAACATGTCGGGAGCACTCGGCGTGCGTCCCGGACTGAGTAGACAAAGAAAGCCGGTGCAGCGTCACGCTGGCGCCCTCGGCAACCGAGGCGGTCACCGCGCAGTCGAATGGCACATCCCCCGGCCAAACCGGCAAAGCAGGTCGTAAACGCTGCGAGATGTCGTGCAACCGACTTCGACTCAAGTCCGCTCCTGTTTATCCTGTTGGAGGTCGACTGCGATTATGCCGGCAAACCCTAGAGCCGCTAAGCCCTTCTTCGAGACCCTGCTATAGTGGGGAGCGACGGGGGGAAAAATGCTGGTCACACCAGGAAACGGCATCATGTTCGTGGCGAGCTTCGCTTTTTTGGCGATCGGGCTCGTCGGCTGGTTTTCGTTCAGACGCCCAGACCGCTCGGCAAAACTTTGGATGCTGGGTTTCGTGGTCTCGGGTATCGCCCCCATCCTCGGGGCACTAGGCGGTGGTAACGTCGGGCCTTGGCCGTTCGTTAGCAGCAGTATGGCGCTCGCAGCGTCTTTCGTCCTTTTCGGCCTCGCCCTGAAAGCGCTCTATAGCCCCAGACTCTCGATCAACGAATACATCGTTACGCTCGGTGGCGGGTTTTTGGTTTATTTGATCGGCCTCGGATATGCGGTCAACAGTGATTCCGAGAGTGCTGAAATCGTTCTGTTTGCACTCGGTAACGGGGCGGCAGCAGCGTGGGCCACTCGCCAGGCCGTACAACTCAACGAACGTAGCCGATCACCGTTCGTCGTTCATCTCATCATCATCTTCGGTATCCAAACGGCCTTCATCTTTTTGCGTATACCGCAAGCGTTGGTCGAGAATCCGACCCGCTTATGGGAGCACAACACCTTCAACGAAGTGGTGCTGGCGGTCTTAAGTATCTGCGGCATCATCAAAGCCGTGTCCTACTACGCCTTGCGATTCGAGGAGATCCGAGAACGCCTTGAGTCCGAGTCTGGCGTAATCCGCGAGCAGGCCCAAAGGCTAGCGCAAAAAAATGCAGAGATCGCGTCCGCAATGCATGCCGTTCCCATCGCCTGCGTCGTCACTAACCCTTCGCTAGAGGTGCTGTACTTCAACGGTCAGGCGAAACGATTATTCGGCCAAGCAACGCACGACGAGAAGACCCGAAAGCTCTCCGACTGGATGCTGGGTCTGCAGGGGATCAACCAGCTCTCATTTGCTGCAGCGCGTCACATGATACTGCTGACGGGAAATCCGCCGGAGGCCATTGCGGTGGAAATATCCGGGACCGGACTCGAGTCCGACTCCTCATCGTCACAGTGGGTGTTTCTCATCAAGCCTGTCGACTTTTCGGATACGGTCATCGAATCGGTCTGGTCCGGAATCCCTCGCGCTGAAAACCGAACCTGGCTGATTTGTAATCGGGACGGTCGCGTCTCGAGTGCGCAAACAGCCTGGGGCGAGCTGCTCGGTACCCATGCGGTATTCGATACGCCTGAGCTCCGGTTTGGCGGTATTTCCGAGCCGCGCGATGCCAAAGACATGAATCTTTGGGAGACGCTCAAGCAGTTCAGTGCCGACGCGGAAAAGATTGAACGCGCACGGCGAGAACTTCGATCGGGGAAGGCGTCGTCTTTGCTGGTTCGTGATACAGCAGGCACTCAACTCTCATGCGGGTTCTTACCCATTCGAAGAATCGCAGATGCAGAGGATTTCTGGATCGTCGAAACAATCTGGAAGCAGCTACCGTCCTCGACCGTATCGAGACCGTCGCCGGCCAAGGAAACAAAATCGGTCAAGACGGATCCCGCACTCGATGTGGTCACACCGAGCATCGATGTTCCGGAGTTTTTGCGAAGAACGTGACGGCCGGTTAACGCGCTTCAGTCTTCGACCTTTTCAAAAGCTCCCGATAGATCGCAAGATTGAAGTCGGCGCCCGTCTCTCCGGTGTGCTTGAGCGGATCACGGGTTTCATCGGGGACGCCGAGCGCTTCGGCGATCTTCGATCCGGACAACTCGCGAATACCCTGCCCCCAGGCCATCGAGGGCAGATCGAGCACCTGATAAAAATACCAGTCGCGAAACGATCTCCCTTCGCGACGCAACCATCTCGAGACGAAGGCCTGATCGAACCCCACGTTGAAGGCTGTGAAAACCATGGTGCGGTTCGCAGCCGTTCGGCGATGAAATTCTTCGAACGCGCGAAGGGCTTCGGTCGGGCTGACGGCCCCGAGCGAGCGCCATCGCTCCTCGCTATAACCATTGACCGCCTTGGCTCCTGCCTGAGCGCGCTCGGGATGAGCCGGATTAATACGAATGAAAAATCGGCCGAGCTCTTGTCCCTCGGTATCGACATACACCGCACCGATGTCGATCATCTCGTGAACGTCGGCGTCGAGCCCGGTGGTTTCGACGTCGATGAGGGCAAGCCCGAACTCCGCTCGCTCGGAGTTTTGCGAGACCGCTTCAATAAAAGCGCCGCTCAAGACGATCAGTATGAGAAAAAACGGCTTTAACAAAGATTGCGATTTCAGCATAGCGGCTATTTAGTCATGCGGCGTACGGTGTGTCGAGACTTAATCTAATGCGAGGAATTTCCGTCTTGCAGTGATCGCTTTGCTAAAATCCGAATATGGCGCTATTCAGAACCTTGTACGACCGCACGCTCGGCTGGAGCCGACACCCCCACGCGGAGCGCTATCTCGGCGTCGTCAGCTTTACCGAGTCCTCGTTTTTTCCGATCCCTCCCGACGTGCTGCTGGCGCCCATGACCTTGGCGCAGCCGAGTCGCTGGCTCCGTCTCGCGACCCTCACGACGGTGACGTCCGTACTCGGCGGTCTATTCGGCTATTTCATCGGGCAAATGGCCATCGATGCGGTCATGCCTTGGCTCGAGCGCGTCGGCTATATCGGGCACTTTCGAACCGCCGAGCGCTGGTTCGAGGAGTATGGGTTCTGGGCGATCTTTGCAGCCGGCTTCACACCCATCCCCTACAAGGTGTTCACGATCGCTGCAGGCGCCGCCTCGATGGGCTTATTACCCTTCGTGCTCGGTTCGATCGCAGGACGCGGCGCCCGCTTTTATTTGGTTGCCGCGTTGGTGCGATTCGGCGGCGCTCCGATCGAACACCAGATCCGTCGCTACATCGATGCCATCGGATGGTCGACGCTCGCGCTATTGATCATTCTTTTGATGGCGCTCTAGCGCGTATTAGCGGTCCTCGATCCATGCCGCAACGCCGGCCGGGTCGAGCTCGAATCCGCCGATCACGAACGACGTGTCCGTGGGCAACAGTTCACGCAAAGATTGTCGCGCGGTCGAGTGATTGAACGCCATGCGCAGACGCCCGAGGACACTCATCCGCAAACTCTCCGGCAGTTCACGGGTTCGTACCCCGGCCTCGCTCGCCATCCGTTTAAAGATACGGCGCAACATATCCGGATCGACCTGCGCTGCGAGATATCGATAGCGCTCGTTCTGGTAGAGCACGCCACGATGATCGCTCAAGGACAGCTCGGGAACGAGCGTCGTCTCGATATGCTCGAACCATCCGCGCACTTCGAAGCCATCGCCTCGCTCCACGAGATCGTGCCGCAGCGATTCGACTCGTGTCACCCGGAGCGGGATTAAAGACTGAACGGGACCGGGCGGCAGTTCGTCGGGAATAGAGAAGTGGTCGGTCTTGCTGCCCGTACGACAGCCCAAAAGAATTC
>JBEAXT010000168.1:0-2853 GCA_041159695.1 Pseudomonadota bacterium
CCATCCACGTCCTTGCGCGGATCGATGCGCTCGACGACCTCGGTCTGCCGAATGTGCTCGGGCAGCGGCAGCTGAACCAAAATCCCATCCACGGAAGGGTCGGCATTCAGGGCGTCGATGCGCGTGAGCAGCTCGACTTCGCTCGTCGAGTGGGGCAGGTCGATGGCTACCGAGGCAATCCCACACTCCTCGCAGGCCGCGCGCTTGTTGCGCACGTACACGGCCGAGGCTGGGTTATCCCCCACCATCACGACCGCAAGCCCCGGGCGACGGGCGCCCGCAGCGGCCAGCCGGTCGACGGCCGCACGAACCTCGGCCTTCACCACCCGGGCGATGGCCTTGCCGTCGATGATTTTCGCGGGGCCCTGGCTCATGACTGGCGCCGATGATAGGGGGTCGACCCCCGGAGTGCCACCCAAAGCCCTATAATCGCCGGCTCGAAAACGACGGACCCCCTAAAACCCCATGCTCCAGAAAATCGGCGATTCGCTCAAAGGCAAGAAAACCATTGCGTGGTTGATCCTCATCCCGCTCGCCATCGTGTTTGCGATCTGGGGCGCGACCGGGGCAGTCTCGCTCGATTTCATCGGCCCCAAGCGCTATGCCGCCAAGGTCGACGGCAACGAGATTTCTTTGCAGGACGCGAGCCGCCTCTGGCAGGACCAGCAGGCCGAGTGGGCCGGGCAGTTCGGTACCGACATCCCGGAGGATCTCAGGGCTTCGCTCCAGGACAGTATCATCGAGCGTCTGATCCGCTCCGAGCTCATCAGCGCGCGCTCGCAGGAAGCCGGCTACCGCGTCGATGGCACGCGCGTTCAGCAGAGCATTCGTAACGAAGAGGCCTTCCAGGTCGAGGGTCAGTACAACGAGACGCTCGCGCTCGCGCGTCTCGCGCAGCTCGGGATCACGGCCGATCAATATCGGGCTGATATCCGTCGCGGCTTGCAGAACGAAGAGTTGCAGCGCGCGCTCTTTGCCGGTGAATTTTTGACCGCCACCGAGATCGGTCGTCGCATCGCCCTCGAAGACGAGCAGCGCGAAGTGCGTTACGCGCTTTTCCCGGCTGCGAAGTACCGCGCGAGTCTCAAGCTCTCCGAGGCCGAGATCGAGGCCTGGTACCAAAAAAATTCGCAGCGTTTCTTAACGCCCGAGTCCGTGCGTCTGCAGTTTGCGGAAGCCTCGATCGGGGATGTCGCTAACCAGGTCGTCGTCGCCGAGTCGGATCTCCTGAACCTCTTCGCCGAAAATAAAGACCGTTACACCGAGACCGAGCGCCGTCGCGCGCGTCACATCCTGCTCGCCACCGAAAAAGAAGCGAACGACGTGCTCGCTAAGCTCAAGAGTGGGTCGGACTTCTCGGCGCTTGCGACGCAGCTGTCGAAGGACACGGGCTCCGCCGGTAGCGGCGGTGATCTCGGCTTTTCCGAAAAATCCGCCTTCGTCGCGCCCTTTGCCGACGCCGTCTTCTCGATGAAGGAAGGCGAGACCCGCGGCCCGGTCAAAACCGAGTTCGGGTTCCACGTGATTCGTCTCGAGGCTATTCAGGCGGGCCGCAATAAGTCGTTTGCGGAAGTGCGCGCGGAGCTCGAAGACGAGTACCGTCGCGGCCGCATCGCCGATCTCTTCGGCGAGAAGCAAGACACCGTGCAGCAGCGTCTCGAGCAGGCGGGTGCGGATCTCTCAAAGATTGCCAAAGAGCTTGGCCTCAAGCTCGGCGAAGTTGCCACCTATCAGCGGGGCACGGGTGGCCCAGAACTCGCCGCAACACCCGAGCTCGATGCGCTCGTCTTCGGCGATGCCGTGCTCAACCAGCGCCGTATCGGCGGTCCAGTCGGGCTCGGTGAAGATCGCTTCGTCGTCGTGCGCGTACTCGAGCATCGCAAGCCCGTCGTGCCGGCGCTCGCGACCGTGCGCGCGCAGGTGCTCGAGGCGGCAACCGCAGAACGCGCGATCGACGAGGCACGCAAGGCGGCCGAGTCGGTCGTCAAAGTCATGAGCGAGGGTGGCTCGTTCGATCAGCTCGCCAAGGGCTTGGGCGCTGCGCCCAACGCCGCCCGCTTCATCGATCGTCGCGATCCAGCGGTGCCCGCTGAAGTGCGCAATGCCGCGTTCGACGTCTCGCGCCCGGCCGCAGGCAAGACCTCGGCGAAGGCCGTCGTCACGAAAGACGGTGCAGCCGTCGTCGTCGTCTCGCAGGCGCGTGTGCTGCCTTCGGCAGCCGATGCCGCGGCGCGTGCCGCGCGAGGTCAAGAACTTGCCGGGCGTCAGGCGCTCGGTGCGCTCTCCGCGTACGTCGAGGACATGCGCGAGAAGGCGAAGGTGACGCGGAACCCGCAGGCGTTTCAGTAAACGCTGAGGGTCAACGTACGATCGGCGCGGTTTATTCTCCCGCCGTCTCCGGGAAACTCATGCCGACGGTGCTGAACCCACCGTCGACATACAAGATCTCGCCCGTGATACCGGCGGCGAGATCCGAGCACAAGAACGCCGCGGCATTACCGACGTCTTCCTGCGTCACGTTGCGACGGAGCGGCGCGACTTGCGCCACACGTGAGAGCATCTTGCGGAACCCGCCGATGCCCGCCGCCGCCAAAGTTTTGATCGGCCCTGCGGAGATGCCGTTCACGCGGATGCCTAAAGGCCCTAAGTCCGAGGCCAAAAACCGCACGTTCGCCTCGAGGCTCGCCTTCGCAAGCCCCATCACGTTGTAGCTCGGAATCGCCTTCACGGCACCGAGGTACGAGAGCGTCAAAATAGAGCCCGCACGACCTTGCATGAGGGGCGCCGCGCCGCGCGCGAGGGCTGTGAGGCTATAGCTCGACACATCGTGCGCGATCGCAAACGCCTCGCGCG
>JBEAXT010000170.1:0-7708 GCA_041159695.1 Pseudomonadota bacterium
AGGTTTTTGAAGTCCGCACCGAATGTGGCATTGGAGAATGCGCTTACGTAGGTCGATGACCCGGCGCGGCACGGACGCTGTCCTGTTGCATCAACCGCCAACGTGCTCGCCGTACAGTTGAAGATGTTTCGCTGGAAGAAACGCTGGGCGTCAGTCTTTGAGAAATACATACCCAGAACATAATCGACAGTCTCGCCGCCCTTCGAGGCGTAGCGCATCTCTTGGGAGAACGTCTTGGTGGTCTGCGGACCGAAGTCGTGCAACTGCGCGAAGCCGTTACCGACATAGGGCGCCGGCGTGTCGATCCAGTCGCCTTCGCGGATCTCGGTGGCATCCCACGTGCGATACGCCGTAATCGTGGTGATCGTGCCTGAGGCCACGTCGATATCGCCCTGCAACGACATACCCCACGCCTCTTCGGTGGAGCGCATCTGCAAGTCTTGTTTGACCTGACGAGTGTCGTCTCCGGCGAAAGTCACACCACTGTAGAGCGTTGCATAGGCGAGTGCGGTGGCGCCGGTCGGCGCAGTACCGATAACCTCAACGCAGCAATTGTCGTCGGAGCTACGGAAGTCGCCTGAGAACACCCAGTTGCTGTTATCGCCGTCGAACTCCCACACCGTACGGACGCCTTGACGCTCGTAGCCGTTGAGATCGCCGCGGGCCGCAGTGGAGGTGACGTTATCGATATAGCCATCGAACTCGCTCCGCATGATGACCGTCCGCGAGCGAATTGAGTCGGTGATGGGCGAATCGTATGCGGCTTTGACGCGCATCTCGTTGCCCTCGAACCAGCTCACATCGACGTAGCCACCCGCGGTGGTTCCAGGACGCTTCGTAACAATGTTAACGACACCTGCCGAGGCATTCTTACCGAACAACGTGCCTTGCGGACCACGCAGCACTTCGATGCGCTCGATATCGTAGAGGTCGCCGAAGGCTTCGCCTGCAGAGGACAACACCACGCCGTCGAGTACCGTCGCGACGCTTGGCTGCGCAGCGATTGCGAAGTTGATCGTGCCAACACCACGCAAGAACAACGACTGGTTGAGGGAGGTGTTGGTCTTGCGGATATTCAGAGAGGGCACGAGTGTACGCAGCGCTTCGATATTGAAGCTGCCCGAAGACTCTGCGAGATCACCGCTGACGACAGAGACTGCGATGGGAACGTCCTGCAGACGCTGCTCGCGCTTTTGAGCGGTAACGACGATTTCGTCGAGCCGACCTTCGTCCTGAGCGAGTCCCGCCAACGGAAACATGGCGGCACACGTGGCAAGTGCCACGGCTCTCGCGATGATCTTCTTACTGTTCGGCATGAGATGTCCCCTTCGATTGTTGCTTTAGCGCCACAGCTACTCGGCGCGAATTCTCACTCTGACGCTAACAAAGATTTTTATGTCATACAACCCTTATATAAGACATCGGACTACGCCCGCCGGAATGCAGCGATACGCTCCAGAGGCAGGTCGATTTCGTGAACCTGACCTCCTTCGATGGCTTCATTCGAGTCCAGCCAGACCCAGCGCCCGCGTGGCAGATAAACCGTTACACGTCCATAAGGATTAAGGCAGGGGGCAACGAGTACATCATCTCCAAAGAAAAACTGATCCTCAAAAGCCCATGACGCCCGATCCTCCGGACAGGCGAGAACCATGGGCCGCTGCACCGGTAGGCCCGTCCGTGAAGCCTGCGCGACCACATTCTTGAGATAAGGACGCAGCCGCTCACGAAGATCGAGCGCTTCGCGCGCGAGCTTTTCCGCAGCCGGGCCATAACTCCAGGGCTCACGCGGACCGATACCGTGCAGTCGGATATGCGCGGAGAATACGGCGGCTTGTAACCATCGAACGTAGAGCACGGGATCGCGCTGATCTCCGTAAAAGCCGCCGACGTCGGTTGCGTAATACGGCGCACCGGTGAGGCCCCATGACAAGCCGCTACGTAAATTTCCGGCGAGACCGCCCCAATCGGCCTGAGGATCGCCACCCCATTGCGAGGGATAACGTTGCGACCCAGACCACCCTGCGCGACTGAATAAAAACGGCCCGTTTCGAGAGTGTTTTTCTGCGGCCTCATAGACGCAGCGGTTGTAGAGGAGCGCGTAGATGTTATGCAAGGCATCTCCCTGCGATCCATCGCTTGCGACCATGTGCTCTTCAATCTGTTCGCCGAAATCGGCCTTGATCATGTCGATACCGAGATCGAAAAGTGGCTTATGCTGATCGCGCCACCACGCATAAGCATCAGGGTGCGTGAAGTCGAGCAGCCCGGAATCTGGAAGCTGCGTCAGCACGGCACCAAAAGGCTCAGGATCCCAAGAATATCGATAGGCCTCCCCCGACCGCGCGTCTCGAATCAACCAACCTTTATCGGCGAGTGTCTTGAAGAGCGGATGACGAACCGAAATGAGCGGGTATTCCCAAACGCAAATACGGAATCCCATCTCTCGTAGCGCGTCGATCGTCGGTTTTGGATCTGGATAGCGCTTAGGGCACCACTCGAATGCGAACCGCGTATCCGTGTCTTGCCATGCGCGACCATCGAAAGTGATGACCTCGCAAGGCATTTCGCGGCGACGGACTTCGCGAGCGACGGAGAGAATTTCTTCGGAATCTTTGTAGTAGGCCTTTGACAAGATGACGCCTAGACTCCAGTCGGGCGGCGTCGGCGCACGCCCTGTCAGTGACGTGTACTCGGCAAGCTGCTCCGCACCTGTTCGACCAGAGAAGATGAATAAATCGAGAGCTGGATCCTCTACCCACAGCACATAAGCGCGTTGCGACCATGCACCGAATCCGACGCCATGCGTCACCGGCGCAGGCGTATGAACGAAGGCCCCCCAACCCTCAGGACTCCAAGCGAATGGCGCATTCTTGTAACTCCATTCCGCATTGAGGCCGAGTGCATCCCGATTGTATGAACGAACCAATTGTCCGCGTCTGTCCAACTGTCCTGACTTTTCTCCGAGGCCGTAGACCGGAGTCGAAGGTCCGAGCTCGAGTGAGACCAGCCACCGATCGTCGTGACGCGCGAGCGGCGGTAAGCGAAAACGACGTACGAAGTGGCCGTCACTCGGCGAACCCTGAACGAATCGACCATCACGACTGAACGAAAAGTTGAAAGGCGAATGGCCGATCGTGACAACGAGTCGCGCGCCGTCAGACGCAACAGCCTCGAGCCGGGTCGTCGCAGAATCGTCATGACCCTCTTGAACGATGGTTGCCGACAATGGGGTCGAGTCCCCACAAAGAATTCCGTAGTCGCGCACATCGTCGCGACTGCGCAGACGCATACCGAACTCATGCAACGAGATCCGAAGCGCGCCTAGAGTCGTCGGTACGTTCAGTACATCGTTCGACAGTGTCGGTAGTGTCTCGACACGCGCAGGCGCCATTCGTCCCCAGTTCGGCGCGACGGGATCAAGAACCATCTGCATGGACACCTCTCGGGTCGTCCTTTACTTAAGCGAGTTCCAGAACCGGGATCCCCCAGCGAATAGCCATCGCACGTAGGGCATCACGATGGTCGCCATATGCCAGGGCGAAATGATGTTCGAGCGCCTCGTCGAGAATGCGTCCACTCACTTCCGATGCCGGCTTGTCGAAACGCACCGTACCCGAGCATCCGGTGAAGGCCATCGGCGCTCGGATCACTTCAGCGCCCGCAAGCACGAGCTTCAGCGAATTACGCGAGCGCGAAAGTCGAGCAAGTGTGATCCGGCCTGGCTTGATCGGAAACTGATGTAACAGCGGCATGCGCCGATTGGTATGGATCGTCGCCTCCGGTTTGAACTCCGGGTCGCACATCGAGATTGGCGCAAGTCCGCAATGCCACAGCACCGCTGAGTTGTCAGCCGGGGTGATATCGACAAGATCCGCCATCCAGGCAGGCTCTCCAGCGAGCTCCTGAAGAATAAGTTGGGTGACGGAGCCGTTGACGTCGGCTTCGCACGCAGAGGGGACCTTTTTTTGGTTCATCATCGCCATCGGTCCGCATGCTGCACATCCGTATTCCGTGAACATCTCAGGCCAGCAACGAACGGCGAGACCGCTCGCGCCCGTATCACGCTGCACATCCTCCAGTGCGCAGAACACGCGGAAAGAGCGGTCGAGTTGCTCCGCATCAACCTCACCCAAGCCTGCCACTTGGGCCTCCGCACGATTTTTGACTGCTGCAACGCGTCCCGCATCGGTCGCGCGCGCGCGATCAAAAAGATCGTTGAGCGAGACATGATTGACTTTGATATTAGCGAGGCGCGTAAGCAAGTCTGGATCGAACTCACAGGTATCGAAGCCGTCGGGATGTTTGCCGACCACCGTGATTTGGGAATCAGCGAGGGCGCCGAGTACGCGATCAGCCGCTTGCTCGGAATGCCCGCGTACACCCGCCGAAAGATTCGCTTGAGCCACTGCACTCTTCGGGATGTCGTACGCTCTCGCGAGGGCGCGCAAATGATCGGCGAGCCCCGGGGCGGACGGATCAGCGTACAGGGAGCCGTGCGCAACCCCGGCGCGGCCAAGTGCATGTGCAGCAAGGTTGAGACCGCAGTAAGCATTGAGCCGCAAGCGCCCGCCAATGCGTGGCTCGGGCAAGGCCCAGATGGCGAGCGGCGTGGTCGCTTCCTTGGCCAGCTTGACGGTCATCGTCGCGTCCGTGAACGTCACCTGAAGGATCAACAAAAGATCGATCGGTCCGGACGCCGCAATGTCCGCTATCGCTCGCTCTGCAGCAGCGCGATCGAATAACAGTTCGCGGGTTCCGACGGTGCGGATCCCTGCCGCCTCGAGCGCCGCGAAGGCTCGGTTTTTCGTTTCTTCTGCGAAAGGCACATCGAACGTCGGTCGCGCGAGAGCGGCGACACCAAAAGTCAGCATGGCTTCAATCTCCAAATCCCGGATAAACATGTCGAAAACTTGCATCGGCGGGCTCGACTCGCGCCCCGTGTTCGCCGTAGACGGCGTGACGACTCCACGGCATTGCTTCCTTATCGGTGAGTATATTTAGAGAGCGCATGTAGTCGACCGCTTCGCCACGTAAACCGCTGCGGATCGCATCCCAATCGGGAAAGTGTGCAAATGCCTTGGACCAAATGGCGCGCCCCGCGAGATAGCCGGAGGCCCCAGCGCGATAGGCATGCGTCAAGATTCGACGGAATTCGTCCATGCCCGCGCCCGCGGACAGCATCACCCACGGACGACCCGCTGCTGCGCCGATCGCATCGAACCAACGCTGCGCAGACTCCCACCCCGGCGCGCCAACACCCGGTACATCCGCGGCTGCAAGCGGGCTCTCGAGCTTGAAAAGATCGACGCCAAATTTCGGATCTGCGAACGCACGAACGCTCTCGAGCACGAGCTCCGGATGTTTGGTTTTCATCTCGACATAATCGCGCGTTTGCTCGGTATCACTTGCCAACGGGTACACGAGCAACTCGAATACGAACGGGATGTCATACCGACGACACGCGTCACCGATCCGCTGTGTGAAATCTTGCTGTGCTCGGCAGATCGCCGGATCGGCATCGGGTCGATACCATGCCAATACTTTTACGGCATCACCGCCGATACGCTTGATCTTCTCCACCGACCAGTCGTCGATCTCGGACGATAGCCGACCCGCCGAAGTTTCACGGAAAATGGAGTCCTCGAGCGTGACGATGAGACCGCGAGACGCGAGGAGTTTAGTGACGCCGCGCGGATAGGCGAAGTGCGGATCGAGCAACATCGCTGACGATTCGCCCTGCAACTCCTCGATGAGCATTTCTTTGAATCCGGCGACATCCTCCCACGGCGCTTCAGCCGTGCCACGTTTGGCTTTGATCGGATTTTTGATAGGTGGTCGCTGATCGACTGCAGTCATCTTGAAGCGACCTTGGGCATCGGCCATCCGGCGCATGCCCCAATATTTTCCGGCAGAAAAACTCATTTTGACTCCAACAAAGAATCTCTTTCACGTCGACTGGGCGCACCGGCGCGTCCGCCCGGCCGGGTCACCTTGATCGCCGCCGCGGCCGATGCGGCTCGCACAGCAGAAATCTCGTCGTTACCTTCGGCGAGCGCGAGCGCGAACGCGCCGTGCCATACATCGCCGGCGCCCAGGGTATCCACGGGCTCGACGGCATATGCGGGGATCGTCAACGACTGAACATCTTGGTGCCCGTACCGTCCGTCAACGACGAGCACTCCGGAAGCGCCTAAGGTGACGCAACACCACGTCTTCAGTCGGTTCGCGATACGGTGCAGTGCGCGGTCAATATCGTCGATCGCATCGGTGCAACCGGAATAGTCTTTTAGACCCGCCAAAGAAAACGCAATGTGTGTGGCCGCTTCGATCAAGACCCCGGCTTTTGGGACGGGAGTGTCCGCATCCAGCACTGCAGGTAACCCCGACTGCCGCGCTCGTTGCAACAGCGAGGCTGCGCCCTCCGGCCAGCGCGTATCGGCAAGGACGACGTCGATCTCGTCGAGCGACACTGACGACGTAAGCCAAGCAGGATCGGCAGGAAGCGCGGAGTCGGTGTGATTGACGATCAATCGCTCGCCGCGACGATCGACGAATACGGACGATACGGATGATTGGTGACCTGCAAATCGTCGAAGGTGCCGGCAATCGACGCCATAGTTTTCGAGTTCGCGCTGAATGACGTCTGCGACGAGATCGTCACCGACACGCGCGACGAGCTGAGCGCGACCGCCCAGTTTGACGATGGCGACAGCAGCCGTTGCTGCGGGGCCACCACCGACCGCGGAGAACCCTGTCGCACGATGCTTTTCGGCAGTTTGCGGGAGCTGCGGTGTGTTGAAGACGAAATCCTGCACCGCGTGGCCGATGCACAGCACCCGCTTCATGTGAACGTAACGTCGTAAGACAGCGTGCTCGTGTCACAACGGCTGAGACGCCACTCCACCCGACGGCCGTCCACTGCCAGCGCAACGCGCTCCACCTGAAGCAAGGGCGCACCCAGCTCGAGACTGAGGCGACGGACATCGTCTTTGCGCGCAACATCGACCCGCAATTTCTCATTGGCAGAAACGATGTTGATTCGATATTCGCGCTGATAAAGCGCATACAAGGCGTTCGGGAGCGGCGAATGCTGATCGAGTCCGGGGAAATACATTTCGGGCAGCACGATGCGCTCGATCGCCACTGGATGCTCATCGACGAATCGAGTTCGCACAATCTCGAAGACCTCGACGGTATCGGGTAACTCGAGTGCCTTAGCTTCCGGCGGACGAATACGGCGACGCTTGACCGATTCATCTCCGCTGGTTGGCACCGCCCGTTGACCGTCTGCGCGCGTAAGTCGGAAGAACCGAAATAGCGATCGCTCTTGAGTGAGCTCCGCGACGTAAGTGCCCTTACCCTGGCGACGATCGATTACCTTATCGAGAGCCAGCGCATCGAGCGCTTTGCGCACCGTGCCCTGACTTACCCCGAGTTGCATCGCGAGCGCTTGCTCGCTCGGCAGGGCCTGCCCCGGCTTCCACTCGCCTTCGGCGATGCGCCGGACGAGGGTCTCGTAGACCTGGCTGTACAGGGGACGATACTGGGGGTTGTCCATCTTCGAAGAGAGCTCATTCGAGGGGGACGATGGTATCGCGCCGCTTGCAGACACAGGGGTCATCTGTTTAGTATCTTATATAAGACTTGCCTTCGCAAGCGCATCCAGGAGTACAGGAGTGAGCGTTCCACAATTGCTCGTGCACGA
>JBEAXT010000016.1:0-8423 GCA_041159695.1 Pseudomonadota bacterium
GGTGGCTATCGTGCGCTCGGCGGTCAGTTTTACCTGCAGTACGCCGCCGGTGAACGTTGGCTTGTACGCGCTGAAACCGGCTACGAGCGTTATGCGTCCGATGTTCGCGACAGCCCTATCGCCCGGGCGAGTGGCGAGTTCGAGGCCAGCATCGCCGTTTTATACACATTCCGTTGATCAATAGATCGCAGCGGCCTCACGCGCTTTATCATTACCAATAACTTTCTCACTCTCAAAGGAAATGTTTGATTATGAAATCATGGACTGAATCGGCCGTATTAACCGTCTTCATCGCGGCGACACCTGCGATCGTCTCGGCCGAGACGCGTGACTGGTACGCCACCGGGAGCTTCGGATACGTCACTCAATCAGACCAACAGATAACGTTTACCCGACCTGGAGTCTCCGGCGCCGTGGCGCCCACTCTCCCGCTCGACACGGGCTTTCTCGCCGGCGGGTCGGTGGGTCGCTACCTCGGCGACGCTTGGCGTATCGAGGCGGAGTTTATGTATCAGTCCGTCGATCATCCGATCTTCTCGCTCGTCGCTGGCGGCCCCGGACTACCCTCCGGCGACGGAAACTACGCCTCGACCAGTGTTGCCCTCAATGCTTTGCGGGAGTTCGATCTGTTCGGCTCTCCCAGCGTCAAGACCTACGCTGGACTTGGCGCTGTCTACGCGACCGAAATTGATGTCGACTTCGAGAGCGGCGGCATAGAGAACTCCTTCAGTGGCTCGGGTACCGGCGTGCAGGCCCTTATCGGGGCACGATACACGTGGGGTCAACGCACTTTCGTCGATACAGGCGTGCGCTATCTGCTCGTCTCTAATGCAGAGATGAACGGAGAGGAAGGCGCCATTGGTCGGATCAAGGCGGATTACGAGCCGCTTGCCGTGACCATTTCGTTTGGATGGCGTTTCTAAAAAGGGACGCTTGACGCGCCCGGAATCAAATCTCTTCGATTCCGGGCGCGTGATCTGCGATGTCAGCGTCCTAGCTTAGCGGCTAGAGCCGTTAGCGACCGCCGCGCGTGTCTTCCAGAGAGACACCAGTATTCCCCCGATGAGCAGCGCCGCGGTCACCGAGAGACTCAGGGACGCCGGCACCTTGCCATCGAACAGCCAATCACCTGCGAAAATTTTGCCGCCGATGAAAATCAACACGAAGGCCAGCGAGTATTTGAGGTAGTGGAAACGATGGATCACGGCATCGAGCGCAAAATAAAGCGCACGAAGCCCCAAGATCGCAAAAATATTGCTCGTATAGACGATGAAGGCATCGGGCGTAATCGCAAAGATGGCGGGTACCGAGTCAATTGCAAAAACAAGATCTGCGACTTCGACGAGAACGAGGCATAAAAAGAGCGGCGTTACCCACAGCGCAACTTTTTGGGTCCGAGGGTCCGGCAATCGAACGAGAAAAGCCTGTCCGTATAACTTCTCGGTCACGCGTAACCGCTTTCGCATGAACTTGAGCACGGGGTTATCCGAAAGATCCGGCTTCTTGTCCATCATCACCAACATCTTGATACCTGTGGCGATCAGAACGACGGCGAAGAAATACATGATCCAGGCAAACTGCATCACAAGCGCCGCACCGAGGCCAATCATGATGGCGCGCAGAACGATGACTCCGAGAACACCCCAGAACAGCACTCGATGCTGGTACTCACGCGGTACTGCGAAGTACGTGAAGATCATCGAGATAATGAAAACGTTGTCGAGCGCCAGGGTCTTTTCGACAAGATAGCCGGTGACGTACAACTGCACAGCAGTCCACGCCCGCTCGGCGGGTGTCGCAGCAGAGGCGATCTGTGGGTCAATCGAGTCTGACCCGGAGTATGCGAAGTAAATCCAGTAAACGGCGATCGCCCAAGCGAGTCCGAGCCCGATGTAGAGCGCCGACATGTTGAGACTCTCCCGTACACCGATTTCCTTGGCGTCGCGGTGCATGACACCAAGGTCGAAGGCGAGCAAGCCAAGTACGACGGCGATAAACAAAAACCAGATCCACGCAGGCATACCGAGCCAAATCGCGGTAAGGAGATCCATGATTCAAACCTCAAAGTAATTCGGACGTTTGAAGGGTGCGGTACGTTACCGATGCTTCAATACTTCGAGATAGTCGAATTTTTAATAGTTATTATTCGGTTTTCCCGATTTATCAGTCGCAGATCTCGATCGAACTCGAGAGCAGGAACTATACAAAGTCTTATATTGTTAGACTTACAGTAGTGAATATAGTACATTAGTGGGCATGGACGAGATTTCTCGAAAATTTCAACGCGATTTGAACTCGGGCCTCGTCGCCCTCGTGCTCCTCGGAATCCTCGCCGAGACCGAAGACGACCTTTATGGGTATGACATCGCCAAGCGGCTTCAGCAAGCTCGCGAGGGAGAGCCCCTTTTCAAGGAAGGGACGATCTACCCCGTACTTCGCTCCCTCGCCGCGTCCGGCTGGCTCACCAGCCGAATCGTGCCGTCTTATTCGGGGCCGCCCCGTCGTTACTACCGCATCACCGACGAAGGACGCGAAGTGCTCACCACGTGGCGCGGTATCTGGCGCGACACGCGCAATTTCGTCGACCAGTTCTCGGGAGACTCGACACCATGACGCTGATCGAAACAACGACGCCTCGTACGATCGACGACTACCTCGCCCAGCTTCGCCACGCGCTCACCGGCGCAGATGCCGCGATGATTCAAGACGCGTTGAGCGATGCGGAGGCACATCTGCGCGCGGAGTGCGCAGCACGCCCCGGCACAAGCGAAGAGAGCGTCTTGCGCGCAATCATCGGGAGTTACGGCTCACCAACCGATGTTGCCGACGCCTACCGTGAAACCGAAAAAACAGTCCGAGCGGCGCTTTCGACGCAGTATCGCGCTACGCCGACCGTCGGCATGACGGAGGCTACTACACGGAGTCCTAGCCAGAGCGTACTACGCAGATTCTTCGGTGTTTATGGCGATCCTTACGCGTGGATGGCGTTCTTCTTCATGCTGCTGTCGCTCGTGACGGGAATTTTCTATTTCGCATTTGCGATCATAGGGCTCTCATTGTCGCTCGGACTCGCGGTGCTGATCATCGGCCTACCTTTCTTTCTAGCCTTTGTCGGCATGGCGCGAGTGCTCGCTTTAGTCGAAGGTCGAATAATCGAAACCCTTACGGGCGAGCGCATGCCGCGACGCGTGCGCCCGACAGAACCCGGTGGCCTGCTCGTCCGAATAGGCGCGATGCTCCGCGACCGGCGCACCTGGACGACGCTCGCCTACCAATTGCTGATGCTGCCACTCGGCATCTTGTACTTCTCAGTCGCCATCGCACTCGCCGCGCTCGGAATCGGTCTAACCGGCGTTGGTGCTACAAGACTACTGCAAGCAGTCGGTCTCCACTTACCCGACAGTTTTCAGTTCAGTTTCTTTGATCAGTCCCTGGATCCCCAATCGCCGTGGGTGGCAATCACGAGCCTCGCGATCGGCCTCGTCCTGACGACACTTGTGCTTCATCTGGCCAGAGCAGTCGGTCGCCTCCACGGCAAGCTTGCTAAGAATTTACTGGTAGCACGCTGACGCTTCTCGCGACGAGGATCACCGACAGCGCGGCAAGTATCAGCACCGTAGCAAGCGATCCCACGAATCGGCCCGTCGATCGGCCCGTGGTACTCGATATACCCTGTGCATGTGCGAGTCGTGCCAAAAGAAACGTCGCACCGAATGCATGGATGAAAATGGGATCAAGCGCGGTACGCTCGACGAGATAGAGCAGGATCAGCACAAAGGGCGCGGCCTCGATAAGGTTTCCGTGAGCGCGCACCCGTTGCTCCAGCTCCGCGTCGCCGCCCGTCCCGACCCCGATTTTGACGGCACGTCGGCGCTGACTGACCCGCACGTACAACACCGTAAGCAACAACCCACAAAGTCCTGCGTAGATTCCTGTAATCATCGCGATCTCCTTGTTTTTATTCGGTATAGCAGGTTAAAGGACCGACTACAAAGATTCACAAATCTTTTCTAAAAACGCACCGTGATCTTCCGCTTAACCCATTGAAGCGCCGCAAGGGATTCCCTTAGCGTTGCCTGATGCCTCGTTTTATTTTGATTTCGATGTTTTGCGGTTTACTCAGCGCCTGCGGTGGCGGCGGTGGCGGTGGCGGCTCCTCTCAAGCCCCCTCCCCGCCAACGGCAACAGCGCCGGGCGCTCCGACGATCACTTCCGCGACACCTGGGGACAGCCAGGCGTCGATTGCCTTTACTGCGCCGACTTCGACCGGAGGATCCACCATCACGGGGTTCACGGCGACCTGTACCTCTTCGGGGAGCGCGAGGTCAGCGACTGGCACTGGCAGCCCGATTGTGGTCACCGGACTGACAAACGGTACTCTTTACTCCTGTTCCGTTACGGCGACCAATACGATCGGTACCGGTCCTGCCTCGTCGACGACAGCGGTGACGCCGAGTACGCCTGCCTCATCGCCGCCGTATCCAGTCGGTCTCAGTGATCAAACGCTCGTGGTGAATGGAGTCACCCGCCAGTTCCGTGTACACGTCCCGACCTCGCAACCGAGCGCTCCCAAGGCGATCGTTTTCGTCCTACACGGCGGCGGCGGGTCGGGCCTCAATGTCACAAACCTCGGCACGCATCCGCTATCGGTGTTTCGATCCGTTGCAGATCGCGAGGGCTTCGTCGTGGTGTATCCCGGCGGATTACCCGCTCTGGACGGCGAAGAAGGCTGGGTGGATTGTCGCGCAGACAATGGCGTATCAAGCGGCGCGGACGATGTTGGCTTCCTGGCGGCGCTGATCGAGCGGGTAAGAGCCCAGTATGGTTTAGCCTCGACACGCGTGTTCATGGCCGGTACCTCTAACGGCGGGATGATGACGCAAGCCTTCGCGATCGCTCGGCCGGAGCTGATCGCGGCGATCGCGAGCGCCGGCGGGAGCCTCGCACTCAACCCGCGGTCCGGTCCGTGTGCGGCAGGTCCGACGACACCCAAGCCGATATTGCTCGTACACGGAACCGCCGACATCCAAATGCCGTACGACGGGGGTTGTGTCGCCAATCTGGGGGGTAACTGCAACCGCGGTCGCGTGATCTCGGCGATCGCAACCCGCGATCGGTGGCTGCAAGCCAACGGGCTTGCCGGGATCACCGCGACGCAGCAAGAGGTCAACCTCGATCCTAACGATGGAGGGCCTGCGTATCGATTCGATTACAGCGGCGCTGCGCCGGTGCGCTGGTGGCGACTAGATGGTGCTGGACATACCGTGCCGAGTCGTACGGTACTCGTACAGGCGAGCGCCGCAGCGGGTCTGCAGAATCGGGATATTGAGTTTGCGGAAGTCGCATGGGCATTTTTCAACGAGCGCTTAACAGCTGCCGCCGCGGCTCCAACTAGCGCAGCTCTCGAAGCGGCTCGCAGCTACAACTTCGCGATGGGCGGGCAAAGCCTCATCATCATGCACCGCGGTGAAGTCCTTCTCGAGGCCTATGCCAACGGTGGCGCAATCGATCGCGCTCAACTGCTAGCAAGCGCCACGAAGGGCTTTACAGGGTTGGTAGGGGCCATTGCGGCCTCGGAGAGTCTGTTTGATCTTGATGAGCCGGTATCTCAGCGCGCCCTTTCCGAATGGCAAGGGCAACCCCAGAAATCTCAAATTACTTATCGACATCTGCTGACCATGACGAGTGGTCTCAAGGAACTCAACGATCTGGGCCGCTGGGAGGACTACCTTTCTGCTTCAGTGGATCACTCTCCAGGAAGTACGTTTGTTTACAGTGGCGATCCAAATATCTTCGGCCTTGCGCTAGAGCGCAGGCTGGGTAACGAGTCGGCCGTGAGTTATTTCAATCGAAAACTTTTCCAGCCGCTGGGTATCACCTCGATTCGCTGGGCATCTAACTTCGAGGATGGACGGCCAAACTTGTCCGGAAGCGCCTACGTGACCGCGCGAGACTGGGTCAAATTCGGAGAATTCATTCGTCGAACCATCGATGGCACTTGGGATGGCCCAGTGCTGCTATCGAAGGCTAGGTTCAACGAGGTATTTACGAGTAACCTCGCCCACCCTGCGTACGGGTTTTATTGGTGGCTGAAACGTTCAGTTCCCGCTTCACTCGCAGCAACGATTGATGCCAACAACAAGAACCAGTACTCCCGGGAAATAAAACCCATCATCGATAATCCTCGCGTGCCATCAGACTTTGTAATGGCTGCAGGAGCTTTCGATCAACGCCTCTATGTGATCCCTTCTCTCGGACTCACCATCGTTCGTCACGGACCGACAGGCACGAACAGCTTTGAGGATGTTCCGTTTCTCGACGCGCTGCTTGGAAGCTCCGGCGCTAACTCTGCGACCCTGCGTTAACGATCCGGACAATGCACAGCATTTTTAAGAAACCCAGGAAAAGCGCTTTGTTCTCTCTGGTAAACGTCGTACTCGGATTCGTGCTCGCGCTTTTCCCCGTAGGGCACGCCGCCTCTTCGCATCAGTGGATTACTCCCGTGATCGAGGCGCCGCGCGTCTCTCATCACACATTTGCCAGTGTTGCGGCTTCAAGCCGCGTGAGTTACCACCTCTACAAGCCGGCTGCCTACGATCGCGAGGTCGATCGATCATTTCCAGTGGTGTACTGGCTACACGGATCAGGCGGAGGTCTTCAAGGAATTCCTGTCGTCGCCAAATATTTCAATGCGGCAATCGACGCCGGTCAGGTTCCGCCGTTTCTCGTCGTATTCGTCAACGGTTTGCGACTCGGGATGTACGTCGACTGGAAAGACGGGTCCGCGCCGATCGAGTCGATCATCATGAAAGAGCTCATTCCACATATCGACGCCACTTACCGAACCCTTCCAACTCGTGACGGTCGACTGCTGGACGGGTTCAGCATGGGCGGCTACGGCGCTGCGCGCCTCGCATTCAAGTATCCCGAGACTTTTAGGGCGGTCTCGATCATGGGCGGTGGCCCGCTGCAAGAGACGCTAACCCGAACTCCTCGCGCCAGCTCAAAGCAGGTCGAGCAGTTAATGCAAGAAGTTTTTGGCGGAAAACAAGAAAACTTTCGTGACGTTAGCCCGCGACGTCATGCTGCCGACAATGCAGCACTGATTACCCGTGACTCACTCGTGCGGATCGTCATTGGATCGCGCGACAACACGTTCGACAACAACCTCGATTTCCACAAGTACCTTGTAGGTCTCGGTATTAAGCACGACTGGGTCGTGGTTGAGGGTGTCGGTCATGATCCCCTCGGACTGCTGCGCGCGATGGGAGATCAGCACTGGGCTTTTTATCGAGAGGCTTTCAAGCCGTTTTGACATCGATGAGAGACAACGCCTACAGTCGCGCTCAACTTCATTGATCCTGAGTTGGGCTCCGCAGCGATGGCAGATTCTTTCGAACCCGTAGTCGGACCAGAGCCGATCGGCGCCATTTGTCGAATTCTGGTTATCCGCCCTAACCACCGACTCGGTAACAACGTGCTGTTGACCCCGTTGCTGGCAGAGCTCGAGCATTTCTTCCCCGGCGCGGAGATCGAGGTCCTAACAGGAGGTAATGCAGCGCGCGAGATCTTTGCCGGCTACCGTCGTGTTGTTGCCGTACACGCGTTTCCAAGTCGAAGCTGGACCCAGCCGCGCGGTGTACTCGCCGTTTTAAAACGTATTCGAAACACCCGATACGATCTCGCCATCGATGCCTCGATACGTTCACGAAGTGGGCGCTCTCTGCTGGCGCAGGTACAGTCAAAGATTCGTGTCGGGTACGCATGGGATTCCAATTTTCGGAACCGCTGCCTCACCCACGTCGTCGCACGCCCAACGAATCCAGAGCATATGGCCTTGAGTGCGGCACGACTTGTGCGGGCCGCTCTTGGACCTCACTTGCCCTCGGCGCCTGCCGGTGACGAGATGCTGCTCGATCTCAAGCTGTCGCCTGCGGAACGAGCCTATGGACGCGAACTGATCTCTCGCGTGCTCTCCGAGACAGCTTCCGCGCGTCCGGGTCGAACCATCGTGAGCCTGTACCCCTACGCCACAGGGGCTAAAAACTATTCGGAAGATTGGTGGCGCTCGGTGGCGTCGGGGATAAAAGCTCTCTCCGAAAACATTCGCGTGCTCGAGATCGTCCCCGGCGACGGGCGGGCGCGGCTGCAAGGAACGGTTCCGATCCTGTACTCGACGCGTATTCGCGAGCTTGCGGCAGCCATTAGCGAAACTGATCTGCTGATCTCGGGCGATGGAGGTGTGATGCACCTCGGCGCGGCATCCGGAGCGAGAGTGCTGGGGCTTTTTAAAGTCACGGATCCGGCGGTCTACGCGCCGTACGGCCGTGGTAGCGAAGGATTGGTAGCCGGCGATACTGAGTCGGACAAGGTCGTCCAGCGCGTCGCAGAGTTGTTACGCCTGCAGTAAGTGCCGACTCACA
>JBEAXT010000040.1:0-4959 GCA_041159695.1 Pseudomonadota bacterium
CTCTTCGGCGCTGTCTTTTGGTTTTCGAGCCTAGACAAGGAGACTCGCGGACTTCTCGGTGCCTTGCCAACGGACACCGATGTCTTGAGCTGGGAGCAAGATCAGCGTCATGCCGCATTCCGCGCCATGGATCGCTTAACACTGCTTGCTAAATCTTCAGAGATCACGCCATCGCCAGATCCGCTTGAGTTACCGGTCGGGAAACCGCTCGAGATCCCCGGCCTCGAGAACTACATGGCAAGCCAACGCACGGCAGGCCTCGTCATCATCCAAGACGGGAAAATCCGACTCGAGCGTTATGGTCAGGACTTTTCGGCCGACGGACGCTGGACCAGCTTCTCCGTTGCAAAATCTTTTACTTCGACGCTGGTCGGAGCAGCCATCCAAGACGGCTATATCAAGAGCCTTGACGACAAGGTCAGTCAATACATCCCCGATCTGCAAGGCTCCGCCTACGACGACGTGACGGTGCAGCAACTCCTCACGATGAGTTCAGGCGTTAAGTGGGATGAAGACTATGAAAATCCCCAGTCGGACGTCGCGTTATTCAACAAAGCGAAGCCTGAGTCTGGCGTGGATGCGACCGTCAGTTATATGCGTAAGTTGCCGCGCGCACATCCGCCCGGGACAGTCTGGCACTACAACACAGGTGAAACCAACCTGATCGGCGTGCTCGTATCGTCAGCCACCGGAAAACCTCTTGCACAGTATCTTCAGGAAAGAATTTGGCATCCGGCAGGCATGGCGGCTACGGCGACTTGGCTGCTTGGGAAGACGGGTCATGAGATTGCGGGATGTTGCCTGCAGGCTGCGACTCGAGACTTCGCCCGCTTTGGGCTGTTCGTACTCGCAAATGGCAACGTAAAAGGGAAACAAATTGTTCCCGTCGATTGGTTCGAACAGGCAATACACAAAAAGATGGACATCGGTGTACCCGGGAAAGGTTACGGATTCCAGTGGTGGACCTACGACAACGGGTCTGTTGCCGCCCAAGGAATTTTCGGTCAAGGAATTTTCATTGATCCGCAGCGGCGCCTTGTCATCGCCAGCAACTCAAATTGGACGCGGGCAAATCTCGGCCCCGAACCCGAAGCGCGCGAAGCCTTTTACCGAAATGTCGCCGCGATCATCGATAGAGAGTAGTACTGACCGGATCACGATTCGCTTTGTAATCTCTCAGCCCTTGAAATCTCTCGCAACGATATAAACCTCGCGCGACTCGGGGCGGGAGGCTTTGGGTTTCCGAATCGAAACCTTGTGAAAACTCTTCCGCAATTCCTTCACGTAGTCGTCCGAACCCTGTCCTTGGAACATTTTTGCGATGAAAGCAGCGCCTGGCTTTAAAGCGAGACGTACGGTGTCCAGCGCCAGCTCTAAAAAGTAAATCGACCGCGCCTGATCAGCGGAGTCGATACCGCTTAGGTTTGGAGCGATATCGGAGATGATCAGGTCAAACTTTTCGCCCTTTAGCCAATCCTTAATTTTTTCAATCACCTCGTCGCTCGTGAAGTCGCCCTGGATGAACTCGACACCCGAGATCGGATCCATCGGCAGGATGTCGGTAGCCAGCACCCTCCCCTTGGCGCCGACCGCCCGAGCCGCCACTTGGGACCACCCGCCGGGCGCGGAGCCCAGATCCATCACCCATTGCCCAGGCCGTAATAGCCGATCCTTCTCGTTGAGCTCGATCAGCTTGTAGGCGGAACGAGAGCGATAGCCCTCTTTCTGGGCAAGTTTGACGTAGGGATCGGTCACGTGTCGGCGTAACCAACTGCCGCTGCTCTTGGATCGGGCCATGATGACGATAGACTAGCGAAATTCATGACCTTCGACGACCTCAAGAAGCTACGTCTCAAGGAACACCGGGAAGAACGGCGGCTCTATCTTGCCGAGGGCGAACATTTGGTCCTCGAGTTAGCCCGTGCCTTGCCGCAAAACCCAGGTCTCGAAAGTACCCACATCTTTGTAACGCACGAGTACGAAACCGAGAACCCTCATCGAGCTTGGCCCGCGAGACTTCCCGTTACGCGATTGAGCGCAAAGCAGATGACAACACTGAGCGATACGCGTACACCGCAAGGCGTGCTTGCAGTGATTCCAATGCTGCCGTCATCACCTCCCAAGGCGGGAGAGCGGGTCTTCTATCTGCACGAGATCCAGGATCCGGGAAATCTCGGAACCATATTGCGTACCTTGGCGTGGTTTGGGAACTTCAGATGCCTGCTATCCCCCCATAGCGCCGACCTTTATAACTCCAAAGTCGTACGCGCCAGTATGGGTGCGATTTTTCATGTACCGGTGGAAAGAGACGTCTCAGTCGAATCATTGTGTAGCCGCTACAAAAAACTCGCTCTACTGGGATTAGACGGCAAGCCGGTGAGTACACCGCAATTCAAAACTTTCGATGGCTATGTTTTCGGTAACGAGGCGCGCGGTTTGCCCAGAGAAGTCAGTGAACAATTGGGTGGCGAGAGCTTCTCGATTCCAGGGGAGAAAAACATCGAGTCGCTCAATCTAGCTTCTGCAGTCAACATCTGCGCATACGAACTGACGCGCAGCTAGAGACTTCAAAAGCTTTCGTCAGCTCTCAGAAATCGCCATTGTCCTACGGGCAACGCACCCAACAGGACGCGTCCTGTACGGATTCGTTTTAATCCGGTCACTTTCAGGCCAACCATCTCGCACATTCGACGAATTTGCCGCTTTCGACCCTCGCGCAAGACAAAGCGAAGTTGGTCTGCGTTTTGCCAAGTGACTTGCGCAGTTTTCAGATTTACGCCATCGAGCGTCAACCCGTGGCGAAGCTTGTTGAGTCCCTCGTCTGAAAGAACGCCTTGGACTCGAACGAGGTATTCTTTCTCGACATCGTTTCCACCGATCAGTTGCTTGGCGATACGTCCGTCTTGCGTGTAGACCATTAGGCCGGTCGAGTCGATATCGAGACGCCCTGCAGGCGCTAACCCTCGAAGATGCTGCGGATGCAGGCGGATTCGCGAGTCGTCACCCTTCCACTGATTTTCTGCCGAGATCAGTACCGTCGCCGGCTCATATCCGTCTTCAGCCTGACCGGAAACATATCCGATGGGTTTATTGAGAATGATCGTCACGAGCTCGCTTTGCTGCTCGCGTGCACGACGGTCGATTTCGATGTGTGCATCACGGGTGACTCTGGAGCCGAGTACATCGACGACACGGCCATCGACACGCACCCAGCCTTTTACGATCCATTCTTCTGCCTCGCGTCGGGAGCAAAGCCCGAGCTCGCTCATACGCTTGGAAAGCCGGGGCTGGTCGTTCGTCTCGTTTTGCACGGGACTATTCTGACAGACGAGGGACCTGATGTTTGCTCCCGTCCTGCCTCAGACTTTTGCATTCGGGATATGTTGTATGTATGCTATCTACTTATGAGTCGTCAAAAAGAAGACCCCGTATTCAATCGCGTCGAGGAGTTTCGGGCGATGAAAGGGCTGACTCGGCAGCAGCTTGCGGACACCGTCGGCGTCCATTACCAAACGATTGGGTATCTCGAGCGTGGAGAGTACAGCCCGAGCCTCATTCTCGCGCTCAAGATTGCCAAAGCGCTGGACGCGGAGATTCCGGATATTTTCTCGATCAAACCCTTCAGAAAAGGAAGCTGATCAATGGCGAGAAATGGAGGGGCTCATGCTTTAGCTAAGGTCGCGATGGCTCTGGCAGCGCTGCTGTCCCTTCCCCTTGTCGCGGAGGCAAAACAGTCTGCGGCAACTTCTTCAACCGATAAATTCACGCCCTGTCGGCTCGCATCGCCGTTAAAAACGAACGCTATCGAAGCGGAGTGCATGACACTGCAGCTGCCGGAGAGCGACGGGAAATCTTCGCGGCTCGTCAAGATCTCAATTGCCCGCGTACCTGCCGTCAGTAGCAAAAAGAAAAACGATCCGATCGTCATTCTTGCCGGGGGTCCCGGTATGGGTGCACAGTTGACGTATAGCATCACGCCATTCGCTTTTTCTCGCGTTCGGCGTGATCGCGACATCCTGCTGATCGACCAACGGGGTACGGGTAATTCCACTCCTCTGCACTGCGCAGGGGCAGCGGAAGATCCTTTCGCGGCTTGGCAAGATAGTTTGGATATCCAGCCATTTCTCTCGATGACCGCTACGTGTCGCGACACCCTCTTAAAGAGTCATGATCTCCGCGCCTTCACGACGAGTCGCGCCGTACGCGATCTCGACGAGATCCGCTCTCGGCTGGGCTACGACGCCCTCAACCTTTATGGCGTGTCGTACGGCACTCGCGTTGCTCAACACTACGCGCGCGTGTTTCCGACCCGCGTACGCAGTATGGTGCTCGACGGCGTCGTAGCTCCGCAGACCATCCTAGGTCCGGATATCGCCATCGATGCACAGACCGCTGTCGAGGGTATTTTCAAGCGATGTCGCGAAAACGCCGACTGCGCTAAGGCGTTTGGCGATCCCGCAGGCACTCTGCGAGAAGTGCAGTCTGCGCTCCGAAGGAAACCCACTCCCATCAGCCTTCCCCATCCGCAAACCGGCAAAGAATTTTCCATCGATTTGAGCGCAAGCCACCTCGCTACCATCGTTCGACTGTCAAGTTATGACCCGTACCTCTCCGCGATGCTGCCTCTCGTATTGCATCAGGCGCGCTCGGCGGATTACCGACCGCTTGCCTCGCTCTTTCTGATGACGGCCTCAGGACTCAGTCAGTCGCTCGCCATGGGAATGCACCATTCCGTGGCATGCAGTGAGGACTATCCACGTTTTAGTCAAAGCCGACTCGATCGAAAAGCACTTGAGGCCAGCTATCTCGGGCCGATGATCTTTGACGGAATATCCGCGATCTGCAAAGACTGGCCTCGCGGTGAAGTGGACAAGGGTTTTAGTGAGCCTCTGAAGAGTGATATCCCAACCCTGCTGCTCTCCGGAACCCTCGATCCCGTTACCCCGGCAAGTAATGCGG
>JBEAXT010000194.1:0-4864 GCA_041159695.1 Pseudomonadota bacterium
GGGAGCGTGCTGGATGGGGTCAGCGATCTGCGGGAGGGAGTGATCCATATCCGTGCTATCCAATTGCGGCGATTCCTTTCGCCGCCTGCCACGCACCCACGACATACCACGAGGGCGCTCGCCCGAAATCTTCGTTCTTGATGACCGACTGCGATGGGGGCAAGGCTGAACAACGCGACTCGAACACGTTGTGAACACCAAAACCCGCTTTGACGAGTAGCGCAGGCAGGTCGGATTCATGCAAGGCGCTCCAAAACGGCTCGTTGTTGAAACGACCGTCCCAGTCACGCATGAACTGCTCGAACGGATCGAGACCGCGGTACGGCGGTTGCTCCAGATGAACCGTGAGGCCGCCGGCACGTAACAAGCGATGGGCTTCGGAAAAAAAACGCGGCAGGGCTTGCCGCGAGGTCTCGTGCAACACCATCGTGGTGAAGACGAGATCGCAGGAGTTCTCTTCGACCGGCGCCGACGTCGCATCGGCTTGCATGAAAGTGATATCCGAAACACCCAACGATCGGGCACGCGCATGGCCGTACCTCAACATCGGAGCCGCCACGTCGATCGCGATGATCTCCGCCTCAGGAAATGCGGCGCGCAACGGCAATGTGTTGTGCCCGAGTCCGCAACCGAGATCGACAATACGTCGAGGCTTGAACTGCGGATGTTCATGCTTTAGCCAATCCACCAATGCTCGTCCAGCGGCATCGTTCCACGGGCCGGCTGCACCCCCGGTGGTCGCGTACATGCCGGCATCGTAATTGGCGGGATTGGTGACATCGTCCGCCATTCGCTCGGCGGCGTAACCGCCTCGCATGAGATGGGTGTCGACGGCCGAGACGTATCGAGGCGTCTCGAGCGCAGGGTTAAGTCGAAGCGTCGCGGCGCCTTCGTTCAGGGCTCGCGCGCGATCGCAGAGCGATGCGGCCTCACGCGCCACGAGCTGTCGACCCGCATGCTGGCGGATCTCCATGTTGTTACGACGCACGAGACTGAAAATCCGATATGCCGGCTCACGTTGCATGGCCTCTGCCACGTCATGACGGTCGAGAGGATCCCGGCCGTGACGCAGACGAAACCCCTGGCGAGCGCGCGAGTCGTAAGCCGCCTTCACCTTCGGCGCCAAAACTTGCGCCACCCGCGCATTCAGATGGGCGATGACGTCGAACCGCGCCATATCGTCGTGCTGGGCGGCAGGCAGCACATCGTGCCGACCCATCGTGTGCCAAGGCGCAGGTGAACTCATGACGGCAGGCTAAACCGGCGGCTTGATTAAGGAAAAATCGATTATTCTTTACTTATATTTCGATTTTCCCGAATAATTGCCGATCATGCGTCACCTCAACTACACCCACCTGCTCTACTTCTGGACCGTCGTTCGGGAGGGCGGGGTCGCCCAGGCGGCCGCAGCGTTGCACATCACGCCTCAAACCGTGAGCGGTCAAATCAAGCTCCTCGAGGACCAGCTGCAGGGGGCGCTACTGGAACGTCAGGGGCGCCGGCTCGTGCCGACGGAACTTGGGCGCATTACCTACACCTACGCTGAAGACATCTTCCCGAAGGGTCTCGAGCTCGCCAGCGTCCTGCGAGGGGCGCGGACCCGCGGCAGTCGGGCGGTCGCCATCGGCGTCGCCGACGCGGTCCCGAAACTCGTCACCTTTCGCGTGCTCGAACCCTTGCTGACGGGGGACGGGCGATTTCATGTGACCTGTCACGAAGCGCCGCTCCCGGCCTTGATGGCCGATCTTGCGGCACACCGACTCGACCTCGTGCTTGCCACTAGCGCCGCACCCACTGACACACCGATCAAAGCGTTCAGTCATCTGCTCGGCGAGTCCGAGATCGGTTTCTTCGCAACGAAATCTTTGGCCGCCAAACTCCAACCCGGGTTCCCGCAGAGCCTGACCGACGCACCCCTGCTCCTACCCACCGATCGCAGCGCCAATCGGCGGGTACTTGAGAGCTGGTTCGAGCGTCAGGGCGTGACGCCTCGTATCGTCGGCGAGCTGGACGATAGCGCCTTACTCAAGACGTTCGCGCAACACGGCGTCGGCGCCTTTGCCGCACCGCTTGCGATCGAAGCCGAAATTCTTAGACAGTACGACGTGGTGAGCTTCGGGCGAATCGCCGAACCCAAGGCGCGGTTTTATGCCATCTCGACGGAGCGCCGAATCAAACATCCGGCGGTGGCGATCATCACCGCTGCAGCGCGAACCGAACTTTTCTCCTCGGAACCCGACGCTTCAGTCGTCAATCGACCCGGCTCGTCCACACGCCCTCGAGCTCGCCGGACTCGCTGACCTCGAGACGGACCTCGATTGGCCTGCAACACACCTGGCAATCTTCGATGTACGCGCGTGACGCATCGGTGAGGTCGAGCATCGAGCCGTAGGGTTCACCGCACCACGGACACTGCAACTCCACGAAAACGCCGAGTTCTGCCGTCGCGCCCTCGCGTCCACCAGGCTCGAACACCGGCTCGAGACCGTACAGCGCATCGATGGTCGCTGCGTCGAGCTTCATGATGTCCGACAAAAAAGGCTTTTCCATGGGTCGATGATAAACTCGAACCGGCCTTGCAGGCATACGGGGAGATGCTATGAATGGTGTAATACTTTCGGTGCGCCCAGCCTCGATTGTCGCGCTCACGATCCTTGCGCTCTCGTTATGCGGCACTGTGATCGCGGACAATCTTTCACCCGCCTCACAAATCAAAACAGGCTCCCTCACCACAAGCCATCGTGACTTTTGCTCGATCGTGCAGCGCAGGCTCGTCGACACGACGTTACCCATCACCAACCAAATCCAGCCGACCAAGGACGCGTTCAAGGAATCCAAAGCGGCAGCCAATCCGCTCGTCACGCAGCAGTTTCTCGAACGCGATGCTCAAGGCCGCCTGATCGGTATTTCTTGTAAGACCAAGAGTGCCGATCACCTTCGAGCCGAGCACGGCCCATCGGCGGCGCGTGATCCCGCCCTACCGCCACGCAGCTGTCGAGATCAGCATCGCGAAATGGTGACCCAGATTTGGGCCGCGACAGAACCGAAAGATCGTGCGACCTCAGCCTTTCCCCCGCACCAAGTCATGCTCGATGCCGATACCGCGAGCTACACCGGCTCCGGCTGGATCGGTTCATTGGCCGAGGCGTACCTCGGTGGCGATGACAAACTGCATCTACGCGCCTCGGCACTCTTCGCAGAGTGGGAAGATTGGAGATGGAAGATCATGCCGAAGAGCTTCCGCGGGAATCACTACTGTCAACTCGTGGCACCCGAACGCATCCGCGCACTGATGCTCGGCGAGGAACGCCTCACGCGTTGACGATCGTCACCTCGAGATGCTTGCTCGCCTTGAGCGAGCTCGAGATAAGACAAACCTGTTCTGCCTTCGCGAGCAGGGTACGGGCGCGCTCGGAGTCCGCTCCAGCCGGAACCGTCAGGGTGGCGTGAACCGTGAATTCCGTGAATTGACTCACGCGCTCCACGCGATCGAGCTTGCCCTCTACCTTGCAATCCAGTCGGACCCACTCGAAGCGGGACGCGGCGGCAACGGCTCGAAAGCTAAGTACCAAACAATCGACCAGCGCGGCCGTGAGCAGGGTCTCCGGAGACCACTTGTCACCAGGGCCTCCGAACTCCGTGGGCGGCTCGCTTGGAAGCGCGGGCAAGCCCGGCGACTCGAGACTCACGGCGCCGGAGACCCCCGCCGAGGCGCTGACCGTATAAACGTGTGGAAACGGGTGCATAAGACCTCCGAAATAATTCACTGAGCGATGTGGGGCCATTATCCCGCAGGATCGGTCACCCCGCAGGCTCTCCGGCTTGCTGCAATGTGCAGCGACGCTCAAAATGCCGTGATGACTGAGCAATCTCGCAGCGGCCCGCGCCGACTCCCCGCCACGACGGATGCCTCCCGTGAAGCACGCGACGAACGGCGGAGTCGCCTGCGCGAACAGGGTTTGGAGATCGACGCCCTGTGCAGCGCCGGGCCTGAGCTCGAGCCCGAAAAGCTCGCGGGCAGTATCGAGGGTTTCATCGGCTTCGCGCAGATACCTCTCGGTGTTGCCGGCCCGGTCCACATCAAAGGACTCCATGCCTCAGGGGATTTCATGGTGCCCCTCGCGACGACCGAAGGCACTCTCGTCGCCTCTTTCCAGCACGCGTTCAATGTCATTAACCGCTGTGGCGGCACCCACGCCGCGTGCAGCCGTCAACTCGTCGGCCGAGCGCCCTGCTTCGAATTCACCGATCTGCCCACGGCCATACGCGTTGCCGAATGGCTCCCGTCGCAATTCGCCTCGATGCAGACCGCGGCCGCCTCGACGTCGCGATTCTGTCGATTGCAGGGTCAAAAGATATCGGTACTGGGTAATACGATTTACTTGATGCTCGAGTACTCGACGGGAGATGCGGCCGGACAAAATATGGTGACGCTCGCCACGCAGGCGGTCTGTCAGCAATTGCTGCCGAGCATGCCGGCACAGCCCGTCAGTTGGCTGCTCGAGTCGGCGCTCTCGGGCGACAAACGCTCGTCAGCCCAGGCCTTCCTCGGCGCGCGCGGGCGAAACGCATCGGCCGAGATCACGATTCCGGCGCGCACCGTCAGTCGTTATTGGCGTGCCGATCCGGCCGCGATGGCGCGCTGCTGGGATCAGGCCGTCGCGGGCGCCGCACAAACGGGTGCCGTCGGCCTCCAAGGTAACGTCGCGAACGGTCTCGCAGCGCTTTTCATCGCCTGCGGGCAAGACGTCGCTTGCGTCTCCGAGGCCACAACCTCCATCACGCGTTTCGAAGTCACAGCGAGCGGCGATCTCTACGCGTCCGTGACACTCCCGAATCTAATCGTCGGCACTGTGGGCGGCGG
>JBEAXT010000076.1:0-3531 GCA_041159695.1 Pseudomonadota bacterium
TATATGGCCAACCAGAACATCCGCATCAGGCTGAAGGCGTTCGACCATCGCCTGATCGACACATCCGCGCGCGAAATCGTCGAAACGGCGAAGCGCACCGGAGCCACGGTCCGTGGCCCCGTTCCGCTGCCGACCAAGATGGAGCGCTACACGCTTCTGGTCAGCCCGCACGGCGACAAGGACGCCCGTGACCAGTTCGAGCTGCGAACGCACAAGCGTTTGATGGACATCCTGAACCCGACCGACAAGACCGTGGACGCGCTCATGCGTCTCGAGCTGCCGGCCGGGGTGGACGTCCAGATCAAGCTCAATTGATCGGCGCTGAGTAGAAGGCAATTTGGTTGCAAGCGTCCCGGGGTTCCGGGCGCTTGCAAACCCCAGACCCCCCGATTACACTGCGCGCCCTTTTGACCCCGGACCTTTTGCCGGGGCGGGCCGCCGAAATCGGCGGGCATCGGGCGAGGTTGGCGGTACGCCGCCAAGACCACTCGAGACACTCCGCGGCGCACCGCTGCGGTGCCTCCAGTCGTCTCCCTCATCCGAACGGTTCGAAAACAGTTTTGTTGCGCCTGCCAATCGCAGTAGGCGCAGGAGATAGGTACATGGCAATCGGTCTTGTCGGCCGCAAGTGCGGCATGACCCGTGTGTTCACGGAGGCGGGGGAATCGATCCCCGTGACCGTCATTGAGGTTCTTCCGAACCGAGTGACCCAGGTCAAATCCCTCGAAAAAGACGGCTATCGCGCCGTTCAAGTCACCTACGGCAGCCGCCGTCCCCAGCTCGTCGGCAAAGCCGCGGCGGGGCACTACGCCAAGGCCGGCACTGCGCCGGGTAAGGCGTTGCTCGAGTTCCGCCTCGTCGATAAAGAAGGCGACGGCCTCGCGGTGGGCGCTGAAATCAAGGCGGACCACTTCCAGGCCGGCCAGATCGTCGACGTGACGGGCACGACCATCGGTAAAGGCTTCGCCGGCACCATGAAGCGCCACAATTTCGGTGGCCACAACGCGTCGCACGGTGTGTCCGTGTCGCACCGCACGCCGGGATCCATCGGTCAGCGCCAGACGCCGGGCCGCGTGTTTCAGGGCAAGCGCATGTCGGGCCACATGGGTGTCGCGCGTCGTACGACCGAGAACCTCAAAGTGGTGGAGGTCGATGTCGAGCGCAACCTCCTGTTGATCCGCGGTGCCGTTCCGGGCTCCGAGGGTGGTCAGGTCGTCGTGCGTCCTTCAGTGAAGGCCGCCCGCCTCGCCAAGCGCAAGCGAATCGTTCCGACCAAGGGCGCCGGTGCCGCTAAAGCGGCTCCCGCCAAGAAGTAATCGGGAGCGCATAGGCCATGAAGATCAAGATCGCTGGCGGCTCCTCTGAGCTGCAACTGTCGGATGCCACGTTCGGCACCGAATACAACGAAGCGCTGGTGCACCAAGTCGTCACCGCTTATCGCAACGCCGGTCGTTCGGGCACGAAGGCCCAGAAGACCAAGGCTGAGGTCAGCGGCGGCGGCAAGAAGCCCTGGAGCCAGAAGGGTTCGGGTCAGGCCCGTGCCGGCTCGATCCGTAGCCCCATTTGGGTGGGCGGTGGTCGCGCGTTCGCCGCGAAGCCACGCAGCTTCGAGCAGAAGGTCAACCGCAAGATGTATCGCGGTGCGCTGCGCTCGATGCTCTCCGAACTCGTGCGCCAGGATCGTCTGGTCGTCACGAACGGGATCGATCTCGAGGCGCCGAAGACGCGTCTGCTCGCTGCGCAGCTGAAGTCGATGTCGCTCAAGAACGTCCTGATCGTCCTCGAAGCGATCGACGAGAAACTTTTCTTGGCCGCTCGTAACCTGCCGCACGTCGACGTGCTGCCGGCCACGGCGCTCAACCCGCTCGCGCTTGCGAGCTACGACAAGGTGCTGATGACCGTCGGCGCTGTGAAGATGATCGAGGAGCGCCTGCAATGAGCGCCGTCAGCAAACTCAGCCAAGAGCGTTTGATCAACGTGCTGGTGGCTCCGCACGTCACCGAAAAGACTGCGCTCGCCATGCAGGACTCAAATCAGTACGCGTTCCGCGTCCGTCGTGATGCGAGCAAGCCGGACATCAAGGCCGCCGTGGAGCTCATGTTCCAGGTCAAGGTGCATTCGGTGAACGTCATCAACGAGCCGGGCAAGGCCCGCCGATTCGGCAAGACTCCGGGTCGTACCCAAGACTGGAAAAAAGCCTACGTGCGTCTCGCACCGGGCCAGACCATCGACTACGAAGCGAGGAAAGGCTGATGGCACTCGTCAAATCCAAGCCGACGTCGCCGGGTGCCCGCTTCGTCGTCAAAATCGACAAGTCCCACCTCTGGAAGGGCGGCCCCTACGAGCCGCTGACCGAGCGTCAGTCCAAGACCGGTGGTCGCAACAATTTCGGCCGCATCACCACGCGCCACAAGGGCGGCGGGTCGCGTCAGAAGTACCGCATCATCGACTTGAAGCGTGACAAGGACGGCATCAAGGGCGTCGTCGAGCGTATCGAGCACGACCCGAACCGTACCGGCCACATCGCGCTCGTCAAATATCTCGACGGCGAGCGTCGGTACATCCTCGCGCCGAAGGGCGTGGTGCCGGGCGATGAAATCCGCTCGGGCGCCGATTCACCGATCAAGGCCGGCAACTCGATGCAGCTGCGTCATATCCCGGTCGGTTCGACGGTACACAACGTCGAGTTGAAGCCGGGTGCCGGTGGTCAGCTCGCACGCAGCGCGGGAAGCTCGGTGCAGTACACCGCTCGCGAAGGCATCTACGCGTACATCCGCCTCAAGTCGGGTGAAACCCGCAAAGTGCACATCGACTGTCGCGCCACGATCGGCGAAGTCAGTAACGACGAGCACAACCTGCGCAGCTACGGTAAGGCCGGTGCTAAGCGTTGGCTCGGTATTCGTCCGACGGTTCGTGGTCTTGCCATGAACCCGGTGGACCACCCCCACGGTGGTGGTGAAGGTAAATCCGGTCAGGGTAACCCGCATCCCGTTTCGCCTTGGGGCTGGAACACGAAGGGTAAGAAGACCCGTACCAACAAGCGCACGAATCACATGATCGTGCAGCGTCGGCAGAACAAGGTCCGCTGAGCGGGCCGGTAAGTTCAGGAGTCAAAAGTGCCTCGTTCACTGAAGAAAGGTCCGTTCGTCGATCTGCACCTCTCAAAGAAAGTGCAGACCGCCGTTGCCAAGAACGATCGCAAGCCGATCAAGACGTGGTCGCGCCGTTCGATGGTCGTTCCCGAGATGGTCGGTCTCACCATCGCCGTCCACAACGGCAAGCAGCACATCCCTGTTCTCGTCACCGAGAACATGGTGGGTCACAAGCTTGGCGAGTTCGCTCCGACGCGCACCTTCAAGGGGCACTCGGGCGACAAAAAGGCCGCGGCCTGAGCCAGGAGCAATCAATGGAAGTCACGGCAAAACTCAAGCACGCGCGGATCTCTCCGCAGAAATGCCGCCTCGTCGCCGACGTGGTGCGCGGCAAGCCGGTGGGCAACGCGCTCGCCACGCTGCGCTTCATGCCGAAGAA
>JBEAXT010000205.1:0-3113 GCA_041159695.1 Pseudomonadota bacterium
AGCGTGATATCGGTTTTCGTGCCATGACCATTCGCGATCCTGAGCAGGTTCAATCGCTCATCGACGAAACCTGGTCGCGTCATGGAGGACTCGATCTCCTCGTCAACAATGGGGGTGGGCAGTTTCCCCAGGCGGCACTCGACTACTCCGTCAAAGGTTGGAATGCCGTCATCGATACCAACTTGAATGGAACGTGGTGGATGATGCAATCGGCGGCGCGCGCCTGGCGCGACCGCAATCGCCCAGGCTCGATCGTCAATATCGTGGCCAATGTTTGGCGGGGTATGCCGCAAGTCGCTCACACCTGCGCGGCACGCGCGGGTGTCATCTACCTCAGCAAGTCGGTCGCCGTGGAGTGGGCGCCACTCGGGATCCGCGTGAACTGCGTCTCGCCGGGCTCCATCGCCACCGAGGGTCTCAACGTGTACAAGCCCGAGGCCGCGACAAAATTCGGCAACGCCAATCCGCTACGCCAGTTCGGTGATGCCTTCGACATCGCGCAGGCGGTCGTCCATGTGGGCTCTCCGGTCACCGGGAAATTCATCACCGGCGAAACTCTGGTGGTCGACGGTGGCAACCAGATGTGGGGCGACGTCTGGCCGGGCACGATCCCGGAATGGTTCAAGGTTCCCGACCGCTGATACACCCTAGCTGACTCACCGGAGGACAGGCGATGACCCAGACGCTCTTTACGCGCACCCCGAGATCCGACCTGCCCGCGAGCATTGCCCCTGCCTGGGACATGCTCAACAAGCTCACGGGCGAGCCCACCTTCATCGAGGTGTTCGCCCAGGCGCCTCAGCTACTGAACCTCGTGATGAACGAGTTCTACGTCAAAGTATTCTTCGGAGGCGAGGTTCCGCAGCGCTACAAGCAACTCGCTCGTCTACGTCTGTCGCTCGTCCACGGCTGCCGCACCTGCAACAAGCAAAACGTCCCGGGTGCGATCGAGGCGGGTTTCAGCGCAGCACAGATCGATGCGCTCGTGGCCAATCAGGTCTCGACACCGCTCTTTTCGGACGCCGACCTCGCAGTCATCGAGTACACCGATCAAATGGTACTCACGAACATGCATGGCGAGATTTCACCGCAACTTTTCAAAACACTGCGTGCCCATTTCTCCGAGGCGCAGATCCTTGAGCTGGGCGTGGTGATGGCCATCATCGGCGGCATGGCGAAACTGTCCTTCCTGCTCGACGTCGTCGAAAAGGAAACCTGGTGCCCGTTCACACCGGAGACCGTCGACTAGAGCAGCGGTCGCACGATGACGGCAGACGTCATCTTTCGTGAGAGCTCCATGATCAAAAAAAAGCCCGGCTCTCGCCGGGCTTTTTTTGTCCTTGAAAGGACGTGACTGCAAAGATCGCGCGCTTACTTGCCGCTCGATCCGAGGTTGAAGCCCACCTCGATGCCGTAGCTGCGCGGCGCACCCCACTGGGTGTGCGTCCACAGCGTCGCCACCGACTGAGAGGCGACGCGATAACGCTCATCCGAGAGGTTCTTGCCGTAGACGCGCACGAAGTAGCGGCTGTCCGACGGCGTGTAGGTCGCCGAGAGATTCAGCAGCGTCTTTTCGTTGAGATACGCATCGTACTCACGACCCGCGGCAGAGATGTAGAAGAGGTTCTCTGCTTCGTAGTACACCTCACCCGTCACCTCGAGGCTGCCCTGGGCGAAGTCCGTGGTGTACGTACCCGAGATCGCACCGCTCTGCTCAGGCGAGCGCGGCACCGGCAATCCCGAGAAGTTGCCGTTGAACGCTACGATCGAGCCACCGCTCACCGTATCGTTGATCGCAGGCTGATTGATCACGAACTTGTCGTACTTGGCATCGAGGAATGCCGCCTGACCGCGGATACGGAACGAATCCGTGATCAGCGCCTGCAGCTCGAGCTCGAGGCCCTGCGACTTCACCTCAGCCGCGTTGTAGAACACGGTCTCCTGGAAGTCCGCACCGCCCTTACGCGTGATGATGTTCACCGCACGCTGCGCATCTTCGTACTTCGTGGTGAACACGGTCGGGTTGAAGCGCAGGCGGCCATCGGCCGACTCGAACTTCAATCCGAACTCGTAGTTCGTCGCGTACTCGGGATCAACCGGGCGCGTCAGCGAGGGCACCATCAGACCGCTGGTGCCGGTCTGATCGTTGTATCCACCCGCCTTGTAACCACGCGACACCGTCGCATAGCTGAACAGCGAGTCGCTGAACTGGTAGGAACCCGTCAAACGCCAGCTCGGTTCGGACCAGGTGCGCTTCAGGTTGCTGAAGCCCGGAGTCGAGGAGTTGACGATCTGACCACCCGGGTACTTCGTGAAGTCGCCCGCGTTCAACGGCGAACCGAGCTGCGCCGGGGTGAGGCCCGGGTTGCGCGGATCGAGCGAAGCGAGACCCACCTGCGTGCGGCCCGCCCACTGACGCTCGTCGCGGGTGTAACGGAAGCCCGCACCGATCGTCAACTTATCCGTTGCCTCGAAGGTGGCGTCGGCAAAGCCCGCGATCGAATCGGAGTCCTGCTGGTTGCAGAGCACCTGCGGGGTGTTGTTATTGAACTGCGCCGGCAGACCAAGCGCCGCAAACGGCAGCGCGAGGTCGATGAAGCCGAGCACCTGAACCACGCAGAAACGAGCATCGTTCGTCTGCTGGAAGGCGCCGACGACATAATTGAACGACCCGTCGTTCTTCGAGGCGAGACGGACTTCAACCTGGCTCGTCTTGCGCGTGGTATCACGCGTGGCATCGAAGAGCGACAGCGGCTGCTTGGTGATCGAGTTGATCGGCGCGGCACCCGTGTAGGTGTTCGGCAGATTTTCGTCCTGATCACGCGAGCCAGCGGCGGCAAACAGCGTGTGCGAACCGAGGTTCCACTCCGCGTTCAGGTAGACGCCATCGACATCGATACGCTGACCACGATCCATCGACAGCAGCGCGTCGCCGCGCTCCGTTGAGGCCATGTTATCGAGCGGATCGCCGGTCGGCCGGGTGAACCCGAGTACGTTCCAGAGATACGGACCATTCGGCGGCGTATCGTTGTACGACGGAACCGCATCGGAGCGATCACGCATCTTCTCGATTTGCAGCAATACGGTCAGATCGTCCGACACGTTCCACTGCG
>JBEAXT010000185.1:0-5469 GCA_041159695.1 Pseudomonadota bacterium
TGATGCGCCATCTCACGACCACGGAACCTCAGGGTTACCTTGGCCTTGTCACCTTCGGTCAGGAATCGGACGAGATTACGCAATTTAACTTGGTAATCCGCCTCTTCCGTACCGGGGCGAAACTTCACTTCCTTGACTTGCTGCTGCTTCTGCTTCTTCTGCGCGGAGTGGGTTTTCTTCTTCTGTTCGAAGAGGAACTTCCCGAAGTCCATGATCCGAACCACCGGCGGCTCCGCCATCGGTGATACTTCCACGAGGTCGAGCTCACTGCTCTGCGCCATCTGAAGGGCTTCGAATCGGGTCATGATGCCGGCCTGAGCCCCATCTGCCGCGATCACTCGCACCTGCGGCGCCGTGATTTCCTCATTGCGCCGGATGCGCTTTGTTGCAGTCGAGATACGTCAATCCTCCAAAGTTCGGCGACCGCGGCTCTCGAGCTCGACGCGCAACCGCTCGACGAACGTCTGCGGCGACATCTGACCCAGATCCTTGCCGCTGCGGGTACGCACGGACAGAAACTGCGCTGCTACTTCCTTGTCGCCTGCCACCAATAGGTATGGCACGCGCTGCAGCGTGTGTTCGCGAATCTTAAAGCCGATTTTCTCGTTCCGCAAGTCGATGTCGACCCGAAGCCCCTGATTTTTAAGGAATTGCGCCACCTCGTTGAGATACGCATCCTGGCGGTCCGTGATCCCGAGCAGCACGCCCTGTACCGGGGCCAGCCAGGTCGGTAGGCGGCCGGCATGGTGCTCGATCAAAATGCCGAGAAATCGCTCCAGGGAGCCGAAAATCGCCCTATGAAGCATGACCGGCGTTTGTTTCTGGCTGTGCTCGTCGATGTAGTGCGCCCCGAGCCGTCCGGGCAAATTGAGGTCGACCTGTAGGGTGCCGCACTGCCAGTCCCGTCCGATGGCGTCGCGAAGCACGAATTCGAGCTTCGGACCATAAAAGGCGCCCTCGCCGGGATTAAGGGTGAAATCGATGCCGGCCACCCGGGCCGCCTCCTTGAGGGCCGCCTCGGCCTTGTCCCAAATCTCGTCGGAGCCCACCCGCTTGGCGGGTCGATCGGAAAATTTGATGCGTACGTCGTCGAAACCAAAGTCTCGGTAGATATCGAGAATCAGTTTCGTAACCGCGACCGACTCTTCGGTGATCTGCTCGGGGCTCACGAAAATGTGCGCATCGTCCTGCGTGAACGCACGCACCCTCATGATTCCGTGTAGAGCGCCGGAAGGTTCGTACCGATGCACCTTGCCGAACTCGGCGTACCGCACGGGCAAATCGCGGTAACTGCGCAGACCCTGTTTGAAGATCTGGACGTGGCCCGGGCAGTTCATCGGCTTGATGGCGTACACGCGCTCATCGGGCGTTTGCGTCGTGAACATGTTCTCGCCGAACTTTTCCCAATGGCCCGACGCTTCCCAGAGACTACGATCCATCAGCTCGGGGCCGTTGACCTCGAGAAAGCCCGCAGCCTTTTGCTTCTCGCGCATGTAACCGATGAGCGACTGAAACACGCTCCAACCCTTCGGATGCCAGAAAACGGCGCCGGGGGCTTCTTCTTGCATGTGGAAAAGGTCGAGCTCGCGACCGATTTTCCGATGATCGCGCTTCTCGGCCTCTTCGAGCCGAGTCAAATAATCTTTGAGATCTTTCTCGTTGGTCCATGCCGTGCCGTAGATGCGCTGCAACATTTCGTTGCGCGAATCGCCACGCCAATAGGCACCGGCCACCTTCATCAACTTGAATACTTTGAGCTTTCCGGTCGAAGGCACGTGCGGGCCGCGACAGAGATCAACCCACTCGCCCTGCCCGTAAAGACTGATGGGCTCGTTGGACGGGATGCTCGAAATGATTTCGGCTTTGTAATGCTCGCCCAGTCGCTTAAAAAAGGCGACGGCATCGTCGCGCGGCATTTCGCGGCGCGTCACGGCCTGGTTCGCCGACGAGAGCTCGCGCATCTTCTCCTCGATGGCCAGGAGATCTTCCGGCGTGAAGGGGCGCTTGTAGGCGAAGTCGTAATAGAACCCGTCTTCAATGACCGGACCGATCGTGACCTGCGCATCGGGGAAAAGCGATTGCACGGCCTGAGCGAGTAAGTGGGCCGTTGAATGACGAATGACTTCGAGCGCGTCGGGGTGTTTGTCCGTCACGATCTCGAGACGTGCGTCTTCGGCAATCTTGAAGCTGGTGTCGACGAGCTTGCCCGACACCTTGCCCGCGAGCGCGGCCTTGGCGAGACTCGCACCGATACCCGCCGCCACCTCGGCCACCGATACGGCCTGATCAAAGGATCGTTGACTGCCATCGGGCAGCGTAATCACGGGCATCGTCGCCAGTCTCCGTTTCGTCGCGGCGCCCCGATGGCGCCATGGCAAAAGGGGCGCTTCCGCCTCGCGAAAACGCCCCCAGCCGAATTGGTAGGCGCGAGTGGGATCGAACCACCGACCACCACCATGTCAAGGTGATGCTCTACCACTGAGCTACGCGCCTGCAGAAAGGCCGCGAACGATACCTTAGGCACCGATTAGCGGCAACCGGCGAGCCCGCCGTCCCGTAAGCGTCGCCAGGGCGCTCGTCACCGCGGGCGCGACCGGCGGCACCCCCGGCTCTCCCACCCCACCCGGAGGCGCTGCGCTCGGGACGATCCAGGTCTCGATGGTCGGGGACTCCGCAAGTCGCAAGACCGGATAGGCATCGAAGTTACCCTGCTCGACCTGCCCGTCCTTGAAGCTGATTCGTCCGTACAGGGCGGCCGACAACCCGTAGATGATCGAGCTTTCGAGTTGCTGGGCGATCAGCTGGGGATTCACGGCCACGCCGCAATCGATGGCGGCGACGACTCGATGCACCCGAGGTACCCCACCCTCACCCTCGGACACCTCCGCCACTAACCCGACGATGCTGCCAAAGCTCTCGTGTAGCGCGACACCTCGAGCCATCGCGCGACCGTCTGTCGTCGTCCCGATCGGTGTGTCCCATCCCGCCTTGTCCGCAACGAGCCGAAGCACCGCCGCATGTCTCGGTCGATCACCCAGGTGTCGTAACCGAAACTCAACGGGGTCGGCGTTCACTGAGCTCGCGAGCTCATCCATGAATGACTCATTGAAAAATGCGTGCTGCGAATGTCCGACGGATCGCCAAAAGCCAACGCCTACGGGCAACTCGACGGTGGTGTGCGTCACGAGATGATTTTCAAAGACGTACGCCTGATCGGCCGCCCCTTCGGCATTACTGGCATCCGTGCCCGATGCGGGCAATCCGAGCTGACGCGGTAATGCTTGCGCTGCGATGGATTGCCCAACGCTATGACAGTGATACGCCGCGATGCGCCCGCTCGCCGCATCGACGACCGCCGAGAGCTGTGCACGGACTGCAGGGCGATAGAAATCGTGTCGCGTGTCGTGTTCGCGGCGCCATTGCAATTGCACCAGCGTGTTCGGAACAGCGCGACCGATCGCCGCACCGAGCGCGACGAAATCAGAGTCGAGTCGTCGACCGAACGCACCGCCGAGCAGCATCGGGATCAAGGTGACTTGATCTTTATCGAGCTCGAATACTTTGGCCGCTACGTCGCGCGAAACGTTTTGAACTTGTACGCCCGCCCAGACGGTGGCCTTTGTTCCTTCGTACTTGACCGCGCAGCAGAGCGGTTCCATGGCCGCGTGGGCGAGGTACGGCACCTCGTACTCCGCGCGCAGCGGGGGCGCCACCGATGCGATAGAGGCGATAATCGATTCGGCCTCTCCGACCTCGCGGTAGATATCGCGCGGCGCATCGGCTTGCAGTCCTTGCGCCAGGGTGGAATCGATGAGCGACTGATCGAACGCGCCGGAAGGTCCGGGTCGCCAGCGTGCCCCGAGAGCCTCGACCGCGCGTTGCGCACGCCATCGTTGATCGGCGACGACGCCGATCGCGGCAGGGGCTCCGGCGACGGCGGGAATCGTCACGATCTCGACGACGCCTGGAAGCCCGCGCGCAGCCGCCTCGTCAAAACTATCTAACGATCCGCCGACATAAGGACACAGCGCAACCTCCGCATAGAGCATCCCAGGTTCGTGGATGTCGGCCGCAAACTTGGCGCGCCCGGTCACTTTATCCGAGGCCTCGAGTCGCTTGGCGGGTGTTCCGATCAAAGTCCAGTCCGCCGGAGGTTTCAAAGAAAACTCGCTCACCGGCTCTAGTGCATCGCCGCCGAACGCAACGATTTCGCCGAAGCTCAGCGCTTGCCCATCGCCTCGGACGACCTTTCCGTCCTTGACCGTGCACTCCGAAATAGCCACGTCCCAACGACGGGCCGCCGCCGCACGCAGTGTCTCCCGTGCCATGGCTCCCGCCTCGCGCAACACCACCCAAAGATCGGGGATGCTGCTCGAGCCACCGGTCACCATGAAGCCCACCTCACGTACGATCTTGGCGGTGAAGTGAGTAGCGACACGTTGAGCGAGCGCGGGCTCGCCCGCGCTCAGCGCCGGGCTACCGCCGGCCACTTTGACGTTGTTGTACACGCTCGCAATCGGCGCGGGCTCGATGCGGATCGACTCAAGTGCACAGCCGAGCTCTTCCGCCAACAGCATCGCGAGCCCCGTATGCGTCCCCTGACCCATCTCGGCCCGCGGCATGAAGAGACTCACCGTATTGTCTCGCCCGATACGGACCCAGGCATTTGGCGTGAACGATTCGGGATCGGCGAATTGATCGGCCCCGCCCGTCAGCCGCTGCCGCGGCGGCAACACGCTCCAGCCGACGGCGAGCGCACCTAAAGTGCCAAGTCCCATCCAGAGCACGGTACGACGTTTCATCCAGCCTTCACCTCCGGCAACCCGAGCCCGGCTCGCCGCAATGATTCGATTTGGTCTCTCAATCTTGCCGCTTCTTCGAACTCTAAGTTTCGCGCATGTTTGAACATTTCGGTTTCAAGCTGTTTCATGCGCCGCAAAGCCTGCTCCGGTCGCAGCGCGTGCAACGATTGAGGCTCGGCGGCAGTCGAGCCTTTCTTTGACGCCTTGGAAAGTTTCGTGGCAGCCCTGCCCTTTGACAAGGGCATTCCACCCTCAGCTCGCGCGCCCTCCATGACGTCGACGACGTCTTTGACGATGCTGCGGGGCGTAATGCCGTGCTGTTCGTTGAACGCCAGCTGCTTTTGACGGCGACGCTCGGTCTCTTCGATGGCGCGCTGCATCGACCCCGTGATTCGGTCAGCATAGAGAATGGCCCGCCCGTTGACGTTGCGGGCCGCCCGACCGATCGTCTGAATCAGGGAATTCGTGGAGCGCAGGAAACCCTCTTTGTCGGCATCGAGAATGGCGACGAGCGCCACCTCAGGCATATCCAAACCTTCGCGCAGCAGATTGATTCCAACGAGTACGTCAAACACACCGAGCCGAAGATCTCGGATGATTTCGCTGCGCTCGACGGTCTCGATATCCGAATGCAGGTAACGCACCTTCACGCCATGCTCGTCGAGAT
>JBEAXT010000202.1:0-3836 GCA_041159695.1 Pseudomonadota bacterium
AGAGCATCATGAGGATGACCGACGGCAGCGCGAGGAAGGCCGCCAGACCGATCAACTGCGAAATCTTGTCCCAGCCGAGCAGGTCGAGCACGAACGCGAGCGGCTCGCCGCTGCACGCAAGCGCCTGGGCGTTCTCGGGGAGGGCACAGATCGTCGCGAACTCCGGGCTACCGGGCGGTACCGCAACGCCGGCCGCATTCACCACCGGTTGCGCACCCACCGACCCGACCACACCCGCCGACACGAGCAGGTAGAAAATCGTACAGATCGCGAGGCTACCGATCAGGCCGATCGGGATGTTGCGCTGCGGGTTGGTGGTTTCTTCGGCGGCCGTCGAGACCGCATCGAAGCCTACGTACGCGAAGAAGATGGAGGCTGCAGCGCCAGCGATACCGAGACCCGTCGCATCCCAGAATCCATTCGGTGCGAAGGGCTGGAAGTTGTCGCCGTTGATGACCGGCAACGCGAGCATCACGAATATGCTGAGCGCCGTCACCTTGATGACGACGAGGAACGCGTTGACGGTCGCGCTCTCGCGCGTGCCGATGACGAGCAACGAGGTCACCAGCAGCGCAATGGCCGCGGCCGGTACGTTCATGATGCCGCCCGCGTACGGCCCCTTGGTGAATGCGTCGGGTATTTCGATCCCCACACTCCGTTCCATGAGCCCCACAAAATAATTGGACCACCCCACAGAGACCGCGCTCGCGGCGACGGCGTACTCGAGCACGAGCGCCCACCCGACGACCCAGGCGATCGCCTCGCCCATGACGGCGTAGGAGTAGGTATAGGCAGAACCGGACACCGGCACCATCGAGGCGAGTTCTGCGTAGCACAACGCGGCGACCGCGCAGACGAAGCCCGCGATGACGAAGGCGAGCATCATGCCGGGGCCGGCCTTTTGGGCGGCCTCTGCGGTGAGCACGAATATGCCGGTGCCGATGATGGCGCCGACGCCCATCATGGTGAGCTGGAACGCACCTAGGGAGCGCTTGAGACTTTTGCGCTCTGCGTTGGCCAGGATGTCGTCGAGCGGTTTGATTCGCCAGTTCATGAGCAGTCCCCCTCAGGCCATGACGCCCGAATTTGATTCGCCCGATTGTAGGGGGGCGAGCCGCCCCACCGCTACTGCCCCGTCAGGGCAGATCGTCGATCGCGAGCTTCTTGCGGGTCGGGAACAGGCTTTCGGCGGTTAGGCCGCAGTCGAGGGCCACGGCCGAGGCGATGTAGATGGACGAGTAGGTGCCGACCAGGATGCCGACAATCAATGCCGCCGAGAACGGCTGCAGGACCGGGCCGCCGAGCAGCAACAAGACCACTACGACGATCATCGTCGTCAGCGACGTCATGATGGTTCGAGACAGTGTCTGGTTGACCGACTGGTTGAGCACTTCGTCGGGCGTCAGGCGCTTGTTCGCCTCGAAGCGCTCGCGAATACGATCGAATACCACCACCGTGTCGTTGAGCGAGTAGCCGATCACCGCCAGCAACGCGGCGATGACCGATAGATCGAAGACGATCCCGGTGACGGCAAAGAATCCGAGCACGATGATCGGGTCATGGATAGCCGCAAAAATCGCTCCGGCCGAGAGCTGCCACGCATGGAAGCGGATGAAGACATAAATGAAAATGAGGATCAGCGTAGAGATCAAGGCAATAGCCGCCGAGTTGCGAAGCTCGGCACCGACTTGAGGACCGACCACTTCGAGCCGGCTGACCGACACATTGGGATCTGCCGCTTTCAGCACGCCCTCGAGCTCGTTACGTACCTGATCGGCGGTCTGACCCTCTGGGGGCGGCAAACGAATGGCTACATCACGAGAAGAGCCGAAGTTCTGCACCTGAACATCTCTGAACCCCGCGCGCTCGAGCTCGGTGCGCAGAATGTCGGGTTTTGCCTCAACGGTGAATTTGGCTTCGACCGTCACACCACCGGTGAAATCGACACCGAGGTTGAGCCCCTTGGTGAAGAGCGCCACCAACGATCCGACGAACAGCAGGAGGGACACGGCATACCACAGCTTGCGCGTACCCATGAAGGCCACTCGGCTGTTGCTCTTGAAGAATTCCATGACCGGATACTCCTTATGCGCCGTCTCAGATCGACAGCTTTTCAGGGCGCCGCGCACCACCGTACATCAGGGTGAGCAACGCACGACTGCCGAGCAGCGACGTAAACATCGAGGTGAGAATGCCAAGCGAGAGCACCACCGCGAAACCGCGGATGGGGCCTGTTCCGAATGCCCACAAGACCACGCCCGCAATCAGGGTGGTGATGTTGGAGTCTGCAATGGCAGAGAACGCTTTCTCGAAACCCTTCGCAATGGCGGTCTGCGGCGTAACGCCATTACGTAGTTCTTCGCGGATACGCTCATAGATCAGCACGTTCGCATCGACCGCCATACCGACCGTGAGCACGATACCCGCGATGCCCGGCAACGACAGCGCAGCCTTGAACATCGTGAGCAGCGCCGCGAGTAGCACCACGTTCGTGAGCAGCACGATATTGGCGACAAGACCGAAAACTTTGTAGTACGCGAGCATGAACACGAAGAGCAAAGCCATGCCGAGGACGAGCGCCGTGACGCCCTTCTCGATGTTTTCTTTGCCGAGACCCGGGCCCACCACGCGCTCTTCGATAACGAAGATCGGCGCTGCAAGCGCGCCCGCACGCAACAACAAGGCAAGCTCACGTGCTTCGTTCACGCCAAGACCCGTGATCTGGAAGCTGTTCGAGAAGACGCCCTGAATAGTCGCCTGATTGATGACCTTCTCTTCTTTGATGTCACGCTGAACTTTTTGTCCATCGACATCCACGTCTTCACGACGCTGCTCGATGAACACCACGGCCATCGGCTTACCAAGGTTGATGCGCGTGGTACGCAGCATCTCCTCACCGCCCGCCGCGTCGAGTTTCACGGAGACGCCCGGACCTTGGTCCGTTGCTGCCGTGGTCGCATCGACGAGTTGGTCGCCCGTGACGATGATGTCGCGCTTCAGCAGAACGGGCTGACCCTCACGCGACTCGTAGAGCTTTGAGCCAAAGGGCGCGCGGCCACGTTGCACAGCCTCGGACACGCTGTTTTGAATGTCGACGAGGCGAAACTCGAGTGTCGCCACCTTGCCGAGGATATCTTTGACTTCGGCCGAGTTCTGGACACCCGGCAACTGCACGGCGATGCGATCGATGCCCTGGCGCTGTACCACGGGCTCGGACACACCGAGCTCGTTCACGCGATTACGGATCGTGGTGAGATTCTGCGAAATGGCGTAATCCTGACGCTCCTTGATCTGCGCGTCGGTGAGGAGCACCTGAAGCACGGGACCTGAGGCGCCCGAGATCGACGATACGGTGAGATCAGGCAGCACACGGCGAACGGCGGCACGGGCCGCATCGTCATTGGCGCCTTCCGGCAACAAGACGCGAATGCCATTCGGTTTCGCCGTCCCTTCGGCGACCTGAACGACGTCTACGAATGCGACGTTGTCCTGCCCGAGGGCGCGCCGAAGGTCTTGCTCATACACCTCAAGCAACTGCGCGACGGCACCGTCGACATCGACCTGATAAAGCAAGTAGAGACCGCCGCGCAAATCGAGACCGAGCGGCATGGGCCGCAGTCCGATGCCGCGCAACCAGTCGGGCGCTCGCGAAGCGAACGATAATGCCGTCACGTAGTCGCGCGAGAAGTTTTCATTGACGACGTCGCGCGCCTTCAGCTGCTCGGGGACGGCGTCAAAGTGCAGCATGAGCCGACCTTGATCGACGTAACTGCGCGAGAACGCGACGCCTTTGCTCCGCAGCAGCTCTTCCACTTCCCGCTGTCCGCTCGGCTCGA
>JBEAXT010000110.1:0-26473 GCA_041159695.1 Pseudomonadota bacterium
TGCGCGTTGAGGACATGGTGACTCCGGGATAGACGAGGGGTTCAGGGTTGATCATGCCGACTCGCGTGCCCGCGGGGGAACCACTTGGGGCAGATTGTCCGATGTAAGGTCAGGTATTTCCGCCAAAGGTCGGACCTATGGCCCCGGCCGTACCTCCGCGGTTAGTCTGTAGCCTCGTCAGGGCCATCAGGTCGAACGGGGGCAATCATGGCATTCAAAGACATGCGCGAATTCCTCGCGCTGCTCGAGCGCGAAGGACAACTGAAGAACGTCGACGTGCCGCTCAATGGCCGGCGCGATACCAACGAGCTACAGGCGCTCATGCACTACGTGTGCAGCAAAGAGGGCCCCGCCCTGATGCTGAATAACGTCGATGCGATCAATACCAAGGATGTACCGATCCTGTTCAATCCGTTCGGGACTCGCGAACGAACGGCGATGACCATCGGGTTCCGTGATTGGCGCGAAGCGAAGTTGCACCACTCCGAGGTCCTTGCCGACCCGGCTCGTTGGCATGCACCCAAGATCGTCGACAAAGCTCACGCGCCTTGCAAAGACGTCATCATCAAAGGAGACGACGTCTCGCTCGACAAGCAGATTCCCCATGTCTGGTTCGGTAAGGAAGGTCCGGCGTACATCACGAACGCCATGACATTTTCCAAAGATCCGGAGACCGGCGGACGCAACTGCGGCTGGTATCGCTTTACTCAATTCTTGGATGCCACCCACCCGCAAGGCGGCAGCTACAAACCGGAGCGCGCAAAAACCGACCTCGCTGCCTTTTATTGGTGGAACCCGCCGTTCTCCGATATCGGGCGTCATACGTTCAAGGCATCCCAGATGGGCAAGCGGCTTGAAGTCGCCATCGCGGGTGTCTGCGATCCCGCTTTGCACCTCGCGTCAGCGACTGGCGTTCCGTTTAACGTCGACGAAACTGCTTTCGCGGGCGGGCTACGCGGATCCCCCGTCGAAATGGTCCGTTGCGAAACCGTCGACCTCGAAGTGCCTGCAAACGCCGAGTGGGTGCTCGAGGGCGAAGTGATCACGGACGAACTCGAAGCGATCGGTTGGCACTCCAACCCTGTCGGATACTACGACCGTGTACAGGTGTTTCCGATCGTCCGCATCAAGTGCATCACGCATCGCAAGAAACCCATCTGGCACGCCACCATGGAAATGGTGCCGCCTTTTGATCACAACTACATCGCGCTGCTGCCTGTCGAGGGCGAGGTGCTCTCCGATTTACGCAAGAAAATCCCCGAAGTACACGACGTCGCCGTCACGCCGAATATGTGCTACGTGGTGCAACTGTCAGTGGACGGCTGGCGCAAGCCCCATCCGAACTTCGGCAAGTACGTCATCCATGCGGTGTGGGGTTCGGCGGGGCGCTGGGGACGAACGGCCAAACTCGTCATCGTGGTGGGCCCCGATGTCGATCCCTACGATCTCAAACAGGTGGAATGGGCGATGATGACCCGCTGGCAGCCGGTCAAAGATTCCATCATCCAGCCCGATGGCATTCCGATGATCCTCGATCCATCCTGTGAGAAGTCGCCACAATTCGGTGCATTTCGGTCAGACCAGATGGGTATCGACGCCACCATCAAGATTCCGGAGCGCTTCACGGAGTATCCCGAAGTATCGCAGGCCGATCCGGCACAGGTCGCAGAGATCGCCAAAAAACTCGCCGGTATCGTTTGACCTCGTCGAGCGAGCGCTTCGGTCGAGATTACTACCGACGCTTCTACCGCGACGGTCGAACCTCTGTGACCTCCCGAGCTGAGATGTCGGCCCGGGCCAATCTGATCGCGGCATACACGAAGCACATCGGCTGCCCGGTCGGCAGCATTCTCGATGCGGGTTGCGGGCTCGGACTGATGCGCGAGCCCTTGCTGCGTGCGTTACCGGGTGCCACCTACGTGGGTCTGGAGTACAGCGAGTATCTTTGCGATCGCTACGGTTGGCTTCAGGGAAGCCTTGCGTCGTATCGCCCGCGCAAGCCGTTCGATCTCGTCGTGTGTTTCGACGTGCTGCAGTATCTCGACGATCGTTCCGCCGAAAAAGCGATGCGAAATTTTTCCCGTCTTTGTCGCGGTGTGCTCTTTTTCAGCGCGCTCACCCGCCGCGACTGGCGGGAAAATGCCGATCAATCCCGCACCGACTCAGACGTGACCATGCGCACGGGTCTTTGGTACCGCAAGCGCCTGCAAAAACACTTCCGTCCCATCGGAGCGGGTTTCTGGATCCGACGCGGCGCGCCCCTCGTCACCTGGGAGCTCGAAAGCGCGAGCTGACCTCCCGCCTAGAGTAAGGCGCCCGACGACTCTGGCTGATTGCCGCGCGCGATGTTGCGAGGCTCGTGACCTTCGGGCGGAATCAATTTGTACACCACCGGCGTGACGAGTCGCGCCAGCAGCGTCGAGGTGATGAGACCGCCGATGATCACCCAGGCCATCGGTGAGTAGAGACCGCTGTTCTGCGCAGCAAGCGGCAACAAACCGCCGATCGCCGTGGCCGATGTCAACAAAATCGGTAAAAACCGTATTTCGCCGGCCTGCTCGATGGCCTCATCCAGCGGGACACCCTCTTCGCGTAATTGATTAGTGAAGTCCACCAGCAGAATCGAATTCTTGATCTCGATACCAATCAGGGCGATGAAGCCGATGCTCGCCGTGAAGGAAATATCGTTATTCGTGATCAGCAGCATCAACATGCCACCGAAAATACCGAGTGGCACGACCGTCAGCACGATGAGTGTCGAGCGAAAGCTGCCGAACTCGAGTACCAGCACCGCAAAAATGCCGAAGAGTGCGACGATGATGGCCGTACCGATACCGCCGAAGGCATCGGCGCCGGCCTCGGCATCGCCTCCAAGGACGTATCGGTATCCGCGTGGCCACTCCATGTCGTCCAGTCGATTCACGACGTCTGCCGTCACTTTCCCGGTGTTCTCTCCGCGTTGAACATCCGAGTTGATCGTTACGGCGCGCTGGCGGTCGTACCGTGAAATCAATACGGGGGCCGGCTCGAACTCGATCGACGCGACTTGCGAGAGTGGCAATGACTCGCCGGTGACGCTGATGACACGCGCAGCCTTGATGGCCTCCAGTGTGGGTCGGCCCTCGAGAGGCGTACGTACGACGATCGGATACTGTTCGCCGTCGATATCTTTGTAGGTTCCGGCAGGCAGTCCCGAGATGGCGAGTCGCATCGCTCGGTCGATCTCGATGGCCGGTACGCCAAGGAGCGCTGCCTTGGCTGTGTCGGCCTCGATCTTGATATTGGTGCGCGGAAACTTGAGTGGGTTACGGACGTCGCGAGTCCCCGGGGTTTCTTCGATCAGTCGCTCGATTCGTGCGGCCAGCGTGTCGAGTACCTCGATATCCGGTCCGACGATTCGTACGGCGATAGGCGCTGATACCGGCGGTCCGTTCACGAACTCACGTACGGAGATGCGCGCACCCGGATAACCATCGAGTCGACTACGTAGCTCGTCGAGCATCTTCGGCGTACGGCGAGTGTCGTACTTCTCTAACACGACGAAGACTTCTGCGTAGGCCGCGGTTTCGCTGCGTTGGATATGGTTGTAATACACCTGCGGATTACCGCGACCGATGTTCGTGAACACCGACCGAACACCCGGAATCTTGCCGACTTCCACCTCGACGAACTGCGCGGCCTTATCCGTCGCGGCAAAGCTCGTCCCGGTGGGCGTTTCGATTTGAACCAAAAAGATCGGCGTATCGGCTTTCGGAAAGAGACTCGAGCCGAGCACCGGGATCAGCGCGGCGGAAAGCAGTAACGAGCCTCCGATGGCCGCGACGACCGTCGCTTTGGGCCGCGCGAGACAGTAATGCAAGGCCGGACGGTAATAGCGGTGAATACCGCTCATGATTCTTTGAAGAAGACGACTCGAATGCCCGACTTCGTCCGCCGGCAACATTCGGCTGGCCAGAAACGGAATGATGAACAAGGCGATCAGTAGCGAGCCGACGATCGTCGCCACCACGGTGAGAGGAAGTACACGGATGAACTTTCCCGAGTTTCCGGGCAGCGCCATCAGCGGCAGAAAGGCGAAGATTAGTGTTGCCGTACAACCGAGAATGGCGACGAAAATCTGCCGGGTTCCCGCGACTGCCGCCCTGACACGGTCGTAGCCCATCCGCAAATGGCGAGAAATATTCTCGACGGCCACGATGGAGTCATCGACTAGTAAGCCGAGCGCGACCACAAAGCCGGCGATCGAGAGCTGATTGAGGGAATAGCCCAGGAAATAAAGTACCGTTAGCCCGAAAGCGAGCGACAGCGGGATGGAGATCATGACGATGCTCGCTGCGCGCAAGCCGAGCGGCAATAGTGTGAGCAGCACGAGACCGATCGCGATCATGAAGTCCGTGTATAGGCGATCGAGACGCTTCTCGACATTTTTGGATTGGTCAAAGCCGAGCTCCAGAGTCACGCGTTTCGGGAGCCCTGCTTGATAGCGCTCGACCACTTGATCGATCGCCTTGCGTACCTCGAGAATGTTCTGACTCTCTTTCATATTTGCCGTCACGAATACGGCTCGTCGGTCGTTGTAGCGACCGATATGGCCCCATTGGCCTTCGTCCCATCGAATATCGGCGATATCGCGCAGCCGCACTGTTCGACCGTCCGCGGCGTTCACCACGGTATCTTCGACTTGCTCGAGGTCTTGATAAGAGCCGGTCGCCTTCACCGAGAAACTTCGCGGTCCGATGTCCACGACTCCCGCAGGAATATTGGCGTTTTCGCTTTCGATCGCCTGGATGATTCGCGTCGGCGTGATACGCAGATCGGCGAGCCGGCCTGTATCGATTTCGATGCGCAGTTCTCGCGGCGGATAAGCCCAGCTCTCGGATGTGCGTACACCTGGCACACCCTTTAGCGCGTCCTTCAAGGTGCGTGCATGGTCCTGCAGCTCCCGATACGGCGCATCGTCCGATACGAGTGCGTACTGCACGATGTTGACGAGTCCCGGGCTGAACTTGCGGATTCGAATCTCGCGAACCTCCGCCGGGAAACTGGGTCTCAGAGAATTAAGCTCTCTGACGATTTCTTCGTACTTTCGATCGGGATCAGTAAACGCTTGAAATTCGATGATGGTGAACGCGACACCGTCCGCCACGATGCTCTCGAGTTGCTTGACGTTATCAAGTTCGGCGAGTCGATCCTCAAGCGGTTTCGCAATCAGTCGTTCCAGATCTTTCGGGTCTCCGCCCGGCATGATCGAGGTGATTTCGAATCCCGAAATCTTGAAAGAGGGATCTTCCTCTCTCGGCACGGATACGAAGCTGTAGAGACCGAGTACTACCAAACAGAAAAAAACCACCAGCGTGAACTGGTAGCGTCGAATCGGAAATTCGAGAATGGGTGTCGCCATGAGATCTTAACGAGCCTTGCTCGCAGCCGTGGCGGCACCCGTCGCGCCGTCTACGATGCGTATTCGCTCACCGTCGACGAGATACAGGGCGCCCTCGGTGACCACGCGTTCACCCGGCTTGAGACCCTCCGCTAAGGCGACTTGCTCATCGCGGATGAATCCCACACGCACCAGTCGTTTGCGCGCTATCGTCCCGTCGATAACGAATACGCTCGCCGTTCGGCCCTCGCCCTCGACGATAGCGCTCACTGGCACATACGTGTACTGCACGTCCGAAGAATGCGTCGGCTCGATCGTCACGTTGGCCACAAGTCCGCTCGCCAAACGAATGTCGGGCATTGAGTCGAGTCGTATTTGCGCCGGGAACAATCCGGTTCGTGGGTCCGCCGCCGAAGACACTTCGTTGACGACACCCTTGAGTTCGACGCCCGGATAAGCATCCACCCGAATTCGTGCGGCATCGCCCTTAGCGATTCGTACGATTTCTCGATCGGCGACGGCAAGACGCACGACGTATCCGCGATCCGCACTTCCGAGTACGACCACCGGCTGTCCAGGAGGAACGAGCTCGCGCTCCTCGACGAGCTTACGCAGCACTACACCATCTCGCGGCGCAACGATTCTCGAGTAACCGAGATTGAAGCGCGCTGCATCGCGGGCAGCGTTAGCGATGGCCGCTTGCGTACGCAGATTTTGTAGTGACTCCAAACTGATAACCTGATCGGCATAAAGACGCTCACCTCGTTCGAGATCGCGTCCCGCCTTTTCGGCCATCTGTAACGCTTGCTCGGCCTGCGCCTGAATCTCGGTGAGCTCGAGTTCTGCGAGCAGCGCACCTTTTCGTACGGCTTCGCCTTCCTGAACCGCAATACGACGCACGATGCCGCCTGTTTTGAACGACAGCCGCATTTCGTCTCTCGCGCCGATGAGGCCGTTGGCCTCGATCGAAGCCGCCGCCGGCCCCGCGGTGGCTTCGGCAGCTCGAACGGAGGTTCCCGCCGTTTCCGTCTCGTCGACCGCATCGCTACACGCGCCTAGCGTCACGATCATCATCAGCATCATCGGAAGCGAAATCTTCGAAAAATATTGGGTCACGGTGTGGTCGCTCCGGTGGCGTAGTCGAGTTCCGCTTGGCGCGCGAGTAATTCGAAGCGCACGGCGTTGAGGTTGAGTTCTGCGGCGGTGAGCGTGGTACGAGAATCGAGAAATTCGACCTGGCTGATCACGCCTTCATCGCGTTTGCGTCCGGCAATACGGAATGCCGCGCGGGCGGCCTCAGCGCGAGCGTCTGCCGTCCGCAGTGACGCCTCACTTGCCTGCAATCGATCGAGAGCCTGCTGAACTTCCAGTCGAATTTGCTGCCCCGCCTGCTCCCGTTGAATTTCGGCTTGACGCTGCGCGGCCCTCGCTTGTCGAACTTCTGCGCGACGGGAGCCGCCGTCGAATACCGTCCAGTTGAGCAAGACCGATACCGTTGCAAAGTTGCGACCGCGACCGAATTCGTACTTCTCGCCTTGTGATCCGCCATCGACTCCCAAAGCGATCGACGGCTTACGGGCTGCCCGTGCGGCATCTACCTGCGCACCCGCTGCGCGCACGGCGCGATCGAGTTGCGCGAACTCGGGTCTTTTCATGACCGCCATCTCTCGCAGCACGGACAGATCGGCGACGGTTTTCGAGATTTCAGCACCGGCATCCGCCTGCTCCAGCGCGGAGTCGAGAGGCCTATTCAACAAAAAGTTGACGTAGCTGGCCGCTTGATCCCGAAGACTTCGTGATTCAGTGAGTTGCTGCTCGACGGCTAGCAATTCAGCTTCGGCGCGGAGCACCTGATCGCGAGTGATTTTTCCGTTCCGGAATAGCGACTCGTTGATGCGAAGGTTTTCAGCGAGAAGACTACGGCTCGCTTCGATCAAGCTCGCGCCGCGACTCGCGCGTAGCCAGCTGAGATATCCAACCGTGATATCGCGTCGGAGTCTGCCGATGAGCGCCAGCCGAGCAAACTCGCTCGCCTCGAGCAGAGAGCGCCGCGCACGGACCGCCGCTGGAATCGCCGGCACATAGAGCGGCTGGCGAATACTGAGACGTGTGTCCTGCTCTTCTTCGCGCTGCAATAAAAAACGCGGATCCTCGATCGTTCCGAAGCGAGGCGCTTTACCGTCGGCGAGGAGTAATTCATTGAGCGTCAGGTAAACCGGATTGAGTGCTGAACCGATCGGCAGGATCACTTCACGCCCGCCTTCGGCTCGCGTGTAGCGAGAGGCGATCGCCGCCTCGGGAAAAAACTTGCCGCGCGCTGCATCGAGTGCGGCCTGACTGCGCTCAACTTCAAGTGAGGCGGATTGCAGGGCAAGATTCGAGGCAAGGCCTGCGCGGACGTAGTCCTCGATCACGGCAGGGACGGAACGAGAAGGCGAGGACTCGAGTAGTGCGCTGGCCTCCCGTGTCGGACCGTTTTGTGCGGCCGAGAGATCGATCGTGAAAAGAGCGACGACGATCAAGCCACAGCGCGCGGGAGACAAAGCGTTGATCATGGCGTCAGGTTCGCGCCGATTTGCCGAGCGACATCGCGTCGAGCGCGAGACGAAAGCCGTGCTCGATCAAGGATTCCGCAGAGACTCCGGCACGCTGGAGTCCGCCGATCTTGTGCATGGTCAACTGAATGATGCCGTGCATGAGACCCCACAGCGTGAAGCTGAGTAGTGCGGGGTTGCCGAGGTCGTTACGGATCGAGCCGTCTTTCAAGCCAGTTTCGATGGCGCGCGTAAGGGAACAGTGCGGTCGCTCGCCCACCTTCAAAAATTCCTCGTACGCGGGGTCGAGTTCAGCCGTCGGCGAGTGCGCCTCGAAATGTGCGAGCACTTCGAAGCGCACGGGAAACTCCCGGGCAAATCCGACGTAAGCACGGCCGCAAGCTTCGACTTGATCGAGCCCCCGGATCGGCTGCGAGAGCACCTCGACGAATCTTTCGTTCAGTTGTTCGAGCGCCCGAATGGATACCGCGATCAACAGATCAGCCTTATCGCGAAAATAGACGTAGACGAGCGCTCGGGAGAGGCGCGCCTTGCGGGCGACTTGGTCCATGGTCATGGCCTCGATGCCCACCACGCTCGCCACGGCCTCTGCGGCATCGAGAATTTCGACACGGCGGCGTTCTTTTTCTTCGAGGCGGCGTTCGGCGAGGTAGCTCATACCGGCTACCTTGCCTAATGTATTGACACAATGTCAATTACTGGACCGTCGTATTTCTATTAGATGACTGTCACGCTCCGAGCCACGCCTTGAGCAGCCAAAAAATGGCCATCCCGCCGACAATTGTCGCGATCATGCTGCGAGTTGCCGCGAAAACGGCGGCTGCAGCAAGGCCCGCCATCCATCGGGGGTTTTCGAAGGTCAAAACCAGGCTATCGCCGACGAAAAGCAGGTCTGGCGCAATGATCGCGGCGAGTGCGCAGGCGGGAGCAAACCGCAAGGCCGAATCGAACGTGGGCGGAATCCGCAGCCGCTCACCCAGCCAATGCGGCCCGGACCGGGTGATGAAGGTCGCGAGGGTGATGCCGAGGATGGCCCACCAGACGTACGGCTCTGTCATGCGGCCATCCGGCGTCGATCCACGACGAACGCGACCGCCACCCCAAACAAGATCGCAAGCGGCAACCCGAGGCGAAAGGGAAGGCCGTGGGCGATCACGGATGTGACGGCGGCGACGGCGGCTCCTGCGAGCACAGGCCACTGGCGACAAAGCGGCACGAGTAACGCGATCAGCGTCAGCGTGCCGGCGAGCTCCAGACCCCAGGAGATCGGGATCGCGGTGGCGGCGAGAATCCCGATGATCGAGGACACCTGCCACCACATCCAATTGCAACTCGCGCCACCGAAGTAATACGCGACGCGATGCGGATAGTTCGGTTCACGCTCGAGCAGCGCGGAAAACCGCGCAAACATGATGTCGCCAACGAGATACCCGAGCCAGATTCTCTTGGTCGTCGAGAGCCCCGCAAAATGCGAGCGCGCCATGACGCTGTAGACGACGAACCGGAGATTCACGATCACGGCCGTGACGATCACGAGCCAGATCGGCGCGAAGCTTGCCATGAGCGGCAAGGCGGCGAGCTGCGCACTGCCGGCATAGGCGAGCAGACTCAACACGATCGCCTCGGTCACGCCGAGGCCGGATTTCACCATCGCGACCCCGGTCACCAAGCCCCACGCGAATACTCCGGGTGCCGCAGGCAACAGATCGCGGACACCATGCAGAAAGGCTGCTCGCGACGAATCCGCCGACGAGCCAATGGCGGTTGGTTCAGACAAGATCGATCGCGTGCGTTTTGAGGTCAGCGAGTTTTATTATTTCAAGGGCGCGACGGTGAGTCGCCTTAAGGCTCACTTTGGGTGCACAATTGGCCTCAAACGCCTCCTGCCAGCGCGCGGCGCACAAGCACCACCGATCGCCTGGCTGCAGCCCCGGGAACCCGAACTCAGGCCTTGGAGTCGATAAGTCGTTGCCCCTCGACCGAGAGAACTCGAGGAACCCTGCGGTCATCACGGCGCACACCGTGTGGGATCCCACGTCCGAGGCGTCGGTTTCGCAGCAACCACTCCGAAACCAACCGGTCTTCGGGGATTGGCTGCATTCGGCGAGGGGGTCGCCGAACACGTTGACTTGCCTATTTTGACCGTCGCTGCTGCCGTCCATGGTGGAGCGAAGGGTACCTCAAATTGTCGTCACAAATGAGAATGATCCGCAATTGCATACAGAGCATGGGCTATCGGATACTTGGCCCATGACCCCCGTCGAACCGCATGCCAGGACCCTTTCCGGCCTCAAGGCTGGGGAGTCCGCCGTGGTCGAGCGGGTGGACGCCGACGACGTCCTCGCGCGCCGGCTGCTCGAGATCGGATTTTATCCAGGCGCTGCCGTAGAGATGCTTGCCGTGATGTGGCCGGCGGATGACCCCGTCGCCGTGCGGGTGGGCGGTGCGACGTTCGCCCTAAGACGCCAGGAAGCGGACCGGGTGAAGGTCAAATGAGCACCGCCGAACTTCGTATCGCTCTCGTCGGTCTCCCCAACTGCGGAAAGACGGCGCTTTTCAATCGTATGACGGGCAGTCGTCAGAAAGTGGCGAACTATCCCGGCGTCACGGTCGAGCGAAAGGAGGGCTACCACCAGTCTGCATCGGGACGCCGTTATCGCTTACTCGACTTGCCCGGCATCTACAGTCTGACACCGACGACGCTCGATGAGGCGATCACCCGCGACGTCGCGCTCGGTCGTCTCGCCTCTGAACCGAGACCCGAAACCATCGTCTTGGTCGCCGACGCGACGCATCTGCCTTTGTCGATGCGGCTCGCGCTCGAAGTTAAGAAGCTCGGCCTGCCGATGATCGTCGTACTCAACATGACCGATCTCGCGCGTAAGCGCGGTTATTCCATTGATCGGGAAAAACTCTCGAAAGAGTTGGGTGTGCCCGTCGTCGAAACCGTCGCCATCGCGCGCGGTGGTGCCGACGCGCTCATTCGTCACCTCGATACCCTTCCGGCGACCGAGGTCCCGGCTACATCTCCGAAAGGGGAATGGCAGGAACCTTCATCGATCGATGTTCAGCAGACTCACGAAGAGGCGGCGCGGATACTTGCTGCAGCAAGTTATCTCGAGCCGGGGCGCAGCGAGTTCTTTGCCGCCCTAGACCGTGCGTTACTACATCCTCTTTTTGGCCTGCTGGTTCTCGCGACCCTGCTCTTCTTCGTTTTTCAGGCGGTCTTTAGTTGGGCCGCCGTACCGATGGATCTGATCGATGCGGGGGTGGCCTCGCTTGCCGATTGGGTGAGGGGCGGCATGCCCGACGGGCCGCTGCGCAGCTTGCTCGCAGACGGCATCATCGCGGGGGTCGGCAGTGTCATCATCTTTCTGCCGCAGATCATCATTCTTTTCGCGTTCATTCTGGCGCTCGAAGACAGCGGTTACTTACCACGCGCGGCCTATCTGCTGGATCGGGTGATGGGATCGGTCGGGCTGTCCGGCCGAGCCTTCATCCCGCTGCTGTCTTCTTTTGCCTGCGCGATCCCAGGAATCATGGCGACGCGTACGATTCCGAGCATACGCGACCGAATGGCGACGATCATGGTCGCGCCGCTCATGACCTGCTCGGCTCGACTTCCGGTCTACGCGTTACTCATCGCCGCGTTCATTCCTGATCGTGCAGTCGGCGGGTTCAACTTGCAGGGAATAGTGCTGTTTGCGCTTTACTTTGCGGGCGTCGCCGGCGCGCTGCTCGTCGCCTGGGCACTCAAAAAATTCCGTGGGGGTGGCGATACCCATCTGTTGATGCTCGAGCTTCCCGACTACCAGTGGCCGCGTCTCGGCAATCTGGCTTTCGGCCTATGGGAGCGCGCACGAATTTTCCTCGGCCGCGCCGGCGGTATTATTTTGGCGCTCATGGTGGTGCTGTGGTTCCTGTCGACGTACCCGGCTCCACCGGCGGGGGCGACGGGCGCCGCGATCGAATACAGCTTCGCAGGTCAGTTGGGACAGGCGTTATCAGTCGTTCTTGCGCCGATCGGTTTCAATTGGCAGATCTCTATCGCACTCATTCCGGGTCTTGCAGCCCGCGAGGTCGCGGTGGGGGCCTTGGGTACCGTCTACGCCCTCGCAGGCGACGAGGAAGTCGTATCCACGGCGCTGTCCACGGTAATCGCCAGTCAGTGGAGTCTCGCTACGGGTCTTGCTCTGCTGGCTTGGTACGTTTTCGCACCACAATGCCTCGCGACCCTCGCCGTGGTGAAGCGCGAGACCAATAGTTGGCGTTATCCTCTCATCATGACGGCGTATCTCTTCGGTTTAGCTTATCTGGCTGCGTTCGTGACCTATCGTGTCGCGGTGCTGTTTGGAGCGGGATAAGACATGAACCATGACATCTTGCAGCAGGGTCTGGTTGCGCTCCTCGTCATCGGTGCTTCGGTATATGTTTTTTGGGTCATAGCGGGCGCCGCCTCTCGTTTGCGTCTCGTCAACATCGCCCACCGTATGTTTCCGCCGTTACGCGGTCCCCTCGAGCGGATTCGCCGTCGGATCGAATCTCCTTCCGGTTGCTCCGCCTGCCGCAGCGGGTCTAAATAATGCTTCGCGCGCCTTTCACGGCGGCGTGTCTCATCATCGCTGTGATGCTGGCGATGCCGTCGCGGGCGCACGCTTCAGCGATCACCATTCGTGACGATACGGGCGCGACCTTGCGGCTTGAGGCACCGGCCAGACGGATCGTCAGTCTGGCCCCCGGTGCTACCGAGATGCTGTTCGCGGCCGGCGCAGGGAATCGCGTGCTCGCCACCGTTGTTGGGTCCGACGAGCCTGACGCTGCCAAAAAAATCGAGCGTATTGGTGACGCGAACGCGCTGGTATTCGATCGTCTCATCGCGCTGAAGCCCGACGTCGTCGTCGTATGGAAGGATCTCGCCAACGAGCTCATCATCGATAGTCTCGTTAACAAGCTTAAGCTCAAGGTGTATTACGTCAGTGTCCGGACACTCGACGACATCCCGCGCTCCGTTCGACGGCTCGGTCAACTTTCCGGCACCTCATCGGTCGCCGAGCGGTCCGCGCTCGCGATGGAGTCGAAAATCGCCGGCTTGCCGAAGGGGACGGCGAGGGGGCGACCGCCGCTCGACGTCTTTTTCATGATCTGGGATGTGCCGCTCTATACCGTCGGTAGTCGCAACGTGGTGTCTGATGCGTTGCGTCGTTGCGGCGCCCGTAATCTCTATGACGACATTGACTTTCCCTCGCCCGTCGTCGAATTCGAAGACATCAAAAAACGAAACCCGGACGTGATTCTCATGACAGCGCCGCCCATCACGGCGCGTGATTGGCGAGAGCGTTGGGCGCGGTTCCCGTCCATCAAGGCCGTGGCAAATAAACGCGTCCTGACCTATTCGGATACCCGATTGACTCGAATGGGGCCGAGTGCGATCGATGCCGTGCCGGCTTTGTGCGAACAGCTCTCCAGAGCCACTCAATGACCCAGCTTAATCGGGGACTTGGGCTGACGGCCGGCATCGCCATCAACGTGGCGAACGTCATCGGCACGGGGGTGTTCCTCAAGACCCGCGTGATGACCTGCAACGTGGACGATCCGATGATCGTCATGGCAGTGTGGGCGGCAGCAGGCATTCTCTCCCTTCTAGGCGCTTTCTGTTACGCCGAACTTGCCTCGATGATGCCTGCGGCGGGCGGTGACTATGTGTTCTTGCGAAAAGCTTACGGTCGGCTGACCAGTTTTCTTTACGGATGGACGGTCTTCGCAATCATGAAGACCGGATCACAGGCGGCGCTGGCTGTAGGCTTCGCGATATTTTTGAATACGGCGCTCGGCGGCGCACTCGATTCCACCTGGTTGACGCTGCCGCTCGGTGACGGAATCGAAGTACCTGGCATCACGGTATTTGCTTTGGGCGCGCTGTGGCTCGTTACCCTTTTCAACTGCGCTTCGGTGACGGCTACGGGAGGTGCAGCCACCTTGCTCACCGTAATCAAAGTATTGACGGTGATCGGTGTCGGGGTGGGTGCCTTCGTATTTGGTAGCGGAGATTTCGGTAACTTCACGTCCTCTGCATCTGGCGGCACGTGCGAAGGCGTGGAAGCGAGTGCGATGGGAGGACTCGCCGGCATCGGCGCAGCGATGCTCGGCGCCCTTTGGGCTTACGACGGCTGGAATAACGTCGCGCCGCTCTGCGGTGAAGTGAAGGATCCGCAGCGCAATCTTCCTCGAATGTTCATTTGGGGCACGCTACTCGTGATCGTGCTGTACGTTGGTGTGAATGCGGCGTACTTCTATGTTCTAGCTCCGTCTGAGGTGGCGAGCGTTTCGGCGACATCGTCCGTTGCCACCGAGGTGCTGGCCTCGTTTGCTGGTCCGTTTGCAGTCACGTTTATGGCCGCCGCGCTCATGTTGTCGTCACTCGGATCCTTGCACTCGTCGGTCCTCGCCAACTCGCGAGTTCCCTACGCAATGGCCGCAGATGGGATGTTCTTCAAGCCTCTCGCAAAGCTATCGCCGCGCACGCGGGTTCCCGTGAATGCGGTGCTCGCCCAGGCAGGATGGGCGAGCGTTTTGGCCATTTCCGGAACGTTCGATACGCTCACTGACTCGGTCGTTTTCGCCTCCTGCCTCTTCTATGCGCTGAGCGCAGCGGCCGTGATCATTTTCAGAGTTCGAGAGCCTGATCTGCCGAGACCCTTCCGCACTTGGGGGTATCCGTTCACGCCGGTGGTCTTTGTGTTGGTGTCTGTCGCGTTGCTCGCGAGTGCGCTGTACGCGACGCCAAAGCAAGCCCTGCTTGGCGTCGGCGTCATCGCACTGGGTGTTCCGTTTTACTTTTACTGGTCGCGCCAGGTCGATTCGCAGAGCGCACGCGGCTAGCGGTTATTCTCTGAAGTTATCGAAAGATAACGGCCGATCGAATTTCTCTTTTCGAAGTAGAGCGATTGCCGCCTGCAGATCGTCGCGCTGCTTTCCGGTGACACGGACTTTGTCGCCGTGGATACCCGCCTGTACCTTGAGTTTCGCGTCTTTGATCAATTTGACGATCTTTTTGCCGCAGTCCTGATCGATGCCATGCCTCAGGACGACGTCTTGTTTCGCTTCGGCGAGATTGGTCTGGGGGTCTTTGATGTCGAGACAGGCGATGTCGATTCCGCGCTTGGTCAGTTTGAGCTTCAGAATGTCGAGCATCTGTTTCAATTGAAACTCGACCTCACCACGAACTTCGATGGTGAACTCTTTCTCCCGAAGCACGAACTTGCAGGCGGTTCCTTTGAAGTCGAAGCGCTGTGACAGCTCGCGGTTCGCTTGATCGACGGCATTAGCGAGTTCGTGAGCGTCGATTTCGGAAACAGCATCAAAGGAGGGCATGTCCGGAATACCTCAAATTTTGGGTAACGGCAGAGGTGCCGGTGGTGGCTCTGCCAGCAGAGCATCGAGGGTCTTCGTGAAGTCGGTGACCAGCTTGTCGTAATGCTGCCCCGTAGCGGGCCCCGAAAACCCCGTATGAATTTTCCGTACCTTGCCGGTTCTGTCGACGAAAATCGTGGTCGGAAAAGCAAAGACGCCGTTGAGCTGCGGGAGCTTGGATGCCGCATCATCTTTATCTGAGGTACCGGCGATCAATGTGGTGTATTCGATGTCGTAGCGACGACGAAATCGATCCGTGGCTTCCGCTGCTCGTTTGAAGTCGCCGAACTGTTCGAACATTAGAGAGATCACCTCGAAGCCCTCCGCGCGGCGCTTGCGGTGAAGTTCTGCCAGAAATTCTGCTTCGTCGTGACAGTTCGGACACCAGCTTCCGGCGAGCGTCACGATGACCACTTTGCCGTAGAAGAAGGGGTCCGTGATCGAGATCTCGTGACCGGCGAGATCCGGGAAGCGGAAACTGAGACGATCCGCTTTGCCGACGAGCTGAGTGGCATTTTCGGCATCACCTAGCGAGGCGTTTTCATCACGACGCGCTGCGAACTGGTCTACAAAAGCCGTTCCTGACCAAAACTTGCCGAGCAGAGAACCATCCGGCTGGATCTTGCCGCGATAAAGAAACACATGGCCGCCATCAAACTTGGACAGCCGGAGCTCACCGTCGACGAACTCGCCATCGAGAAAACGATGATCGCCGGTGGGCGTCATGACCGTACCCGTGACGATCGAGCCTTGTTGAGAAAACTCTCCAACTGCCGGCGACGTCTTATCACCCTCACCGAACGTGAACGCCCAACGACCACCGATCGGCGCAGGGCTATCGCTACGAGGCTGCGACGTTGAGGCCGGCGGAGAAAATCGCCAGGTTTGACCATGCGTCGCCGCAAACGGAATCAGCTGCAACTTGCCACCGGCTTTGACCATGGTGAGCGTTCCCTGCAGCGACCCGTCCTCGATGCGTGCAACGAGCTTGTTCTCGAATCCCGGCATGAGCATCGTGACTTCGCCGTTATGGATGGTGATCTCGGTCACGTCGACCCGGTTGGGTCCGTTGACCAGAGTGACGATGGGTTTCCCGTCTTTCGCGGCAACGGACATCCCGAAAGGTAAATCACCACCCGGGACTTGTAATACCGCACGCCAAGGGCCGACACGAAGCCCCTCGACTTCCGGGGTGGTATCTCGTGAGCAAGCATTCAGCATGATGAGTGTGACCAGGGGCAGTACAAAGCGAGAAGAGAGGGAAAATTTCATGTGCGCATTATGTACGATAGGCGCATGGAAGGCCTGTCCCCGGAATTTTGGCCGCTCGTCTTCGTCGGCTTCGCAGCGCAGCTCATCGATGGAGCGCTCGGAATGGCATATGGCATTTCCGCGAGCGCCTTCCTAACGACGATGGGACATCCGCCCGCATTCGTGAGTGCTACCGTACACGCGGCCGAAGTCGTCACGACAGGGGCCTCCGGCGTATCGCACGCGTGGTTCAAAAATCTAGACCGTAAGATTTTCTTCAAGCTCGTATTGCCGGGAATGGTGGGGGGAGCCTTGGGTGCGTGGCTGCTCGGTAATCTCGACGGCGACCTTCTCAAACCTTTCGTTTGGACTTATTTGCTTTTCACGGGTGTGTTGTTACTTCGACGCGCGTGGTCACGCAGTGAGCCAGGCCTCGCGCGCGCACCGAGTCATGCACTCGGCGGCGTAGCCGGTTTCCTCGATGCCGTCGGTGGCGGTGGGTGGGGCACCGTGACCACGCCCACCCTGATCGCTCGCGGCGTGCCGCCGCGTTACGCGATCGGGACCACCAACGCGGCAGAGTTTTTCGTCACCTTGACTATCTCGATCACTTTTCTCTTCACCTTCGATTGGGATCGATTCGACCTCGTCATCGCCCTGCTCGGAGGCGGTGTCATCGCCGCGCCGGTGGGGGCATGGGTCGCCAAACATGTTCCGCCGAAGGCCGCGATGGTCGCGATCGGACTGTTGATCATCGGACTCTCGATCAATGGCCTGATTTTGGTCGCCCGTTGACGTCATCAAGGTCCGCGGGGATACTCAAGGTCGTCATGAATAGTGCCAGCCCCAAAACCCAGACCCATGCCCGTCGCGACGGTCAGGGTTGGTGGCGCCTCTCTTAAAGGAGAGGGCGCCGGCGCCGCTGTTCGATCAGACTAGCAAGAGGTTCAGCCAGCAAACCCATCTCCGGATAGCCTCCGAGATGGGTTTTTTCTTTTATGAAACCACCATTCGACATTTCCGGTGATCTCGATACGCCGGTTTCCGCTTTCCTGAAGCTGCATGCGTTCAGGCCAACGTTCCTGCTGGAGAGTGTGGAGGGGGGAGAGCGCCTCGGCCGTTATTCGTTCATCGGATTCGGCGATGCGTCATTTCAGTTTCGGCTCGATAGCCGAGGGCAGTGGCGCGGTACCGAGCACCGGCCCTTGCCTGCAGATCAAGCGGCACTCTTGAATGCCCTTCGTACTGCGCTCGCTGAAGCGCCACGACCCACCGCCCCGGGCGCCGGTCCTGGCTTTCCACTCGCGGGCGGTCTCGTGGGCTACTCGTCGTACGATGTCGTGCGCTGGTTCGAGCGTCTGAAAGCCCACTCCGCGGCGACGTCTTCCGTTCCCGACATGCATTACGTCGCGCCGTCGTCGTTGCTCGTGTTCGATCATCTGACGCGCGGTATTGCGTTGCTACACGCCGGAACGGAGTCCGAACGACAGTCACTTCGTCGTGAAGTGATCGCAGCGCTGCGCGGTGCAGTTCCGACACCCAAGACATCCGGCGGCTTTTCCTCGGCAGAAGCCTCGATGTCGAAAGAGCAATTCCTGGCAGGCGTGGCAAGAACCAAAGATTACATCGCGGCTGGCGATGTCTATCAACTGGTGCTATCCGTCCGATTTTCCGGACGGCACTCAGTCGATCCCTTCGATGCGTATCGGGCATTGAGACTCATCAATCCCTCGCCATACATGTTTTACCTAGCTTTGGATGACATCAAAGTCGTCGGCTCGTCGCCCGAGGCGCTCGTGAAGCTCTCGGGCGGTCACGCGCAGTTGAGACCGATTGCCGGCACTCGACCGCGAGCCGCCGACGATTTCGAGGATCGTCGACGCGAACAAGAATTGCTTGCCGATGCCAAAGAAAACGCGGAGCACGTCATGCTCGTTGATTTGGCGCGTAACGATCTTGGTCGTGTAGCTCGAGCGGGTTCAGTTCACGTCGATCCCTATCGATCCATCGAACGGTATAGCCATGTCATGCACATCGTGAGTGGCGTTCATGGGGAGCTCGCTGCGGGTCGCGATGCCTTCGATCTTTTCGCTGCAGCGTTTCCGGCGGGCACCCTAGTCGGAGCGCCTAAGGTCCGGGCGATGGAGATCATCGATGAGCTCGAGCCGGTACGTCGCGGCCTGTATGGCGGAACGGTCGGTTACTTTGGAGCGCAGGGCGAGATGGACCAAGCCATCACCATTCGAACGCTTGTTTTTCGAGGTGACGAGTACTCTTATCAAGCAGGTGCCGGCATCGTGGCGGACAGTAACCCGCAAAGCGAATACGAAGAGATACTCGCCAAAAGCGGTTCGGCAGCGCGTGCCTTACAGATGGCAGGAGAGGTGTCATGAGCGCCCGACTGCTATTGATCGACAACTACGACTCGTTCACCTACAACCTCGTCCAGGCTTTTTTGATCGAAGGTGCGGAGGTCGACGTACGCCGAAACGACGATATCACCGTCGATCAAGCGCTCGTGCTGGCACCGACGCACGTTTGCATCTCTCCGGGCCCGGGAACGCCCTACGACGCCGGAATTTCCATGGAGATCATCCGAGCCTTTGCGGGACGAGTCCCGGTCTTCGGCGTCTGTCTCGGTCACCAGTCGATCGCCGAGGTATTCGGGGGAAAAGTGGTACGTGCCGGGAGGCTGATGCATGGCAAAACGTCACGAATCACTCATGATGGTCTGGGTCTCTTCACAGAGATGCCGTCACCTTGCGAAGTCGGTCGCTACCACTCTCTGATCGCCGAGTCTGCATCCCTGCCTGCGGAGCTTCTCGTCACCGCGCGGACCGAGCAGGGCGAGATCATGGGGATTCGGCACCGCGAGTTGATGGTGGAGGGTGTGCAGTTTCACCCCGAAAGCGTGCTCACGCCCGAAGGCCCGCGTTTGATGCGTAATTTTTTAGCGCAGCGTGGAGGGCGGCGATGAACGGACTTGAGAGTCTGCGTCCCCTACTCGAACGCTTGCTCGATCGAAAGAATCTCTCGGAAGACGAAGCGGGCGTCATCCTGTCGGCATTGGCCGATCCCACAACTCCTCCGGCGTTGGGCGGCGCGTTGCTGGCTGCCGTGCGTGCAAAAGGCGTAACGGGCGAGGAGCTACGAGGGTTCGCGCGGACGATGCGCAAACTCGCACGACGGCCCGAGGTCAACGAAACCTTGCATTCGCAGGCGATCGACATCGTGGGTACGGGCGGCGACGCATCGGGCAGCGTCAATATCTCAACCGGATCGGCTTTGCTCGCTGCGGCCTGCGGCATTCCAGTCATCAAGCACGGTAACCGCTCGATCTCCAGTAAATCGGGAAGCGCCGATGTACTTGAGAAACTCGGTCTCCCGCTGCCGCTCGATGAGCAGCGGGCCGGCGCCTGTCTCGACCAACTCGGATTCACTTTCTTGTTCGCACCGCACTATCACCCGGCCATGAAGGCGATCGCACCCGTGCGACAGGCCTTGGGCGTACGTACGGTGTTCAATGTTTTGGGTCCCCTGACGAATCCGGCGGCACCGCCTTATGCCATCGTCGGCGCTTTCAATGAATCCACGGCTGCATTGATGGCAGAGGCGCTGTCCGGTATGCCGGGACTCTCTCGGGCATGGGTGATTCACGGCGCACGGGGCTGGGACGAGCCGACGCCGCTCGGCCCATTCATGATTTTCGACGTGAAATCTGGCGCTGTCGCGCGGTCGACTCGCACTCCTGAAGATTATGGTCTCAAGCGGTGTGAGGCTGCGGATCTCACTGGCGGCGATGCTGCGTTCAATGCAGCAGCACTCGATCGTGTGTTGAGAGGCCAGGATCGCGGCGCGCATCGCGATGCACTCGTCATGGGAGCCTCGATCGCTCTCGAATGTACTGGGCGAGTCACCTCTCCGCGAGAGGGTATCGCGTTCGCGACCGCGGTGATCGACGACGGCCGCGCTTCAAAAATGCTCGATCGGCTTAAGGATTTCGCGCAGTGAGCACGCCTGATTTTTTGGCGACGATGGCGGCCCGCAGTCGTGAGCGAGTCGAGCATGCGCGTGCAATACGGCCCCAGGTGGAGCTCACGGCAAGAATTCGCGATCTCGATACTGCGCCGTCGCTGAAGAGATCTACAGCGGGGTTTGATCTGATCGCAGAGATGAAGCTGCGCTCGCCGGCACTCGGACAGTTACGCCATACCGAGCAGGACACGGTCGAAGATCGTGTGACATTTTACGCCGATGCTGGCGCGGCAGCCGTTTCGGTTTTGACGGAACCCTCGAGGTTTGACGGCGCTCTGGAGCACCTCGAACGCGCAGCTGCCGCGTTGCATTCTCGAGATGTTCCGGCGATGCGCAAAGATTTTCTCGTAGACCCCTACCAAATATTGGAAGCGCGTGTGGCCGGCGCAGGAGGCGTCTTACTGATTTTACGGATGCTTCCGCAAGACGCTATCGAGCGACTGATCGATTCGGCGCTGGAGCAGGGATTGTTCGTATTGCTCGAGGCCTTTGACGAGCCGGATATCGACTTAGCCGTACGACTGTTGGAGCCGCGTATCGGGCGACATTCGACGGCCACCTCGGGCAGTCTTTTTCTGCTCGGCGTGAATTGCCGTGATCTCGTCACCTTGCAGGTGATCCCTGGCCGTCTCGAAGAGCTGGCGTCAAAACTTCCAACCTGGCTCCCGCGGGTTGCCGAGAGTGGTCTCTCGACGGCCGACGACGCGGCACGACTTGCGGCAGCGGGATACGATCTTGCGTTGGTGGGTAGTGCCTTGATGAGCGCCGATCAACCACGCGATCTCGCAGCGCAGATGCTTGATGCGGGGCGTGCCGCAAAGAGGTCTTCCGTATGTTCGTGAAGATCTGCGGCCTTACGGACGACGAGGCAGTCGCTGCTGCACTCGAAGCAGGTGCAGACGCTGTAGGGTTTGTCTTCGCACCCTCAGTACGTCGAGTGACCGTCGAAGCCGCTACTCGGTTGGCTGAGCCTGCGCGTGGGCGGGCGTGGTGTATCGCAGTCACCCGACAGCCGGAGGCTGCGCAACTGCAAGATATTCTCGCCATCTTCGCACCTGATCTTCTGCAGACGGACCAGCGCGATCTGAAGACCTTACCTCCGCAGGCCCTCGATCGAGTATTGCCGGTTTATCGAGAAAACGAAGAAATCCCTGAGCGAGTGCCGGCCTGTCTTCTTTTCGAAGGTGTCCAGAGTGGTGCGGGGCAGCCTGCGGATTGGGCGCTCGCCGGCGCACTGGCGCCGCGCACGCGGCTGCTATTGGCGGGCGGACTTGATGCACAGAACGTTTACGATGCCATTAAACGTGTTCGCCCGTGGGGCGTCGACGTATCGAGTGGTGTCGAGTCAGCCCCGGGACGAAAGTCTCCGCGAAGAATTTATGAATTCGTGAAGGCGGCGCGCGTCGCTTTCGAGGAGTTATCCGAATGAATGCTCATGTCCGTTTCAGTGCGGCGCAACAGCGAGCGATGCTCAATGACGAGCTCGCCGGTCGTTTCCCGGATGCTCGGGGCCGATTCGGCCCGTACGGAGGTCGCTACGTTCCCGAGACCTTGATCCCCGCGCTCGAACGTCTCGAGGCGGGAATGCGTGAGCATTTGCACCGCGAGGATTTTCAGCGGGAATTCATTGACCAGTTGCGTCACTGGGTGGGGCGTCCGACGGCGCTGTCGCATGCACCGCGCCTGTCGGAGGCATGGGGCGCGGACATCTGGTTTAAACGCGAGGATCTCGCGCATACCGGCGCACATAAAATCAACAACGCAGTCGGTCAGGCCCTGCTCGCCAAGCGACTGGGCGCCAAGCGTATCGTTGCGGAGACGGGCGCTGGCCAGCATGGCGTCGCGAGCGCTGCCGCCTGTGCGCGACTCGGTTTGCCCTGTGTCGTCTACATGGGCGCAATCGATATGGAACGCCAAGCGCCGAATGTCGGGCGTATGCGTCTGCTCGGTGCCGAGGTCGTACCGGTGACGGGCGGTGATCAAACACTAAGAGCAGCCATCGACGAAGCGCTGCGTGATTGGGTGTCGGATCCCACAAGCACGTTTTACCTTCTAGGCTCAGCGGTAGGTCCGCATCCTTACCCGTATCTCGTACGGGAGTTACAAGCCGTGATCGGTCGTGAAGCGCGCGCACAATGCCTCGAGCGTCATGGCGCGCTGCCCGACGCTATTTTTGCGTGCGTTGGTGGAGGCTCGAATTCCATCGGGATGTTCCATGCCTTCGTACCCGACGAGCAGGTCGAAATCATTGGGGTCGAGGCGGGTGGCCGCGGCGTCAATCTTGGCGAGAATGCGGCGAGTCTGTCTTATGGCTGGCCGGGTGTTCTCCAGGGGTGTTATTCGCTGCTGCTGCAGGACGAAAATGGACAAATTCACGAGACCGATTCCATCTCCGCTGGGCTCGATTATCCGGGAGTCGGCCCGGAGCATGCGTTGCTTCTCGCAGCGGGACGCGTCAAATACGAATCGGCGACGGATACGGAAGCACTGGCGGCTTTGCAGGAGTGTTCTCGTCTCGAAGGCATATTGCCGGCGCTTGAAACAGCACACGCGCTGCATGGCGCCAAACGCTGGGCGGCGCGCCATCCCGGAAAACGTTTGGTGATCTGCATGTCGGGACGTGGGGATAAAGATATGCCCACACTTCAGCGCACGATTCTTTCGGAGCACCAGTCGTGACACCCGCCCAGAAACTGGCAGACGCCATACGACGCGCTGGTATGCATGGCGAGCCCGCGCTCGTCGCCTTTATGACCGCAGGCTTTCCGAGCGCTTCAAACTTCAGGCATCACCTCACGGCCGTCGCGTCAGCCGCTGACGTCGTCGAAATCGGAGTGCCGTTTACCGACCCGATGGCCGACGGCATGACCATCCAGCGCTCGAGCCAGGCTGCCCTAAAGCAAGGCGTTAGCCTACGCTGGATTCTCGATGAGCTCGCAACGATGAGCCGACCCGCCACGCCGCTCGTGCTCATGAGTTATCTGAACCCGCTACTGCAGTACGGTTACCAAAAATTAGCCGAAGACGCTCTGAAGGCGGGTGTATGCGGCTTCATCGTGCCAGATTTGCCCTTCGATGAAGGCGCAGAGCTTCGCGCTGCACTCACCTCGAAAGGTCTGTCTTTGGTTCAGATGGTGACGCCCGTCACGACTCCCGCCCGACTCGCCGAGATCTGCAGCGTCAGCGACGGGTTCGTGTACGCGGTCACCATGACGGGGACTACCGGAAAATCCGTCGCGGTGCCCGATTCTGTTCTCGATTATCTCGATCGTGTCACGGCCGCTTCCCCGGTGCCGGTCTGCGCAGGATTCGGCATCCGTTCCGCTGCGCATGTCGAGAAACTGAAAGGTCATGTGGCAGGCGTCGTCGTCGGCTCCGCGCTCGTCGAGGTACTCGAACGCGGCGAGGATCCTGCGGTGTGGCTCAGATCTCTGCGTACCGGCTAGCGGATCGCGACAGACTCAGCGTCGGCGACCGATCAGATAAATTACAACTGCGGCGATAATGAGCAAAGGCGCGAGCCCAGCGACGACCGGGCCTGGCTCTAGCCAAAGAATTCCACCCAGTCCGAGCACGCTCGCGACCAAGGTCGAGTTTCGTCGACGTTCGCTTTCACGTACTTCAACCCGTAATCGCTCGATGTCCTCGGGCTGAACACCGAAATGCAGCTTGCCATCTTGCGCTTTTTGGACCGCCACCTTCAGCAGTGGCGGCAGTGCATGGGCAACTTCAACGAGGGCCGGTAAGTGATCGCGGAAGTGCTTTAACTGGTTACGGACGCTGAGCCTGTCGCGCATCCACTCACGAAGAATGGGCGCGGCGGTTTGCCATATATCGAGTTCCGGATGGAGATCTCGCCCGAGTCCCTCGATATTGAGCAAAGTCTTTTGCAGCAGAATCAGCTGCGGCTGGATCCGCATGTCGAAGCGACGTGAAATGTCGAACAGCCGCAACAGGATAGTGCCGAAGGAGATATCTTTCAGCGGCTTGTTGAAAATTGGCTCGAGCACGGTGCGAATCGCCGACTCCATCTCATCCACCCGGGTGGTGGGCGGCACCCATCCCGACTCGACATGTAACTCTGCGACTCGACGGTAGTTACGATCGAACACCGCCAGGAAGTTTTCCGCGAGATAGTGCATGTCGCGCAGGTCGAGCGTTCCGACGATGCCGAAATCGACGGCGGCGTAACGCGGGCGACTCGGATCGTCGACCAGCACGAAGATGTTCCCCGGATGCATGTCGGCATGAAAAAAATTATGACGAAAAACCTGCGTGAAAAAGATCTTTACGCCGTTCTCGGCCAGCATCGGGATATTGGTTCCGAGCGCACGTAACGTTGTCATGTCGCTAATCGTTACGCCGCGTATACGCTCCATCACCATCACGTTGATGCGGCAATAATCCCAATATACCGCCGGAACGTGCAGCAGCGGCGAACCCTCAAAATTCCGACGAAGTTGCGCTGCGTTTGCGGCTTCTCTCATCAAGTCGAGCTCATCGAGTACGGTCTTTTCGTATTCGTCGACAATTTCATCGACGCGTAGTCGTCGCGCTTCGGAAGAGTTGCGTTTGGCGAGACCGGCAAGGGCATGCATCACCTCAAGATCACCCGAGATGATCTCTCGCATACCGGGGCGTAAGACTTTGATCACCACCTCGCCACCCGAGCGAAGCGTTGCGACATGAACCTGCGCGATCGAGGCAGCCGCGAGCGGCTTCTCTTCGAAGGAGCCGAAGACCTCGTCTAAGGATTTCTCGTACGCTCTCTCGATGATTTGTTTTGCGAGTCGACCATCGAAGGGCGGTACCCGATCCTGAAGTTTGGCGAGCTCCTCGGCGATGTCCGGTGGCAGGAGATCGCGACGGGTAGACAGCGCCTGTCCCAATTTGATGAAAATCGGACCGAGCTCCTCGAGCGCAAGACGCAGTCGCTCGCCCCGGGTTGCACGCTTGCGTCGCTCGAACCAAGTCCATGGGGAGGCAAGGAAAATGAAGCGTAACGGTCGGTAAAGATGAGTTTCCGTCACGAATTCGTCCAAGCCGTGGCGGACGAGCACACGCTGAATCTGAATCAGGCGGGCGAGCACGCGCAACTTCATGCGTCGGCTCTCGGGGGGTTCAGACGATCAAGTATCGAATCGAGCCGTGCCGCAGCACGATCGACATCTTCGCGAAGGCGATCGACTTCTTCCAAAAAGACTTCCGCTTCGGCTCTCGGCACGAGATCTCGCGTTTCATGAGCAAAGTATTCCGCAGCGTTGCGAATGGCTGTATCGGTGCTACGACGACCAAACGACAGGGCACCGCGCGCCAAGCTCGCCAATCGATGAGCGGGAGAATCGCCGATCAGTCGCGAGAGCTCCTCTTCGAGGTCGGGTCTTAGCAGCAGAGCGAGATCGCGGTAGCGCTGCAAGAGTTCGATGTCGCCTCTGACCTGGACGGCACCCGATTTGAGTAGGCGCTCCGGAGAGGGCCCCGCCATCGCCAGCAGATTGACGGGTGAGCCCTCAACTTCCGCGTGACTCTCGCCCTCGTCGCTGCGGGAAATTCGCAAAGACTGACCGACGGACTCGATAACGACAACGATATCGAGATCTTTGATCTTCACCTTTAAACGTCGTCCCTTTAATTCGGCACACGATGCACGTGCCTGGGGAGAATCGCCGAGGTTCCGATTGAGCAGATTTTCGATGAGTTCGGTGAGCACGCTGACGACTTCCCTCAGGGCTTGTACCCGCGGTGTACGGCCACGATGCCACCCGATAAGTTGTGGTATCGGCATTCGACCAGCCCGGCGTCTTGCATCATGCCGAGGAGAGTGTCTTGGTCTGGGTGCTTG
>JBEAXT010000143.1:0-29917 GCA_041159695.1 Pseudomonadota bacterium
CTCTCGGTCTGCGTGAAATCGCAGACCGAGTTTGTCGAGGTTTACCGACAAGTCGCCGACGCCTGACGGAGCCTCGACCCCCGATTCAGGGCATCTTGATCTTGCCGCCGAGCGTCTGTCCGAGCGCAGCGCCCGACTCGGGCACAACAATACGCGAGGCTGCTTCACGACGCATTTGCTGCGCCTCTTCGATGGCGTCTTCGAGCGCTTTCTTCACGGCATCCGGGAATTTTTCGATGGCTTCGGCGAGATCTTTGGCATCGATCTCGAACCCGAGCGGCAGCACCCCGCCCGGCGTCATCAGCTGCGTCTGACCGAGCCAAAGCACGGGACGCGAGGCGTCCTGAGAGCCATCCGCAAGCACCGGAATCATGCGGCGCAGCGTGCCAGCGCGGCGATCGGTGAACACATCCTCTCGATAGAGGCTGGCGGAGTCGATTTTGATTTCGGGTAGACCGAGGTCTGAGTTGCTCATGACGTCTTTCCTTTGCTGAGATTCGATTCGGCAACGCTGGCGATGGTAGCCGGTTGTCCGTGCTGTCGGATGAGTACCTTGCGACGGAAGAAGCGCAGGTAGCCGGCGGGACCCATACGTGAGCCGCCGAGACCCGATAGCTTGAATGAGTGTTTTTCCATCTCGTGGCAGAGCGCCGTGAGCGCGCCGTCGTTGAGACTGATACCGCCCGCATCGATCTGTCGACCGATGAGCTCGGCCTCCTCCAGCGTGCCCGCGATGACGCCCGCCGAGAGTCCGTAGACGCCCTCGTTCGCAAGCCGTATCGCCTCCTCGACCTGATCGAACGGCATTACCGGAATGACCGGACCGAAAGTCTCTTCGGTCATGACACTCATGCGGTGATCGACATCGACGAGCACTGTGGGCCGTAGCCACTTACCGCCGTGGTCTTCGATCTGCCCACCGCAGAGCACGCGCGCACCCTTCGAGACGGCGTCGGCGATCTGCGCCGCAACGAGATCGGCCTGCTTGCCAAAGATGAAGGGACCGATCGTACCTTGATGGATATCGGGCCAGTTGGGTTCGACGACTTTCGCTTTCTCGACGAGCCGCGCCACGAACGGTTCAAAGATTTTTCGGTCGACGTACACCCGCTCAATACTTTGGCAAGCCTGGCCAGTGGCGAGACAGGTCGAGCGCAGGGCCACATCCGTGGCCCTTTCGAGATCGGCCGAGGCCGTCACGATGAGCGGATCGTTACCACCCAATTCGAGGAAAGCAGGAATGAAGTGCCGCGCGGCGTTGGCTGCGACGAGCCGACCCGTCGCGACACTACCGGTGAAACACACGGCATCGACGCTTTCGACGAGCTGCTCACCGGTCTGCCGGCCACCGGGCTGCAGGTGCAGCACTTCGGCGAGCTCAGGCACCGCCGTGATCGAGGCCAAGGCAGGCGTCACGAATCGTGGCGTGACTTCGCTCGGCTTGATGAACACGGCGCAGCCGGCGAGTAACGCAGGTATGGCGTCGATGAAGCACAGCGTCGCCGGGAAATTCCATGGGCTGATGATGCCGACGAGCTCATAGGGCACGTACTGCGAGCGGTAGGAAATATTGGGCAAACTCGCCGAGCGCGCCTCTTCTTCGATCGCTAGCGAGGGCGCAAGTGCGGTCCATCGATCGATCATGCCCGCGACCGTCGTCACCTCGCTGATCGCGATCAAGTGGCGGCCGGTATCCTCCGCCAAGGCGTCGACGATCTCGTTCTGTCTCGACACCCATTCCTTTCGCCAGCGACGAAGGATGTCGATACGCTCCTCAAGGGGACGCGTCCGCCAACGCGTCTGCGCAGCGCGCAGCGCACGCAGCCGTCCGGCAAGCTCGTCAGACGTCGGCGCATCGAATGCGAAATCGACGCGTCCGCTGCGGGGGTTGCGCACCTCGATGCGCTCGACGATCCTGCTCATGCGACTATCTTGCGCCGTTGACGCGCTGCTGCAAAGTGCGGATGAATGGCAGGTCCGCTTCGAGGATATCTTCGTGAGCCAAGTCCTCGACCGAAACCCAGCGCAGTGCCTGCCCATCAAGCGACTGCGGTGTGCCATCCCACGCCTCGACGACGTAAAACAACAACTCGACTTCCCGATCGGGATACGCGTGAACGAGTGTCATCTCGAACTGGCTTCGTTGCACGTTGATTCCGAGCTCCTCGTGAAGCTCGCGGCGCAGCGCTGTTTCCGGCGACTCGCCTGTGGCGATCTTGCCCCCCGGAAACTCCCAGCGCCCTGCCATGTGCTTGCCCGCAGGTCGTGCCGCAATGAGCACGCGATGATCCGCGTCGAGGAGTGCGGCAGCGACGACGACGATACGCGGGTTTGACGTGGATCCGCTCAAGACTCGAGCGCGCCGTGGCACTGTTTGTATTTTCGACCCGAGCCACAGGGGCAAGGCTCGTTACGACCGACCTTTCGCTCGCCGCGAACCATGGTCCCGGACGACGGACGCTCTGCCAACTCCGCCTCGTTCGCTTCGGACCCGCCTCCGCCGAGAGCCGATTGCGCCTCGGCATGCTGGGCTTGCAACGCTGCCAGTAGTTTTCTTTGACGCTCCTCTTCTTCGCGTTGCAGATCGGCTTCGCTACGTACTTCGATACGCGCGAGCAGCGAGGCGGTGTCGAACTTGACGCGATCGAGCATGTTACTGAACAGCTCGTACGCCTCGCGCCGGTACTCGTAGCGGTAGTCTTTCTGTGCGTAGCTGCGCAGATGGATGCCCTGCCGCAGGTAGTCCATGGCGGCCAGATGCTCTCTCCAATGTTGATCGAGAGTGCGCAACATGACGTCTTTCTCGAGATGCTGCATGAGCTCGGCGCCATAACGCTGCGACTTCTCGTCGTATCGCTTGGCGACAGCCTCGAGCACGCGTGATCGCAGCGTGACTTCGTCGAGCTCCGGCTCTGCTTCGAGCCAGGCGCGCGGATCGATATCGGTCTGAAAGTCCTTGCGTAAACCGTCGCGCAGGCTCTCGAGATCCCAATCCTCATGCGGAACGTTCCGCGGCAGATACTCATCGAGCAGTCGGCCGACCACGTCCGCCTGAATGCCACGAATGGCCGGCGAGAGGTCGGTGGCGCCCATGATCTCGGTGCGTTGTTGATAGATGACTTTTCGTTGATCGTTTGCGACGTCGTCGAACAGCAGCAATTGCTTGCGGATGTCGAAGTTGTGCGACTCGACCTTTCGCTGCGCCACTTCGATACGGCGGCTGAGCATACGACTCTCGATGACCTCGCCTTCCTTCATGCCCGCGGCCGAAAGCAGCCGCTTGGTGAAGTTCGGATCACCGAAGATGCGCATCAAATTGTCTTCCATCGACAAATAGAAGCGCGAGGAGCCGGGGTCACCTTGACGACCGGAGCGGCCGCGCAGCTGGTTGTCGATACGCCGAGACTCGTGTCGCTCGGTACCGATGATGTGCAGACCACCGGCCGCGAGCACCTGATCGTGACGCTGCTGCCACGCGGCGCGAACCGCGGCCCGCTGCGCGTCGGTCGCGTCGGGCGGCAAGGCATGAAGCTCGGACTCAAGGCTTCCGCCGAGCACGATATCGGTTCCGCGACCGGCCATGTTGGTGGCGATCGTCACGGCGGCGGGGCGGCCGGCCTGCGCGACGATTTGCGCCTCTCGTTCGTGCTGCTTGGCGTTCAGCACCTCGTGGGCGATACCTTCTTTTTTGAGCACACCGGAGATGAGCTCCGACGCCTCGATGGATGTCGTGCCGACGAGCACCGGCTGCTGCTTCGCGACGCACTCGCGGATGTCCTCGACGATGGCCTTGAATTTATCGGCCTGGGTGAGATGCACGAGATCCGCCATATCTTTGCGGATCATCGGGCGGTGCGTCGGAATGACGTTGACCTCGAGGTTGTAGATTTGCAGGAACTCGGGCGCTTCGGTATCGGCCGTACCGGTCATGCCAGAGAGCTTGCGATAGATACGGAAGTAATTCTGGAACGTGATCGAGGCGATCGTCTGGTTCTCTTCGCGAACCTTCACGCCCTCTTTGGCCTCGACCGCCTGGTGTAGGCCGTCGGACCAGCGACGCCCCGGCATCGTGCGGCCGGTGAATTCGTCCACGATGATCACTTCGCCGCCGCGTACGATGTACTCGACGTCGCGCTTATAGAGCGCATGGGCCCGCAGCGCCGCATTGAGATGGTGCATGAGGCGAATGTTCGAGGGATCGTAAAGACTCTCGCCCTCGCGCAGCATCCCCGCCTCGATCATGAGTGCTTCGACCTTCTCATGGCCGGCTTCGGTCAAATGAACTTGTCGCTGCTTCTCGTCGACCATGTAGTCGCCGGCGGGCTCCGGCTCCGACTCGCCCGATAGCATATTTCCCGTACGCGGCGGTGGACCCTCGGCCCGCTCGAGTCGGGGCACGAGCTTGTTGATCGCGAGGTAGGTGTCGGTGCTCTCTTCGGCGGGGCCCGAGATGATGAGCGGCGTGCGCGCCTCGTCGATGAGGATGGAGTCGACTTCGTCGACGATGGCGTACGCGAGTGAACGCTGCACGCGATCCTCGAGACGGAACGCGAGATTGTCACGCAGGTAGTCGAAGCCGAATTCGTTATTGGTGCCGTAGGTGATGTCGCAACCGTAGGCCTCGCGTTTTTCGGCTGCGGGTTGCTGCCCACGGATGACACCGACCGTCAGACCGAGGAAACGATAAACCGGGCCCATCCACTCGGCATCGCGCTGGGCGAGGTATTCGTTGACGGTAACGACGTGGACGCCCTCGCCCGTGAGCGCATTGAGATACGCCGGTAGCGTGGCGACCAAGGTCTTGCCTTCGCCGGTGCGCATTTCGGCAATGCGTCCTCGGTGCAGGGCGATACCCCCCATGAACTGCACGTCGAAATGACGGAGACCGAGCGTACGGGAGGCCGCCTCGCGCACCACCGCAAACGCCTCGGGCAGCAAGGCATCGAGCCGCTCGCCGGCGGTCAAACGCCCGCGAAACTCATCGGTCTTCGCGCGAAGTTGTTGGTCTGAAAGCGCCTTGAGGGCAGGCTCGAAGGCGTTGGCGGCACGGACCTCGCGGGCCATGACCTTGACCATCCGCTCGTTGCGGCTACCGAAAATACGCTGGAGGAAATTAAGCACCCGGGAGACCCCTGGACGAACGTCGGCTAAAAGTCCGACATTTTACGTGGTTGGGGTCCTACCGGTCGAATTCAACCCCCGAGATAGGAGAGCGGGTTCACGGGGGCCCCATTTCTGAGGACTTCGAAGTGCACGTGCGGTCCGGTGGACCGCCCGGTCGAGCCCATGACGGCCAACTGCTGACCTCGGGACACCATATCTCCCGGGCGAACCAAAACGCGGGCGTTATGCGCATAACGCGTGATGTAGCCGTCTCCATGGGTCACGTCGACGACATAGCCGTAATCGGGACGATATCCGGCAAACGTGACCACACCCGCACCGACCGCGATGATTTTGTCGCCCGACTCACCGGCGAAATCGATACCGCGATGAAAGTTGAACTCTCCGGATACCGGATCTTGTCGATGACCGAAACTCGAGGACAGAAAGCCGCGCTCAACGGGCCGACCCTCGGGAACAATCTGCTTGCGAAGCTCGCGCTGTAGGATGATTTGCTCGAGCACGTTGAGCTGGGCATCGCGTCGAACGAGTCGCGATTCGAAGTCGTCGATCATCGCCGACAGCTCCGGTGCCGCAACGGGTAGGCCTGCCTCGGCTTCGGGACCTCCCGCCGAAGGGGCGAGCGAGAAATCGAATTCGCGCGAATCGACGTTGGCCATTTCGGCGAGGCGCTTACCGAGTGCATCGAGTCGAATGACGTGCGCATTGAGTTGCCCCACGCGAGCCGACATCGCATCGATGCGCTCCTGGAGTCGCGATCGCAATTCGTCGAGGTCGGTGTGTTCGGTCGAACCCATCCCGGCGAGTAGCGACGATCCGCTCGGCGCGCGGCCTGCAGCGCTGAAGCCTGCGAGGAAGGCCATGCCAAGCAGCGCGCAAAGCACGAGCGATCCGATCCCGAACACCCAGCGCCCCGGGAGATCGACACTCCAAACCTGCGCGGCGCGCTGCCGAAGCACGACGAACTTCATCGTTCCCCCCCCTCGCTCGGAATGCCGATGACATAATCGGCCCGGAATCGCACCGACTATGCCTAAACCACCCCATCGCCTCAACCCGAAATCTCCCAAACTGGGGCGGTCCTCGGCCACCGCTCTCTCCCCGATGAGGGGTGGTAAACCCCGGGAAATCAGTGACTTGCTATCCCGCTCAGGACTCGCACAAGCGGCCAAAAAATTTACGAATCAGCAACATGATTGGCGGGATTTTTTTGCAGAGAAGCTCGAACCCGCCCTGCTCGAGGCCATCGTCAACTATGTCGAGCGCGACGGCACGCTCACGCTGCAGGCCAGTTCGGCCTCATGGGCTGCGCGACTCCGTTTTGCTCTGCCCACGTTAAGCGATCAGGCGAAAGTCTTTCGGCCGACAGTCAAAAAAATCGTGGTGAAAGTTCAGCCCGTCGCTGCCAAAACGGGCGCGCGTACGTAAGAAATCGGCGCGTCCTCGGGACGCTCGAATACGATCGCCTCCCAAGCCGACTCGTCCGCGAGCAAGGTGCGCAACAAGCGGTTGTTGAGCCCATGACCCGACTTGTACGCCGAGAACTCGCCGATCAGGCTGTGACCGAGCAGGTACAGATCGCCGATCGCATCGAGAATCTTGTGCTTGACGAACTCGTCCTCGTAGCGAAGCCCGCCCTCGTTGAGCACCTTCGAATCGTCGAGAACGATCGCGTTGTCGAGGTTGCCTCCGAGCGCCAGATTGCGGGCGCGCATCGACTCGAGATCGCGCATGAAACCGAAAGTTCGTGCACGACTGATTTCTTTGAGGAACGAGGTCGTGGAGAAATCCATACTCGCACGCTGCCCGTGCCGCTTGAAGATCGGATGGTTGAACTCGATCTCGAAATTCACTTTGAAGCCGTCGAAGGGATCGAAGCGCGCCCACTTGTCGCCGTCCTCGACCTTGACAGATTTACGAATACGAACGAAACGCTTCGGCGTGCGCTGTTGTTCGAGCCCGGCCGACTGAAGCAAAAAAACGAACGGCCCCGCACTGCCATCCATGATGGGCACCTCGGGTCCGGTGATCTCGACGAGCGCGTTATCGATCCCGAGCCCCGCAAATGCCGAGAGCAGATGCTCGACCGTGGAGACGCGCACCTCATCCTTCACGAGCGACGTGCCGAGCGTGGTTTCGCCCACGTTGCCCGCACGCGCCGGAATGTCGACGGGGACCGACAGATCGGTGCGCCGGAAGACGATGCCGGTGTCCGGCGCGGCCGGACGAATGGTCATGAGAATGCGCTTACCGGTGTGCAGGCCCACCCCGCTTGCGCGAATGACGTTTTTTAATGTGCGTTGGCCGACCATCATGTCCCCCGACCGCCCCGGGGCATGCCGCTCGGAGGCGGCATGCCGGGGAAGTCACCGAAGGTCGCGAGTGTACCCCAACCGCCGATCAGTCGGCCTGACGACGCAGGAACGCGGGGATATCGAGGATGTCCTCAGTCCCTTCGGGCTCGTGCCGCAGGCCATCGCCCGCCGCAGCCTTGAGGCGCTCGTACGCAGGAACATCGAGCTTGCTGTAGTCCGAGGCGACGACCACCGGTCGACGGCCGACGCGCGGCGCATCGAAGGCGGCGCGGGCCGGCGCAGCACGAACGGCGCTCGACGCCGATCCACGGGTTGAGGCCATCTGCGCCTGCGAGCGCGCGAGACCCGTCGCCACCACCGTCACGCGCAACTCGTCGGTGAGAGCCGGATCGATCACCGTACCCACGACGACGGTCGCGTCTTCGGAGGCGAACTCCTTGACGATGTTACCGACCTGCTCGAACTCACCGATACCGAGATCGAGACCCGCTGTCACGTTGACGAGAATGCCGCGTGCACCGGAGAGATTGACGTCCTCGAGGAGCGGTGAGGATACGGCCATCTCCGCGGCGACACGCGCACGATCTTCACCGCTCGCATGGCCTGAACCCATCATCGCCATGCCGGTCTCGCTCATGACAGTGCGGACGTCGGCGAAGTCGACGTTGATGAGACCCGGGCGCGTAATAAGTTCGGCGATACCCTGCACCGCACCTTGCAACACGCCGTTGGCGCTCTTGAAGGCGTCGAGGAGCGTCGTCTTCGGTCCGAGCACCGTAAGCAGCTTCTGGTTCGGGATGGTGATGAGCGAATCGACGTGCTTAGCGAGCTCATTCATGCCCTGATCGGCAACGACGGAGCGCTTGTTGCCTTCCATGATGAACGGGCGCGTGACGACCGCGACCGTGAGGATGCCGAGTTCCTTGGCGATCTGCGCAACCACTGGCGCCGCACCCGTACCCGTGCCGCCGCCCATGCCTGCAGTGATGAAGAGCATGTCGCAACCGTTGATCAGCTCGATGATGCGATCGCGATCTTCCATGGCGGCCTGACGACCGACGTCGGGATTCGCACCCGCACCCAGACCCTTGGTGATGTTGGTGCCGATTTGCAGCGAAGTCTTCACGTTGGAATTCTTCAAGGCCTGCGCATCGGTATTGATGCACATGAAATCCACGCCCTCGATGCCGGTCTGCACCATATGCGATACGGCGTTGCCGCCGCCACCGCCCACCCCCAGTACTTTGATCACCGCGCTCTGGCTGTAAGAGTCCATGAGTTCAAACATTGCACGTCGCTCCTGTAGTCGAAGTTGTCAAAATAAAAAAATCGAAATCAGAAATTGCCCTGAAACCAATCCCGCATCCGCTCCACCATGCTTCTGGCATTCCCCGCGATAGCCCGCGTGCGCGACCCGCGCGGCACGAGATGATCGCGGCCGTAAAGCAGCAAACCCACACCCGTCGAATGAATCGGATTGCTCGTGACGTCGGCGAGACCCCGCACACCGACCGGCATGCCGAGGCGCACTGGCACATGGAAGACTTCCTCGGCGAGCTCGATGGCCCCTTCCATTTTGGCGCTGCCGCCCGTGAGCACGATGCCCGCAGCGATCACTTCCTCGAAGCCGCTGCGTCGTAACTCTTCACGAATAAGACCGAAAAGCTCTTCGTAACGCGGCTCGACGATCTCGGCGAGTGTCTGTCGAGCAAGACGACGCGCCGGTCGATCGCCGACGCTCGGCACCTCGATGGTCTCATCGGGGTTTGCAAGCTGTGAGAGCGCACAGGCATAGCGCAGCTTGATCTCCTCGGCGTTCTGGGTCGGGGTGCGCATCGACACGGCGATGTCGTTGGTCACCTGATCCCCCGCGATCGGGATGACGGCCGTATGGCGGATCGCGCCGTGGGAAAACACGGCGATGTCGGTCGTGCCACCGCCGATGTCCACGAGACAGACTCCGAGATCTTTTTCGTCCTCGGTCAGTACGGCATAGCTCGAGGCGAGCTGCTCGAGCACCACATCGTCGACGTCGAGCCCGCATCGCTGAATGCACTTTTCGATGTTCTGCGCTGCGCTGTCCGCGCCGGTCACGATGTGAACCTTGGCTTCGAGACGCACACCCGACATGCCGACGGGATCACGGATACCTTCCTGACCGTCGATGATGAATTCCTGCGGAAGGACATGGAGGATCTTTTGATCCGCCGGGATAGCGACGGCTTTCGCCGCATCGATCACATGCTCGACATCGGCGATCTGCACTTCCTTGTCGCGAATCGCGACCACGCCGTGCGAGTTGAGGCTGCGCACATGACTGCCAGCGATGCCCGCGAACACCGAGTGTATTTCGCAACCGGCCATGAGCTCGGCTTCTTCCACGGCACGCTGTATCGATTGCACCGTCGACTCGATATTCACGACGACACCACGCTTGAGTCCGCGCGACGGCTGCGAACCGATGCCGATGATCTCGATGCTGTTGTCGGGTGCGATCTCACCCACCAGCGCCACCACCTTGGAGGTGCCGATGTCGAGCCCGACGATGAGTTGTCTTTCTGGTTTTTTCGCCATAGTCCTTATCCGTCCCTCAACCTTCCGGGGCTTCGTCGAATTCGTCGACGGCCGCCACCTTAGTACTGCCGCGCCAGCCCACTGAAAATCCGTTCGTGTAGCGCATGTCCACGTAATTGATCTCGGCTGATCGCTGCACCACGATGCGCAGTGCCGCAGCCACGAATCGCTCGAAGCGCTCATCGACCTGACGTCGTCCGAGCCGAACGCGGACACCGTTATCGAGATCGATCTCCCAAGCCCCGCGCGCATCGAGTCGAAGTGCGGCGATGCGGACACCGCCTTCGACGAGGCGACCCTGAATGGCGAGATAGCGCTTGGCGACGAGCGTCTCGGCGCCTTTTGGGCCCGAAAGTCGTGGCAGCTCGGGCGGAATAAATCTCGCCTCCGACAAAAAGAGCTCGCCTCGATCGTTCAGCAAGCCATTGGCACCCCAGCGCGCCGCCGCCACCTGCTCAATCACGCGAACCTGCAGACCCCGCGGCCAGGCGCGACCGACACTCGCCGTGTCGACCCAGGGCAAGGCCTCGATCGCGCGTTGCAGGGTCTCGAGGTCGACGGTGACGAGCCCCGCGTCGTGAATGCGATCGCGAACGGCCTGCTCGACATCCATGGGCGAGACCCGCTGGAATCGCCCCTCGACGACCACGCGATCAATCGGCTGGTCGAGCGCCGATACGATCAACCAAAGAAATGCCGCGACCGCAGCGAAACCCGACATGCCGTAGGTGAGCCGGCGCCAGTCGATCTCGGGCATCTCCCACGACGCCTTCTCGGATCGGCGGCGGTTACGGATTTTTCGGTTTGCAAACAGACCCATGCGACGCTCCTGCCCTTAATCTCGACGCCGACGTACGAGGCTCGTTTCGAGTACGCGCCAGACGAGCGTTTCGAAGTCGATGCCGCTCGCCTTCGCCGCCATCGGTACGAGGCTGTGATCGGTCATTCCGGGAACCGTATTGATCTCGAGCAGCAGTGGCCTGCCCGTTGAATCCATCATGAAATCGACTCGACCCCAGCCCTCAGCTCCCACGGCGGCGAAGGCGCCGATCGCGAGGGCACCGAGATGCTTCTCGGCCTCGGCCGAGAGACCTGACGGACACTCGTACACGGTGTCCGATCGCAGATACTTGGCCTCGTAGTCGTAAAACGTTTTCGGCGTCGCGATGCGAATCGAGGGCAGCGCGCGGCCGTGCAATACGCCGACCGTGTATTCGGCACCCGGAATGAATGCCTCGGCGATCACCACATCGTCGGTCGCCGCCGCGGCGGCATAAGCGGCCGGAAGATCCGCAGCACGCTCGACTTTGCTGATACCCACTGAGGACCCTTGCGTCGCCGGCTTTACGAACATCGGCAGACCGAGTCGCGCCACGGCATTTTCGAAATCGGACGGACCCCGCAGCACCGTGAACTCGGCGGTCGACACCCCGACGGCTGCGGCGAGACGCTTGGTGCGAACCTTGTCCATGCACACCGCCGAGCCGAGCACGCCACTACCGGTGTACGGCAGACCGAGGCATTCGAGTGCGCCCTGCAATGTTCCGTCTTCACCGCCGGGCCCGTGCAAGGCGATCCAAACACGATCGAAGCGTTGATCGAGCAACATGGACAGCGGCACATCACGCGGATCGACTGGATGAGCATCGACACCCTTGCGCTTCAAGGCCGCAAGTACAGCTTGGCCGGTGAGCAAAGAAATCTCACGCTCGCTCGAATGGCCGCCGAGCATCACCGCGACTTTGCCGAAGTCGCGCGGATCAGTGATCGTGCGTAGCGCTGCGCTGTCGTGGACCAGACGCATCAGGCCGCCTCCCCCACGATCCGCACCTCGGTGTTGAGCCGAATACCGAAGCGCTGCGAGACAGTGTCGCGGACGCGATAAATGAGCGTCTCGAGATCAGCGGCCGTCGCCTCGCCTTCATTCACGATGAAGTTGGCGTGCTTCGGAGACACCAGCGCTCCGCCAATACGCGTCCCCTTGAGACCTGCCGCCTCGATGAGACGCGCGGCATGATCGCCCGGCGGATTGGTGAACACCGAGCCACAACTCCACTCACCGATGGGCTGCTTCTGCTTGCGCTCAACGAGCAGATCGCGAATCGTCTCGTTACTGACGCCCTCGCGTTGCTCGAAGTGCAGTAACGCGCCGAGGAAGGCCTCGCTCTCGATCGGCGGCTCGACGTGACGGTAAGACACTCGATACTCGGAGGCGTTGCGCAGACGAATCGTTCCGCTGCGGTCGATGACCTCGACGTTGCGTACATGCGACCAGGTCTCGCCACCGAATGCGCCCGCATTCATCGCGAGCGCACCGCCCAGAGTTCCCGGAATTCCGGCAAAGAATTCGGCGGGACCCAGTCCCCACTTGACGCACTGGCGGGCGATACGCGCGCACGGCACACCGGCCTCGCACCAGACCTCGGTATCACCGCGTCGCTCGAGGGCGCTCAGGGCGCCATGCAGGGAAATCACGGCACCGCGCAAGCCGCCGTCGCGGACGAGAAGATTGCTGCCAAGCCCCACCCACCAAAGCGGCGCGTCGGTGGGTAACGTGCGCAGGAAGTCTGCAAGGTCAGCGCGATCGCGGGGCTCGAAGAACACCTCGGCAGGTCCGCCCACATGCCAAGACGTGTGTCGCGACATCGGCTCATCGAGTGCGACGCGCCCGGCAAATCGCGCCTGCAAAGACATGCGCAGCGAGGCGTCGAGTGTCACGGCGCTCATCGCGCGTTCTCCCCGAGCTGCTTCGAGAGACCGTGCGCCACGGCGCTGATACTCCCTGCGCCCATCGCGAGCACCACATCGTCGGCGCGGAGCAAGCCCTTCAAATTTTCGGCGAGCTCTTCGACACGCGGCACGAACACCGGCTCGATCTGTCCACGCGTACGAACGGCGCGACAAATGGCGCGTCCGTCAGCACCTGTGATCGGCGCCTCACCCGCCGCATAAACCTCCGTCACGAGCAATACGTCGGCGCTCGAGAGTACGCCCGCGAAGTCGTCGAGCAGATCGCGCGTACGCGTGTATCGATGCGGCTGGAATGCCAGAACGATGCGTCGATCGGGGTGTGCTTGTCGTACGGCGTCGAGCGTGGCGCGAATCTCCGTCGGATGGTGCCCGTAGTCGTCGATGATCACCGCGGTGCCCGAACCGACACGGACTTCGCCCACCTGTTGCAGACGACGGTCGACACCCTGGAACTTGGCGAGCCCGCGCTGGATCGCCGCGTCGTCGACACCGAGCTCGCTCGCGACGGCAATCGCAGCCAACGCGTTCTGCACATTGTGGCGGCCCGGAAGATTGAGTCGCACCGAAAGCGGTGCCGCATGACCTGGCCGGGTCACCTCGAACATCGTCTGCGGTCCCTGCCGAACCACGTTGACCGCGCGGACGTCAGCGCCCTCGTCGATACCGTAAGTCGTGATCGGACGACCGACGCGCGGCAGGATGCCGCGTACCTCGGCATCATCCGCGCACAACACGGCCAAACCGTAGAACGGCAAGTTATGTAAGAAGTCGACGAAGCTTTGACGCAGTCGGTTGAAGTCGCCGTCGTGTGTACCGAGGTGGTCGTTATCGATGTTCGTCACGACGGCGATGAGTGGCTGCAAGTGCAGGAACGAGGCATCGCTCTCGTCGGCCTCGGCGACGAGATAACGACCCGCACCGAGTCGCGCGTTCGTACCCGCACTCTTCAGTCGACCACCGATCACGAAAGTCGGATCTTCACCGCCCTCGGCGAGCACCGAGGCGACGAGACTCGTCGTCGTGGTTTTGCCATGGGTTCCGGCCACGGCGATCGCAGAACGGAAGCGCATCAGCTCACCCAGCATTTCCGCGCGCGGCACTACCGGGATCCGATGCGCGAGCGCTCGGGCGACTTCGGGGTTTTCTTGCGAGACCGCGGTGGAAACGACGACTACGTCAGCGCCCTCGACATGCTCTGCGGCATGTCCGAAGGCGATCTTAGCGCCGAGGCTCGCGAGACGCTCTGTCACCGAGTTGGGCTTGAGATCACTTCCCTGCACGCGATAGCCGAGATTGAGCAACACTTCCGCGATACCACCCATACCACTCCCGCCGATACCGACGAAGTGGATGGTGTTGATACGACGCATGCGTTCCATGTTCATGCTGCAAGACCTCCCGCCATGAGACACGCGCCGAGCAGTGCGTCGGTCGCATCGGGACGTGCAAGACTGCGTGCGCGCTCGGCCATGCGCACAAGCAGGGTGCGATCGGCGGCGAGACGCTCGAGTTCGGATGCGAGTCGCTGCGGCGTGAGCTCACGCTCCGGCAACAACACGCCAGCATCATGCTCGACGAGGAAGCGCGCATTGCGGGTTTGATGATCGTCGACGGCAGCCGGAAACGGCACGAGAATGGCCGCCACCCCGGCAGCGGCGAGCTCCGACACCGTGAGCGCACCGGCACGACAAATCACGAGATCCGCCTCGGCGTAGGCGGAGGCAATATCGTCGATGAACGCACTGACCGCTGCGGTCACGCCGCGCGCGGCATACGCCTCTCGGGTGCTTTCGAGCGTCCGCGAACCGGTCTGATGACGGACCTGAACGTCGACCTTGCCCATGAGTGACGCGACGGCCTCGGGCACCACCGCATTGAGGCGCTGAGCGCCCTGGCTGCCACCGACGACGAGCACTCGCAGCGGACCCTGACGCATGCCGTAGCGGCTTGCCGGTGCGGGTAGATCAAAGAATTCGCTACGCACCGGATTTCCGACAGCCCTCGCCTTCACACCAGAACCGAAACTCCCGTCGAAGGCCTCGAGCACTTGGGTCGCTAGGCGCGCGAGGATGCGGTTGGTGAATCCTGCGATGGCATTCTGTTCGTGGATCACGAGCGGTCGACGAGCGAGCCAGGCCGCGAGTCCACCAGGTCCTGTGACATAACCGCCGAGTCCGACCACCACGCGAGGTCGGTGACGGCGCATCGCCGCGAGCGCTTGCCACAACGCGCGGACGAGTCGCAGTGGCGCGGAGATCAGCGTGGCGAGGTTCTTGCCGCGCAAACCGCCGATGTCGATCCACTCGACATCGATGCCGGCTGCGGGAACGAGACGAGCCTCGATACCGGCACGCGTGCCCAACCACACAACGTCGATATCGCGCGAGCGTAGTGCGCCCGCGAGCGACAGTGCCGGAAACACGTGTCCACCGGTCCCGCCTGCCATGATCATGACGCAGGGCTTACTCACGCCTCGACTGCCTCCCCGGCCCCGCCACGCAAGCGTACGGCACTATCACCCCGCAGGCTGGCTGCAGTCGTTCCGCGCGAAGCTTGTGCGGCTTCGTGATAAACCCGCAACAACACGCCGACCCAGGCGAGCGTGACGATCAAACTCGACCGTCCGTAACTCATGAACGGCAAGGTCAACCCCTTGGTCGGCAGCGCGCCCATGTTCACGCCCATGTTGATGAACGCCTGGATCGCCACCCAGATGCCGAAGCCCGCTGCGAGATAAGACTGGAACTTGAGACCGGCTTCGTTGGCGAGTTTCGCGATGTACAGCGCGCGCCAAGCGAGCGCGACGAACAAACCGATCGTCAGTAGCACGCCGAACAGACCGAGCTCCTCCGCGAGCACGGCAAACAGGAAGTCGGTGTGTGCCTCGGGTAGATAGAAGAGCTTCTGCACGCTCTCGCCGAGTCCCACGCCCGTCCAGCCGCCTCGGCCGATTGCAATGAGGCTCTGCGTCAACTGGAAACCGCTGTCGAACGGATCCTCCCAAGGATTGCGGAAAGACGTCAGACGACGCAGTCGATACGGCGAGGACATCGCGACTGCCAAGAGCAATCCGGCACCGATCACCGCGAGACCGATCACGTCGCGCCATCGCGCCCCGGCGATGAAAAGCACGCCGAACGCCGTTGCCGTGAGAACGACCGCCGCACCGAAATCCGGCTCCATCAAGAGCAGGCCAAAGAACAGACCGACCACGAGTAGCGGCTTGATGAGCCCCATCAGGGAGCTGCGCAGCTCCGCTTCGCGGCGCACTGCGTAACTCGCGATGAAGATGAGCACCATCACGCGCGCCGCTTCGGAGGCTTGGAAGTTGATACCGGCCACCCGGATCCATCGTCGGCTACCGTTGACCGAGTGACCGATGCCGGGAATGAGTACGGCGATCAGCAGGACGCCCGCCAGAGCGAGCAGCAGCAGCGCCGATTTTTCCAACCACTCCGTTCGGATCGCGAACGCGAAAGATGCCGCGATCGCACCGGCTACGACGAGCACAAACTGTCGCTCGAGGTACAGGAACGGGTCGCCCGCCTCCTTGCTGGCGATCGACATCGATGCCGAGGTCACGATGATGAGACCAAGTAGCACGATCGAGGAGACGATCAGCAAAGTGACGAGATCGAGGTGCACGGTCGTAGGACGCGTACCGCCGCGAGCGGGCAAAGTGAATGTACTCATGTGAGCAACCTCCCGACAGCCGCGGCGAATCGATCGCCGCGCTCGGTGTAATCACGGAACATGTCGAGACTGGCGCACGCGGGCGAGAGCAATACGACATCGCCCGCCGTGGCACGATGCGCGGCCTCATCGACCGCTTCCTCGAGCGACGCGCACCGCACGATCTCGCAGCAACCCTCGAGCGCGTTCGCCAATTGCGCGGCGTCGCGACCGATCAGTAGCGCCGCTCGCGCACGCCCTTTTAGAGCCTTGGCGAGTGGCGTGAAGTCCTGGCCTTTGCCATCGCCGCCGGCGATCAGCAGCAGGGTGCCGGTCATGCCCGATACGGTGGCGACGGTTGCGCCGACATTCGTACCTTTGGAATCGTTGATGTATCGTACGCCACGCTTTTCACCGACCCACTGCGAGCGATGTGGAAGCCCGGCAAATTCGCGCAGCTCGTCGATCATCGGGGGTAACGGCAAACCACACGCATCACCGAGCGCCAGCGCCGCAAGCGCGTTCGCTGCGTTGTGCAGTCCTGCCAGCCGCATAGCCGAGACAGCGAGCACCGGTTGTCCGCCGATCGCGAGCCACGGCTCCCCGCCGTGTTCGATCAATGAATAGCGCGCCGTCGAGGCGCCTTCGATCGAGAAGCCGACCACCGATTTGGCCGATCCGGTCGACATCGATCGTACCCAAGGGTCGTCGACGTTGATCACCGCGGTACCGCAGCGACGGAAGATACGGGCCTTTGCCGCCGCATACGCGTCCATCGTGCCGTGACGATCGAGATGATCTTCGGAGAGATTGAGTACCGTCGCCGCAACCAAGTTCAGCGAAGACGTCGTCTCGAGCTGGAAGCTCGACAATTCGAGTACGTAGAGCTCGGGTACGGGGGCCGAGAGTAGATCGAGCACGGGGGTTCCGAGATTACCGCCGACCGACACCACGCGTCCGGCACGGGCCGCCATACGACCGACGAGGGTGGTCACCGTGCTTTTACCGTTCGTACCCGTGATGCCGACGACGGGCGCCTTCGCTTCACGCGCGAAGAGCTCGACATCGCCGACGACTTCGATCCCGCGCGCGAGCGCTTCGGCGATCAAGGGCTCTCGCAGGGCGATCCCGGGCGAGGCCACGACGATCTGCGAACCTTCGAGCAGTGCCGTATCCAAACGACCGAAGCAGCACTCCGCTTGCGGCGCGACCGATGCAAGTTGCTCGCGTCCAGGCGGCTCGGTACGCGTATCCGTCACTGCAATATGCCAACCACGCGCGGCGAAATGACGCGCTGCCGACACCCCGGTTTTTCCGAGGCCGACGATGAGCGCCCTGCGATGTGCGACGTGATGGTTCATCGAAGTTTCAGCGTGGCGAGTCCTGCAAGCACGAGGAAGAACGTGATGATCCAGAAGCGAACGATCACCTTGGGCTCGGCCCAGCCCTTGAGCTCAAAGTGGTGATGAATGGGTGCCATACGAAAAATGCGCTTACCGGTGAGCTTGAATGAGGCGACCTGCAGCATCACCGACGCAGTCTCGAGTACGAAGATGCCGCCCATCACGAGCAGCACCACCTCTTGTCGGACGATGACGGCGATCGTGCCGAGCGCAGCACCGATGGAAAGCGCACCGATGTCACCCATGAACACTTGCGCGGGATAAGTGTTGAACCACAAAAAGCCGAGGCCCGCACCGACGAGTGCCGCACAGAAGATCAACAGTTCGCCCGCCTGAGGAACCGCCGGAATCGCCAGATAGTCGGCAAACACCGCGTTACCTGCGGCATAGGCAAAAACGCCGAGCGCCGCCGCGACCATCACCGCCGGCATGATCGCGAGACCATCGAGCCCGTCGGTGAGATTTACGGCGTTGCTCATGCCGACGATCATGAGATAGGTCAGCAAAATGAAACCGAACGCCCCGAGCGGCAGTGCGAAATTTTTGAGCAAGGGAAGAAACAGCGTCGTGTCGACGGGTGTCTTTGCCGTTTGCCAAAGAACGATCGCCGCGGCGAGTCCGCCCACCGATTGCCAAAAGTACTTGTACCGCGCGATCAGACCCTTGGGGTTTTTCTTGACGAGCTTCAAGTAGTCGTCCCAAAAACCGATGAGGCCGAAGGCAAAGGTCACGGCGAGCACGATCCAGACGAACCGATTGCCGAGATCAGCCCAAAGTAACGTCGATACCACGATAGCCACGATAATCAGCAAGCCCCCCATGGTCGGCGTACCGACCTTCTTTTGATGGGCTGCTGGGATGTAGTCGCGAACCACCTGCCCGATCTGATCCCGCGTTAACTTCGCGATCATCCACGGACCGACGGCGAGGGAAATCGCGAGCGCCGTGACCGCAGCGAGAATCGCGCGGAACGTGAGATACGAAAAAACGTTGAACAGCGAGATCGTTTCGGCCAATAACTGCGAGAGCCAAAGCAACATTTAGTGCATCCCCCCTGCCGATGGCACGGACTCGAGGGCAGCGACTACGCGCTCGAGACGATTACTGCGAGAACCTTTGACGAGAACACGGACATCGGCCGCGAGTTCGCGATCGACCGCTTCAGAGACCGCTGCCGTATCGGAATACCAGACCGCGCCCGCACCGAAACTCTCGACCGACAACCTGCTCGCCTCACCGACCGCAAATAACCGCTCGACCCCGTGTGCGCGGGCATAGCGGCCGGCTTCGAGATGCGCCTCGCGCGTGAAGTCGCCGAGCTCTCCCATCTCGCCGAGCACCAAAAATCGCCGACCGCCGAGCGCCTCGAGCACGTCGATCGCCGCCTGCAAGGAGCTCGGATTGGCGTTATAGGAGTCGTCGATGATCCACGCACCTTGGTGAGCACTACGCAGCTCGAGCCGCCCTTTGACCGGACGCATGGTCGCAAGGCCGTTCGCAATATCATCGAGGGTAGCCCCGGCCGCGCTTGCCGTGGCGGCGGCGCCGAGTGCGTTCAGTACGTTGTGCTTGCCCGCCAGATGCAGCTCGATGGCCTTTTCCCCGAGTGGCGAGATCAATGTAAAGCGCGTGAGAAATCCTTGAGCGCCCACCTCGGTATGGATATCGCGCGCACTGAAATCCGCTTTTGAGCCGAGCCCGAAGGTGACGATCCGAGCGACGGTCATGTCGCGCCACAAACCCGCGAAGCTATCGTCGGCGTTGAGAATCGCCGTGCCGTTCTGGCCGAGTGCCGCGAACAACTCGCCCTCCGCCCGTGCCGCACCCTCGAGACTTCCGAATCCCTCAAGATGCTCCGCACCCGCGTTGGTGACGAGACCGATCACCGGCATCGCAAACGTCGCCAGTTGCGCAAGCTCGCCGGGGTGGTTGGCACCCATCTCGATCACGGCATGATGGTGCGAATCGTCGAGTCGCAACAGCGTCAACGGAACGCCGATGTGATTGTTGAGATTACCTGCCGTAGCGAGCGTCTGACCCGCGCACGCGAGGATTGCGGCAATCATTTCCTTGGTCGTGGTCTTGCCGTTGCTGCCCGCGACGCCGATGAGCGGCATCGTGAATCGTTGCCGCCAACGCTGGGCAGCACGCTGCAAGGCCACGAGCGTATCGTCGACGAGTACCACCGGAAAATCCGCGGGGCCTTCGCGTTCGGCGATCGCGCCTGCCGCGCCCTTGGCCGCCGCCTCGGCGAGGTACGTGTTGCCATCGAAGCGCGGCCCGCGCAGCGCCACGAACAACTCGCCGGTCGCCAACGAGCGCGTGTCCGTGTTGACCGACGAGAACGATCGATCGGTACCGACGAGTCGTCCGCCGCAATCTTTGGCGAAGTCAACGAGCTGACGCATCGGACGTCCGGTAGATGGAATGAATGAGATCGCGATCGCTGAACGGCCGGCGCTCTGCGCCGACGATCTGGTAGTTCTCGTGACCTTTACCGGCCACGAGCACCACATCACCCTCACGGGCACTGGCGAGCGCGGAACGTATGGCTTCCGCCCGATCGTGGATGACGGCGGCACGAATACCTTGCGGGAAGCCCGCGATGATGTCGGCCGCAATGCCCGCCGCGGATTCGCTGCGCGGGTTGTCGTCGGTGATCACGATCACATCGGCCATCGCCGCCGCGACACTCGCCATCAAAGGTCGCTTTCCGGTATCGCGATCGCCGCCGCAACCGAAGACGAGGTGGAGCTTGCCACGGCAATGCGCTCGCGCAGCGCGTAGCGATTTGGCCAGCGCATCGGGTGTGTGTGCGTAGTCGACGATGGCGAGCGCCTTACCCGGCGCCGTCGTCGCTTCCATGCGTCCCGGCGGTGCGCCGCAGTCGCCGAGTGCGTCGAGCGCAGACTCGAGCTCGATACCCAATTCGAGCAGTAATCCGAGCGTCACCAAAACATTTTCGACGTTGAATTCGCCGATCAGCGGCAGCGTGGCCGATCGACGTACCGAATCTTGCATGCCATTGCGAGACTCGATCGCGAAGGAAAGCCCCACCGGCAGCGCTCTGATGTCCGATCCCACCAGGGATCGAAGTTGCGGGACACGCGCGCGGATATCCTCGATGACCGAGACCCCTGCGGCGGTCCGCGCCGTCAAGGTGAGCGACAGGCGGCTGGCGTGTCGACGCGCGAGCTCCGCACCAAAGGCGTCATCCACGTTGATGACGCCCGCTTCGAGCTGCGGCATATCGAAGAGTCGGGCTTTAGCCGCACCGTACGCGTCCATGGTGCCGTGGTAGTCGAGGTGGTCGCGAGTCAGATTGGTGAATGCTGCGACCCGAAATCGCACACCGGCGACGCGGTGCTGATCGAGTGCGTGCGAGGACACTTCCATCGCCACGCACTGCGCACCGGCTTCGCGCATCGCAGCGAGCTGACGCTGGACGCTCACGGCATCGGCCGTCGTGTACTCACCCGGAGTCACCGCATCGGGCACCATGCCCACGCCGAGCGTCCCCATGTAAGCCGATTTCGCAGCACATCGCGTCAGGGCCTGCGCGAGCAACCAGGCACTCGTCGTCTTGCCATTGGTGCCGGTGATCCCCGCCACCCGCAGCGTATCGGAGGGTTGATCAAAGAATTGGCCTGCGATCGAACTCGCAAGCATCGAAAGTCCATCGACCGCTTGCAGGTGCACGTCCGCGGGAGCGACGGGCGCAGAAATCCCGGTGGCAGGCTCCCACAGCACCGCCCGCGCACCGCGCGCGAGCGCCTCGGGCAGCGCCGCGAGGCCATGAGTTCGTCGGCCGGCACACGCGAGGAAGAGACCCCCGTGCGCAACCGTTCGACTATCGAGACTGACGTCCGTAACGCGGATCGAGGTTGGAACTTCGGCGATACCGCTGCAGAGATCGGCGAGTTGGCGCGCACCGGCGCCCATCAGCGCAGACCTCCGTTCGTCGGTCGACGCGAGGCGTCGGCTGTAGCGATGTTCTGCGGCAGATCGGCGGGCATCGGTGCGGTCTCGGGCATTTCGTCGACCGGCATATCGATCGGCGCATCCGGCGCCACCGCGAGCAGCCTGAGCGCGCCGCCGACGACGCCGGCAAATACCGGAGCAGCCACGTCGCCGCCGTAGTAAAGACCTCCAGTCGGTTCGTCGATAACGACCACCGTTGCGAGACGCGGATGACTTGCGGGTGCGAGACCGGCGAATACGGCGAGGTAGCGATTGGTGGAGTAGCCGCCCGCACTCGCCTTCCAGGCCGTACCGGTCTTGCCGGCTACGGTGTATCCCGGGATCGATGCACGCTTCCCTGTGCCGACATCCGACACCACGTTCTGAAGCATCCGCACGACATCGCGGCTCACCTGCTCAGACAGTACCCGCTCACCCTCGACCGCATGATCGACACGTGTGAAGGACAACGGTCGCTGCAGACCGTAGGCACCGAGCGTCGCATAGGCGTGTGCGATCTGCAGCGGCGTCGCGGACAGGCCGTAACCGTAGGAGACGGTCGCCGTGGTGATCGGACGCCAGTGCGTGTGCTGGGTCAGCAAACCCGCCGACTCACCCGGATAACCACTCGAGGTGACGCGCCCGAATCCAAATCGCGAGAGCGTCCCGTGCAGTGCCTCAGGACCCAAGTTGAGCGCGATGCGAGTCATCGCTACGTTGGAGCTTCGGGCAAGCGCCGTGCTGAGATCGATCGCGCCGAGATTGTGCTTATCCTCGATCATCTTGATCCCGACCTTCACCATGCCGGGATTGGTGTCGATGATGCTGGTCGGGGTGTATTTACCAGAGGCGAGTGCCGCCGCAACGACGAAGGGTTTGATGGTAGATCCCGGCTCGACGAGATCCGTGACCGCACGGTTTTTGTAGCCTGCAGGCTTCAACTGGGCGCGATCGTTCGGATTGAACGTCGGCTGGTTGACCATGGCGAGCACCTCGCCCGTGGTCACATCGATGACGACCACCGAGCCCGCACGCGCACGGTGCGTCTGGATCGCCGATTTCAGTTCGCGATAGGCGAGATACTGAATGCGCATGTCGATGGACAGCTGCATGTTGCGACCGGCACGCATCGGTCGAATGCTCTCGACCGTCTGCACGGTTCGGCCCAGATTGTCCTGAATCACGCGCTTCGCACCGTGCTCGCCCGCGAGCCAGTGGTCGTAGGCGAGCTCGAGCCCTTCCTGACCTGCATCGTCTACGTCGGTGAAACCGAGGACATGGCCCGTCACCTCGGCAGCCGGATAGTAACGACGATACTCGCGCGTCAAGTGAACGCCGGGAATATCGAGGGCGCGCACTTTCGCGGCATCGGCCGGCTGCAAATGCCGCGCGACGTACAAAAACTTACGGTCGAGCTTGGTGGTGACGAAGCGCGTCAACTCTTCGGGATCGCGCCCGAGTGCGCGAGCGAGGTTCGGAATCTGATCGTTGGCAAGCGTAAGCTCGCGCGGATTCACCCACACCGAATCGACCGGTGTGCTGACGGCGAGCGGCTCGCCGGCACGATCGGTGACACTGCCGCGATGCGCGATAACGGAGGCGACGCGGGTAAAGCGCTCGTCACCTTGGCCGCGCAAAAAAGCGCTTTCGACGAACTGCAGCGTCGCAGCCTTCCAGACAAGTACCGCGGCGCCGCCGCCCACGAGCACGACGATCAGTATGGCGCGCGAGGTGAACGAGGGATTCGGCGTTTCGGGCTTGCGCGTCAGGCCACTGCGCGAGCCTCGGACGCCACCTCGCTGGCCCGCAGCGGGTCGTCGTGCCTCCGATTTTCCGAAAGGCCAGCGGATCACGGTGCGACGACCTCAATCTGCTTGGGTGGCGGAGTACGCATGCCGAGGTTGGCCGCGGCCACGTTCTCGACGAAGGCGTGAGTGGACCAGGCACTCTGCTCGAGCTGCAGCTGACCCCATTCGATTTCGAGGCGATCGCGCTCGCGATTGACCTTCTCGAGCTCGACGAAGAGCTCGCGCGCGCGGTGCTTCACGAAAATTGCGCCGGCAGCCGAAGCCAACACGAGCAGCCACAAAAGCGGAATCATCAACGCAATGGCACGACGACTCGGCAGATTCACGTGACACCTCCGACACCGGCGAGTTTTTCGGCGACGCGTAGCACGGCACTGCGAGAGCGCGGATTACGCGCGATCTCTGCCTCGGTGGCGCGACGCTTGCGACCCACCTCGCGCATCACGGGGCGCGCCGCAGGCGGAATCACCGGCAGCCCGGCGAAGACAGGATCGACGGTGCTCTTACTACGGATGAATTGTTTGACCATCCGATCTTCGAGCGAGTGAAAACTGATCACGGCGAGTCGCCCACCCGGGGCGAGTACGGCGTAGGCCGCTTCGAGCGCGGTTCTCAGCTGACCAAGCTCGTCGTTGATGAACATGCGTATCGCCTGGAACGTGCGTGTCGCCGGATGTTTACCGTCCCGAGTGCGCACGGCACGCTGCACGATGGCAGCGAGCTGCGAGGTGCGCTCGATCGGCGCTTCCGCGCGCGCGGCGACGATCGTCGCCGCAATACGGCGCGAAAAGCGTTCTTCGCCGAGCTCGTAGATCACCCTCGCCAACTCCCGTTCATCAACGCGCGCGAGCCACGCGGCCGCCGACTCGCCATGGAGTGGATCCATGCGCATGTCGAGCGGGCCGTCCTTCGCAAAACTGAACCCCCGTTCAGGCTGATCGAGCTGCGGCGATGAAACGCCGAGATCGAGCAACACACCCAAAACCTCTCTCCCCCGTGCTTGCGCTGCGACGACGCGCGCGAGCTCGGCGAATTCCGCGTGGACGAGCGTGAGTCGCGACTCATCGCCGAAGCGCCGATGTCCCGCCTCGATCGCCGCAGGATCGCGATCGAGCGCGAGCACGGCGCCATTCGGACCGAGCGCATCGAGCATGCGTGCCGTGTGACCGCCGCGCCCGAACGTGCCGTCGACGTAGAGTCCGTCAGCACGAAGGGCCAGTCCCTCCAGCACCTCTTCGACAAGGACCGGGACGTGCTCATCCACCTGCCCATCCGCCTCAAAGTGAAAGCGAATCGAGTTCAGCCGACAGATCGGTGGCGGTTTCCTCGCTCTTCACCCAGTAGTCGCGACGCTCGTTCCAGCGCGCTTCGTCCCAGAGCTCGAGGCGATTTCCTTGACCGATCAACATCGCATGCCGCGAAAGCCCCGCGTATTCGCGCAACTCCGGCGGCAGCAGCAAACGCCCTTGGGCATCGAGATCGATTTCGGTCGCATGACCCACCATCAATCGCTGCAATCGGCGCGAGCGCTCTTGCAACGTGGGCAGGCCCATCAACTTCCGCTCGATCTGCTCCCAGTCGGGCAGCGGATAGATCAGCAGGCACGGGTCTCGATCGATCGTGACGACGAGCTGTCCCTCGCTGCGCTCGAGCGCACGTTGCCGCTGCCGGGTGGGTAGAACCATCCGACCTTTGTCGTCCAACGTGACTTTGCTAGCGCCCCGAAACATGACCCGTCGGGCGTAAAAACGCCCACTTCGCCCCACTTTTTACCACTTGCCGCCACTATAGGAATCGGCGCGCGGGGGTGTCAACGGTTTGGCACGAAATTTTTTCCGATATGCCAATAACTTACAGTCGACTGAGCATTTTCGCAACAGTCGAATTTCGACAAAGTTTTAGGGGTTTCAGAGAGTTGCCCGCGAATGCTTACGCGGGCGCTCAAGAGAGAGGGAGTCGGCCGATAAGCCGGGTTCTGTCGTGGACGATCATTCCTCTGGGACATTCGTCACCGAATGCCTCAAGCAGCCTACCCGGAAGTCACGCTCGGACACCGCGCTGCAGGTTTCCCTGCGACTTCCCTATTTGGCCTTGCTCCCGGCGGGGTTTGCCGTGCCACAGGTGTTGCCACCTGCGCGGTGCGCTCTTACCACACCATTTCACCCTTACCTGCGATCCCTCCCACAAGGGGAGTTCGCGCATCGGCGGTATCTTTCTGTTGCACTTTCCGTGGGCTCACGCCCCCCAGGTGTTACCTGGCGCCGTATCCGAAGGAGCCCGGACTTTCCTCTGCATTTCGCGAGAAATACAGCGATCGCCTGGCCGACTCCGGGGGCCACGATACCCCCCGATGGCTCCGACCACAAACGTGCTCCCGCACGATCACCGCAAAAGGTCCCGAGCCGTCGTCATTCGAAGGGCCGAGAACGGGCCCTCAACGGCGCTCAGACGCCAGCTCAACGGCGCGAGCATAGGCCTCGTCGCGACTCGCGCCACTCACCGCCGAAGCGATAGAAGCCGCTTTCGCAGCGGGCAAATGCGGCAGCGCGGCCCGCAGCGCGCGTTCCATCAGAGACCGACGCGCGAGCACCGCCGCCGGATCCTCAGTCCCGTCATCGCCCTGTGCCTCGCTGGCACCGGCGATGACGAGCGTGATCTCGCCGCGCTTGAACTCGGCCTCTGCGCTCGCGCGTCGCGCGAGCTCGGCGAGCGTGCCGCGATAAACGCTTTCATGGAGCTTGGTGAGCTCGCGGGCGACAGCGGCCCCGCGTTCGGCACCGAAGGCCGCGGCGCAATCGGCCAAAACCGCCTCGATGCGATGCGGCGCCTCAAAGAACACCAGCGTCCGTGGTTCGTGCGCGAGCGCCTGCAATCGTGCACGCCGTTCGCCGGCTTTGGAGGGCAAAAAACCTTCGAAACAAAAACGGTCCGTGGCAATCCCGGCCACCGAGAGGGCTGCGGCGATGGCCGTGGGCCCCGGGATCGTCCGAACCTCGATACCTGCCGCAGCAGCGCGACGCACGAGATCGAAACCGGGATCGGAGAGCAAAGGCGTCCCGGCATCACTCACGAGCGCGATGACTTCACCGGCAAGCAACCGGGCGATCAACGCCTCGCCGCGCTCGCGTTCGTTGTGCGCGTGCAGCGAAACGAGAGGCTTCTGCAGGCCGAGTGCCGACAGCAACTGACCACTGCGACGAGTATCTTCGGCGGCGACGACGTCGGCCTCCGCCAGCGCCTCCCGCGCTCGCGGCGAGACGTCGGCCAGATTGCCGATGGGCGTTGCCACCACATCGAGACGCCCGCTCGCCGAACCTTGGTCAGCCACTATAATCTCGCTCCGTGCCGCATCGCGCGCGGGCATCGTGCCCGGCTGCGCTCCGGTATTCAATCGGCGCCGGCCGAACGCCTGATCGGCCGAACGCCGTTGTGGTACCGGCTGGAGCACGCCTGAATGACCGTCATCCGATATCGAACTGCCCTCGCCCTGATCGCGCTCGGCCTCCTCATTGCCGGTTGCAGCACGAACAGCCGGCCGCCCGCGAGCCTCGAGCGCGCGGCTGCGTTGTCGGCGCGCGGTGATCACGCCGCGGCGGCGCGCGAGTACGAAGCGCTCTCTGCGCAGGCACGGGGTACAGCCCTCAACCCAGTGCTGATGTCGGCTGCCAAAGAATGGTTGCGCGCGAACGATGCCGGAGCGGCCGAAGCTGCGATCGCGCGTCTCGTGATGCCACTCGAAAGCGACCAGCCCTCCATTCGAAGCCTGTTGCTTGCGGAAGCGGCATTACTGCGCGGTGAGGCGTCTCGCGGCTGGGAGCTACTCAGCGGCGTCGGCACCCCCGTCGGCGCGGCACGTATCGACGAGTACCACGCGTTACGACAACGACTCGCTCTGGCGACCAACCGCCCATTGCAGGCGATTCGCAGTCAGGTCGATCGCGAAACGGTGGCGGCCGATGCGGCGGCCACACAACAGATGCGACAGGATTTTCTTCGCGAGCTCATCGCAGCCGTCGATCGAGGGATCACGCTCGATCCGCGCGTCGCGGGCCGGGATGCCGCAGCACGCGGCTGGCTCGAGGCGGCTCCCCTCGCCGCCCGAGTCGCACGGGCGCCCAAAGAATCTAACGTGGGTATCACCGCAGCCTGGCGCCAGCGGCATCCAAATCATCCGGCCACGGCAGCGCTCGCGTCTTTGGGCCAGAGCAGTTCGACGAACGCGCCGCCAGACTCATCCTCGATCGCTACAGACAGCGCGGCAACGCCTCGCATTCCGACGGCCACATCGTCGCTGCTCCCGCTCGGCCGATCGATGCCACGCGTTGCGCACGTCGCCGTGCTACTGCCGCTCAGCGGCCGTAACGGCGCACTCGGCGCACAAATTCGCGAAGGCGTACTCGCCGCGTATTTCTCTGAGCCCGAATCGATGCGAACACCGCTGCGCTTCTACGACACGGCGAGGCAATCCGTCGCCGAGGCCTTCACCGCAGCGATGCAAGGCGGTGCGGTGTCCGTGATCGGCCCCTTGGCGCGTGACGAAGTCCTCGCCGTAACTACGAGCGCGACCGTTGCCGAAGCACCGACGGTCATCGCTCTCAATGCGCTACCGACGGGTCAAACGGTTCCTCCGAACGTTCGACAATTTGCGCTGTCGCCTGAGGACGAAGCGCGTGCAGTCGCGCGTCGCGCACTCGCCGAGGGACGTCGACGTGCCGTGGCACTCGTACCCTCGGGTGATTGGGGTGCGCGAGTTCTACAAGCCTTCCGCGATGAACTCGACGCGGGAGGCGGCGCGCTGCTGGGCGCTGAGACCCTCCCGGGCCGCGACCTCGGTAACGCGGCGCAGTCATTGCTCCGCATCGACTCCAGTATCGCGCGCCATCGCCGTCTTCAGTCGGTGCTCGATATGCCGCTCGCTTTTCAGCCGCGGCGGCGCGCCGATGTCGATTTCATTTTCATGCCGGGACCTGCGGCGACGCTCCGTCAGTGGCGTCCACAGCTTCGGTTTCAAGGTCTCGGCGATCTTCCGGCTTACGCGACTTCCGACGCATTCGACGGTCGAGTGGGCGATGAGCTGCAAGGTCTCGTCTTTCCCGACATCGATTGGATGATCGCCCCGCAAGCACCTCTCGTCGCGACCCTGCGCGCAAGCACTCAGGACGCTCTGGCCGACAGCGCGCAGCGAAACCGCTTCTTCGCGCTCGGGCACGATGCGTGGATGTTGCAGGTTGCTTTGCGATCGGGGCGATCGCCCTCGATCGGAGCACCGATGACCGGAGCCGTGGGCACACTCTTCGTCGATGACGAGGGCCGCGTACAGCGCAGTCTGCGTTTTGCCCAATTCGACGACGGTCAGATCAAACTGCTCGATGCGGTCGATGGCGGCGGCTGACGCCGCGCTTCCCAAACACCTCGCCCTCGGGCGTATTGCCGAGGATCTCGCCGCACAACACTTGACCGCAGCCGGCGCAGAGATTCTGCTCCGAAACTATCGTCGACGTCGGGGCGAACTCGACATCATCGCGTTGCATCGCGGGGTGCTACTTATCGTCGAAGTCCGCCTGCGTTCTTCTGACCGTCACGGCGATGGTGCGGCGAGCATCGATCGTTTCAAGCAGCGGAAGATCATCGCAGCGGCGCATCAACTGCTGCAGCAACGTTGTGATCTCGCGCGATATCCGGTTCGCTTCGACGTGATCGCGCTTTCGCCCGGAACCACCAACGCGGACTGGCATCTCAACTGGATGACGCACGCCTTCGAATCGAGTCGCTGAATGCGAACCCTACTTCACGACTTTGAGTGTGGGGCGCTTGCCGCCGCCCGGCGGTTTCGCGGACGGAGGGGCGTCGGGCGAACTTCCCGAAGGCTCCGGATCGATGGGTGACTCCGGCGGCGCATCGTCCTCGCCCGGCGGGAACATCAAGCCCTCACCGGTCTCCCGCGCATAGATCCCCTGCACCGCGGCGGCTGGAAATCGCAGCAGTCGCGGCACGCCCGAAAATCGCGCTTCGAAACTGATCCACTCGTCGCCGATATCGAGGTGCCGCGTTGCGTCGTAGCTCGCGTTGAGCACGATACGACCCTCGCGCAAGTGAGCGACAGGAACTTCAACGCCTTGTGCGGTCGCATCCACCACGAGATGCGGCGTGAGCCCGCTGTCGGTCATCCATTGATGCATCGCCCGCAGTAGATACGGGCGACGGGGTTTGCGGGATCCGGTCAAGGGATCATCCTCACGCGAGGAAGCGCGCGATGACCGGATCCGCCGATTACTTCACGTCCTTCCAATATTCCTGCTTAAGCAGATAG
>JBEAXT010000227.1:0-3865 GCA_041159695.1 Pseudomonadota bacterium
GGACCATCCGCCTGACCGCTCATGAATTGGCGCACCACTTCGAGCGGGCTCGCGCGCAATTCGTCGGGAGTTCCCGAGGCGACGGCACGGCCCCCAGAGAGCAAGTAGCTGTAATGAGCGATGGTCGACAGCTCGCCGACATCGTGCGAGACGACGATGCTCGTGATACCGAGTGCCTCGTTAAGCTCGCGGATCAAGCGCACGATCACGCCCATCGATATGGGGTCGAGACCCACAAAGGGTTCGTCGTAAATGAGCAGCTCAGGGTCCATGACCGTCGCCCGCGCGAGCGCGACGCGTCGCGCCATGCCACCCGAAAGCTCGGAAGGCATCAGCTTGGCGGCACCCCGAAGACCGACCGAGTGCAGCTTAGTGAGTACGAGCTGACGCAACACCGCTTCGGGCAGTTGCGCGTTCTCGCGGACGGGGAAGGCGACGTTCTCAAAGACATCCAGGTCAGTGAGCAGCGCGCCATTCTGGAAAAGCATTCCCATGCGGCGACGCAGCGCGTAGAGCCCCGGTTTATCGAGTTGGGCCACGTCCTGACCGAAGACTTCCACTCGGCCCCGGGTCGGGTTCGACTGCCCCGTGATGAGCCGCAGGAGCGTGGTCTTGCCCGTACCGCTCGGACCCATGACGGCCGTAATGCGGCCGGGTGCGGCCTCAAAATCGAGACCTTTGAAGATCGACCGACCGCCGACTTCGTAGTCCAAACCGCTGACTTTGACGACCGGCGATGTCATGTCATCCCTGAGACCCGCGAGAAGGGGCGCGAGTTTACCTCAATGCAGAAATTTTTAATCTGGACTAAAATGGTCCCGTTTATGATTCGCATCTCCCGAATGACCGACTACGCCACCGTGCTCCTGGCCGCTCTTGCCCGAGACCCCGAGGCGTGTCTGAGTGCCCCCGCTCTTGCTGAGCGGACGCGTATCGGTATGCCCACCGTGAGCAAGGTGCTGAAGATCCTGCAGCGCGGCGGACTCGTCCGCTCAACGCGCGGACTGCACGGGGGTTACTCCCTCGCGCGACCCGCGCAGGCCATCTCGGCGGCGGCGATTTTGGATGTGCTCGAGGGGCCGGTCGCGGTGACCGACTGCTCGGCGGGTCGCGGTCAGTGCGAAATCGAAACCACCTGCGGCGTGGGTCAGGCTTGGCAGCGGGTCAATCTCGCCATCCGTCGCTCGCTGTACGACGTAAGCCTCGCCCAGCTCGCCGGACTCGACACCAAAGATTTCGAGTTCCGCGGCTTCGAACGCGAACTGAACCCCGTCATCGGCGGTCGTGCCGCAGCGGCCCTGCGACGTCAGAACTCCGCTGAGACCTAATACCCCATGACTGACAACGCGCAACTGCAAGATCTCGTCGGCCGCGGTTACCAGCACGGTTTCGTCACCGACATCGAATCCGAAAGCCTCCCTCCAGGCCTCGACGAAGATGTCGTGCGTGCGATTTCCCGGATCAAACGCGAACCCCAATTTTTGACCGAGTGGCGTCTGAAGGCCTTCCGACATTGGCTCACGATGCGTGAGCCCACTTGGGCGCACGTTCGCTTCAACCCGGTCGACTATCAGGGGATCTCGTATTACTCGGCGCCTAAGGCGAAGACCGACGGACCGAAGAGCCTGGACGAGGTCGATCCGAAACTTCTCGAAACCTACGAGAAACTCGGCGTTCCGCTGCACGAGCGGGCGCGACTCGCGGGCGTCGCGGTCGATGCCGTGTTCGACAGCGTATCGGTGGCCACCACGTTCAAAGATCGACTCGAAAAAGCGGGCGTCATTTTCTGTTCGTTCTCCGACGCCGTGCAAAAGCATCCGGAACTCCTCGAGCAGTATCTCGGCAGCGTCGTCCCGCATACCGACAACTTCTACGCCTGTCTGAACTCGGCCGTCTTCTCGGACGGCTCGTTCGTCTACATCCCGAAGGGCGTGCGTTGCCCGATGGAGCTCTCGACCTATTTCCGCATCAACGCAGCCAAGACCGGACAGTTCGAGCGCACGCTGATCGTAGCCGACGAAGGCAGCCACGTCAGCTACCTCGAAGGCTGTACCGCGCCGATGCGCGACGAAAACCAGCTGCATGCGGCGGTCGTCGAGCTCGTCGCCATGGACGACGCCGAGATCAAATATTCAACCGTTCAGAACTGGTATCCCGGCGATGAGAACGGCGTCGGCGGCATCTACAACTTCGTCACCAAGCGTGGGGAGTGTCGCGGCCGCAATGCCAAGATTTCGTGGACGCAGGTTGAGACCGGCTCGGCGATCACTTGGAAGTACCCGAGCTGCGTATTGCGCGGTGAGAACTCGGTCGGCGAGTTTTACTCGGTGGCCCTCGCCAATCACTGTCAGCAAGCAGATACCGGCACCAAGATGATCCACGTGGGCGCGAACACCCGCAGCACCATCGTTTCGAAGGGTATCTCGGCAGGACGCGGACAAAACACCTACCGCGGGCTCGTGAAAATACTGCCGACGGCTCACGGCGCCCGAAATTTCACGCAGTGCGACTCACTACTGATGGGCGAGCGCTGCGGCGCGCATACCTTCCCTTACGTCGAGGTGAAGAACCCGTCGGCTACGGTCGAACACGAGGCTTCCACGTCGCGTATTAGCGAAGACCAGCTGTTCTACTGCCTGCAGCGCGGCATCAGTGAAGAAGATGCCGTCAACATGATCATCAACGGTTTCTGCAAGAGCGTCTTCAAGGAATTACCGATGGAGTTCGCCGTCGAAGCGCAGAACCTGCTCGCCGTGAGCCTCGAAGGCGCTGTCGGCTGAGTCCGTACTCGAGGAGACTTCCATGACCGGATCCCAACTCATGCTCAGCATCAAAGATCTGCGAACCTCCGTCGGTGCCCGCAAGGTTCTCGATGGACTCAACCTTGAGGTCCCCGCAGGCGAAGTGCACGCCATCATGGGGCCGAATGGCTCCGGCAAGAGCACCCTCGCCTACACGCTCGCCGGGCGACCCGGCTACGAGGTGACCGGCGGCAGCGTGACCTATCACGGAGAAAATCTGCTCGCACTCGAACCCGAGGCTCGAGCGCAACGCGGTCTTTTCCTTGGGTTCCAGTATCCGGTCGAGATCCCGGGCGTGAATAACGTCTACCTGCTGAAGGCGGCACTTAATGCGGCGCGCAAGCACCGCGGTCTCCCTGAAGTCGACGCCTTCGAATTTCTGACGCTCGTTCGCGAGAAGATGAAAGTCATGCAGATGGACGAGTCGTTCCTGTCGCGCGGTGTCAATGAAGGCTTTTCGGGTGGCGAGAAAAAACGTAATGAGATTTTGCAGATGCTCGTACTCGAACCGACTCTCGCGCTACTCGACGAAACCGACTCCGGTCTCGACATCGATGCCCTCAAGGTCGTGGCGAACGGCGTGAATACGCTGCGCTCACCGGATCGTGCGATCGTGCTCGTCACGCACTATCAACGCCTGCTCGATTACATCAAGCCCGATCGGGTTCACGTACTTGCGCGCGGCAAGATCATCCGCAGCGGCGGTCCGGAGCTCGCTCGCGAGCTCGAGGCCCGGGGTTACGACTGGCTGCTCAACGACGCCGCCTAAGGCCCAAGCGAACCCTCATGACTGCGCCGTCCGTCAATCTGCCGACCGCTCGCGACGAGAACTGGAAGTACGCGAATCTTCGCGGCCTCGCTCGTGCGCGCTTCGAGCCCTCGGCCGCGCCGTCCGAGGATGCCCTCGCACGAGTGGCCGCTGCACTGCCCGCTCCGCTCGAGGGCTACGAGCGCGTGGTGTTGGTCGACGGTCATCTTGCGACATCGTTGTCATCCGTTGATGCCAGCGCAGCGCCGACCCGCTCGACGGTGAGCCGTCTCGAGACGGATCGCGCGTTTGCCGA